>NZ_JAYMEM010000005.1:0-281292 GCF_037029465.1 Mesoflavibacter sp. CH_XMU1404-2 | reverse complement strand
AGTGGTATTAAACCCAATTTACTTTGAGTTTGATAAATCAAACATCACAGCAAAAGCAGCGTTTGAATTAGATAACTTAGTACAAGTAATGAACAAATACCCAGACATGGTTATAGAAGCAACGTCTCACACAGACTTTAGAGGTTCTGATAGCTACAACCAAGGTTTATCAGAAAGACGTGCGCAAACTACAAGACAGTACATTATCTCTAAAGGTATTGATGCTAGCAGAATATCTGCAACTGGTAAAGGTGAAACTGAGCCTGCTGTAGACTGTAACCCTTGTAGCAAAGAACAACACCAACTTAACAGAAGAAGCCAATTCTTGATTGTGAAAAAGTAAGGTTGAAAAATATAAAAAAAAGCCTAACTAAATTAGTTAGGCTTTTTTTATTTCCATGTTTTAAAAGGTTGATTACTTAATTGCGAATTATAATACCTAATATCTCCTGTTACTTCGTTTCCTAACCAATTAGGTTTTTCAAATGCTTCATCTTCGGTGTTAAGTTCTATTTCTGCTATAACTAAACCTTCATTATCACCAAAAAACTCATCAATTTCAAAGATGTGATTACCTGACTTAACCTCATATCTTATCTTATCAATAATTCCTTGTTTACACAATTTAAAAAGCTGTTCTGCATCTTCTTTACTAATCTCTTTTTCCCATTCAAACCTTGATAATCCATCGTTAGAAGAAGATCCTTTTATTGTCAAAAAGCCTTTTTCTCCTTTAAGCCTAACTCTAACCGTTCTTTCTTTATCTGTACTTAAAAAACCTTGTTTTATATGTGTTTTATTAAAAGCTTCATCTTTAAAAGCTTGAGATTTTACTAAAAACTTTCTTTCTATTTCAATCATAAAATTTGAAAATGCTATCTAATAACGTTAGTAATATTGTCTAAATTTACACTATGCAAAACGATTTACCAATAAGAAAAATTATTCATGTAGATATGGATGCTTTTTACGCATCTGTAGCGCAAATGGATAATCCCGATCTTAAAGGTAAACCAATTGCTGTTGGTGGCGGTAGTGCACGTGGTGTTATTAGTGCTGCAAGTTATGAGGCTAGAAAATTTGGAGTTAAAAGTGCTATGTCTGGTCAATTAGCAAAAAAACTGTGTCCTGATTTAATTTTTGTTAGAACAGATTTTGAACGTTATAAAGAAATTTCTAATAAAATTAGAGCCATATTTTTTGATTATACTGACTTAGTTGAACCTTTATCTTTAGATGAAGCTTACTTAGATGTGACTCAAAATAAAAAAGGAAACCCAAGTGCTTCTTTAATTGCTGAAGAAATTAGAAATCGAATTTATAATGAAGTTGGTTTAACAGCTTCTGCTGGAGTAAGTATTAATAAATTTGTTGCAAAAGTTGCTAGCGATTACAACAAACCTAACGGACAAAAAACGGTTAATCCTGAAGAAGTTTTAGATTTTTTAGAAGATTTAGATATTAGAAAGTTTTACGGAATAGGTAAAGTAACTGCCGAAAAAATGTATCAAAAAGGCATCTTTACTGGTAAAGATTTAAAATCAAAAACTCTAGAATATTTAGAGCAACATTTTGGCAAATCTGGTTCTTATTATTACTACATAGTTAGAGGAATACATAACAGCCAAGTAAAACCAAATAGAATAAGGAAAAGCCTTGCTGCAGAGCGTACATTTAGTAAAAACTTATCTTCAGAAATATTTATGCTTGAAAAATTAGAGCATATTGCTGAAGAAGTTTCTAAACGATTAAGTAAAAGTAAAGTTGCTGGTAAAACAGTAACTTTAAAGATTAAATACAGCGATTTTACACTGCAAACACGAAGTAAAACATTGCCCTATTTTTTTGCTGACAAGTCTGTAATTTTAGAAACCGCTAAAGATTTATTATATCAAGAAAAACTGAGCAATTCTGTACGTTTATTAGGTATTTCTTTATCTAATCTAAACACCGAACAAAACACTAAAAAAACAGAAGAAAAGAAGAGCGTTAGCGTACAATTAAAATTTGAATTTTAATAAAAAAACCAGCTTCTTAGTAAGAAACTGGTCTTTTAATATTTGTACTGTTATTGACTGCTCTTCGACTGCGCTCAGTACAGGCTTTTAGAAACTACAACTTTCTATTTCTGTTACTCTTAATGTATTTACCATTCCTTTCTCTTGAATTGGCATAGCTGCAAGACTAATTAGCATGTCTCCTACTTCTAAGAATCCCTTTTTACAAGCAATAGCGTTAACGTCTTCAATAGTTTCGTCTGTACTAACATATTTATCGTAATAAAATGCTGTAACACCCCAAAGTAAACTTAATTGAGTTAAAATACGACGGTTAGATGTAAATACTAAAATATGTGCTTTTGGTCGCCAAGCTGAAATTTGAAACGCTGTATAACCACTATTTGTTAATGTTGAAATGGCTTTTGCATCAATCTCATTAGCCATATTTGCTGCGTGATAACATATAGATTTAGTTATGTAACGCTTAGTGCGAATATGCGGTGGTGATTGTGGCACTTTAATTAAATCTGAGTCTTCAACACTTTTAATAATGTTAGACATTTGACGAATTACCTGAATAGGATATTGTCCTACACTAGTCTCACCAGATAACATTACCGCATCTGCTCCATCCATTACCGAGTTACCTACGTCATTTACTTCAGCACGTGTTGGTGTTAAACTATTAATCATAGTTTCCATCATTTGTGTAGCAATAATTACAGGTATTCTTGCTCTTTTTGCGCGTAATACTAATTGTTTTTGTACTAAAGGCACTTCTTCTGCAGGAATTTCTACACCCAAATCACCACGTGCTACCATTATACCATCACAGTAAGCAACAATTTTGTCAATGTTGGCTACACCTTCTGGCTTTTCAATTTTAGCAATGATAGGGATTTTATGTTCGCTATTTTTCTTTATTAACTCTTCAAGCTCCATTAAATCTTCTGCGTGTCTTACAAAAGAAAGCGCGATCCAATCTACACCTAGCTTACATGCAAAAATTGCATCTTCTACATCTTTTTCTGTTAACGCAGGTTGAGATATATTAGTATTAGGTAGGTTAACTCCTTTTTTAGATTTTAATGGTCCACCTTGTATTACTTTAGCTACAACTTCTTTTTTCTTATCTGTAGAAACAACTTCGAAGATAAGTTTACCATCATCTAAAAGAATTCTTTCTCCTGGTTTTGCATCTTGCGGAAAGTTGTTGTAAGTCATGTAAACACGTTCTTTTGTGCCTTCAAATCTTTCGCCTGTTGCAAAAATAATTTCGTCACCAGGATTTACAATTACCTCTTCTTTCATTACACCAACGCGTAATTTTGGACCTTGTAAATCTGCTAAAATAGAAGCATTGTAACCAAATTCTTCATTAAGTTCTCTTATCATTTTAACTCGCTCTTCTACGTCTTTATAATCTGCGTGAGAGAAGTTAATTCTAAATACGTTAGCACCTTCGTCTAACATTCCTTTTAATACCTCTTTACTACTTGTTGCTGGTCCTAAGGTTGCAACTATTTTGGTCTTTTTTCTTTTTGGCATTAGTTGAATATTAAGTTGTTTTTAGTTTTTAAAGTATTTACATCTATACTGTAAGCTGTAACTACTTGTGGTATTTTTAATAGTTTGTTTAGTATCAATTTTTCTTTGTTAAAAGTAAGATCTGTTTCTATCTTAAGCAGATAATTTACTTTTTTGTATTCCGGAAGCAAAAAATGTGTGGTTGAGCCAAAATTTTCGTCTCCAAAAAGTGAGTTAAGTTGCTGGTTTTGATCATGTTTTACTTTACAAATATTTGCTACAAGATGATAAGATATATGTTGTTGTTTTTCATCAAAATCGAATAACGCAAAAACAGAATTGTCTTTAGAAAAATGAACATCATCCTTATTTCGTTTAAGACGTATATCTAAAACTTGATTGATTAAAAAGGCTAATCTAAAATCTTCAATTGTACAATGAATTCCTATTAGACTAAACTGTTCTTCTTCAAAAAAATCGTCTAACAATAATTTTTTTACAGCCATCTTATTACTTAACTAACCGTAAATATAGTGTTTACACGCTTATTTTAAGCATGTTTTACGTATTCTTAACATGAAAAAATACGAAAACGTTGTAGTGTTTTGCCTATTTTTAAAGGTAAATTTTTTATAAAATAGCAGCTTTTGTTATCTGCTTTTGAAAAGCAAAAAAGGCTCTTTTAGATGCTTTTTCTTCTGCTTTTTTCTTTGAAGTTGCTCTTGCTTTTGAAACTACTTTATGATCTATAGATAATTTTACAGCAAAGTGTTTAACATCACTATTACCCGTGTCTTCATAGACATTGTAGTCAAAATGCTTTTTCTCTTTTTGGCACCATTCTATCAATAAACTCTTATAGCTAATCACCTTACCTTCAAGCGTTTCAATATCTACATAAGGTTCAATAATTCTGTCTTCAATAAATTTTTCGCAAGCTTTATAACCCTTATCTAAATAAATGGCTCCTACTAAAGCTTCAAAAAGATTACCATGAATATTATCTCCAAATTGTCCTTTAGGTATTTTACTTTCAACTAATTTAATTAAGCCTAAATCTTTACCCAATTCATTTAAATGCTCTCTACTTACAACTTTAGAACGCATTTTTGTTAAATAGCCTTCGTCACCACTTGGTACTTCGGTATATAGATAATGAGCTATAACAGCGCTAAGCATTGCGTCTCCTAAAAATTCTAAACGTTCATAATTTACAATATGCCCTTTACTATCTTTTATGTTCATAGAACGATGCGTAAAGGCAGTTTTGTAATGGTTTATGTTTTTAGGCTTAAAGTTTACAATTTTAGAAATAGACATAAAAAATTCCCCTTTGTCCTTAGACTGGGAATTAAATATGTTTTTAATGCGTTTCATGTAAATTTATGAACTAATCTATTTTCTTAAACAGCACGCAAGCGTTATGACCTCCAAATCCAAAAGTATTGCTCATCGCTACTTTGATGTCTCTTTTTTGAGGTTGGTTTAATGTTAAGTTTAGTTCTGGATCGATATTTTCATCGACAGTAGTATGATTAATTGTCGGAGGAACCGTACCATTTTCCATAGCCAAAATAGATGCAATAGCTTCTATAGCTCCTGCTGCACCTAATAAGTGACCTGTCATGGATTTTGTCGAATTAATATTAATGTTTTTAGCATGATCTCCAAAAACAGCTTTAATTGCTTTTAATTCGGCAACATCACCTAATGGTGTTGATGTTCCGTGAGTATTAATATGATCTACCTCTTCTGGTTTTATTCCAGCGTTTTCAAGGCAATTTTTCATAACAGCAATAACACCTATTCCATCAGGATGTGGAGCTGTCATGTGATATGCATCTGAAGATAATCCACCGCCAACAACTTCGGCATAAATTTTTGCGCCTCTAGCTTTTGCGTGCTCATATTCTTCTAATATTAATGCGCCTGCTCCTTCACCTAAAACAAATCCATCTCTAGTTGCATCAAAAGGTCTTGATGCTGTTTCTGGACTTTCGTTTCTAGTTGATAAAGCGTGCATAGAATTAAATCCACCCATTCCTGCAATAGTAACTGCTGCTTCGCTACCTCCGGTAACGATAACATCACAATGTCCTAAACGTATGTAGTTTAAGGCATCTATCATTGCATTGGCTGAAGATGCACATGCAGATACTGTAGTATAGTTAGGTCCCATAAATCCATTTTTAATAGAAATGTTACCTGGTGCTATATCTGCAATCATTTTTGGGATAAAGAAAGGATTAAATCTTGGTGTACCGTCTCCTGCTGCGTAGTTTAAAACTTCGTTTTGAAACGTTTCTAATCCACCAATTCCTGCTCCCCAAACAACGCCAACTCTAAGTTTGTTGACTTTGTCTAAATCAAGGTTTGAGTCCGCAATAGCCTCGTCTGACGCGACCATTGCGTACTGTGTAAACCTATCCATTTTTCGGGCTTCTTTTCTATCAAGAAAATCTGTTGCCACGAAGTTTTTTAACTCGCAAGCAAAGTTAGTTTTGAATTTTTCGGTATCAAAATACGTTATAGGCGCTGCACCACTTTTTCCATTAACAAGACCATTCCAGTACTCGTCTTTAGTGTTTCCTATTGGTGTTAGCGCACCTAAACCTGTAACTACTACTCGCTTAAGTTCCATAAATATTGTGCTTATTTTGCAGCTTCAATATAAGATACAGCTTGACCTACTGTTGCAATGTTTTCTGCTTGGTCATCTGGAATTTGAATATCAAATTCTTTTTCGAATTCCATAATTAATTCTACAGTGTCTAAAGAATCTGCTCCTAAATCGTTAGTGAAGCTAGCTTCGTTTACTACTTCGTTCTCATCAACACCTAATTTGTCTACGATAATCGCTTTTACTCTTGATGCAATGTCTGACATAATTTTAATTTTTTAGTTTTAATTAAGTGGCAAAAATAAAAAACTTTAATTTAAAACACACTTTTAGTTGAAAAATGTGCTACTAATTTAAATAATAAAATCGGTTTTGCCCGTAATTGTTAATAATTATTGCTTTTTTTGTTTGAAGAATTTAACACTGAAACTATAAAAATGAAACGTGTAGTAATTTTTGCGTCCGGTAGCGGAAGTAATGCTGAAAATTTGATAAAGTTTTTTCACAATAGTGACAATGCGTCTGTTGTTCAAGTATTGACTAACAATCCTCATGCCAAAGTTTTAGATAGATGTAAAAAACTAAAAGTCAGTGCTTTATCTTTTAACAGAATTGCTTTTTTACAAACAGAAGATGTGCTTAATATCTTAAAAGTCAGCCAACCAGATTTAATTATACTTGCGGGATTTTTATGGAAGTTTCCTGAAAATATCTTAAAAGCATTCCCAAATAAAGTCATAAATATTCATCCTGCATTATTACCAAAATATGGAGGAAAAGGAATGTACGGTATGCATGTACACGAAGCTGTTGTAAATAATAAAGAAACAGAAACCGGTATTACAATACACTATGTAAACGAAAACTATGATGAAGGCGCTATCATTTTTCAAGCAAAATGCGATGTTTTAACAACTGATACCGCAGAAGATGTAGCTTCAAAAATCCATGAGTTAGAAATGGAACATTTCCCTAAAGTGGTTGATGATCTTTTGAGATAAATTATATGCTAGAGATAATAATTATTGTTTTATGTTTATTTCTTTTTTTTATCGGATTTTACACCATTATCACAAAAAGAGATTTATTTGAAGGTGAAAATGAAAAAAAACTAAGAGAAAGTTTAAAAGATGAATTCATTATTGATCCTGAAACAGGAGCTAAATTAACCTTAGAAGAAGCTCAAAGTGGTAATTGGCTAGTACACGATAATGAGTTTAGAGCAACACCTCAACACGAACTTGATAAAATACCTTACGAAAAAGAAAAACAAATTGAAATTGCACTTAACCATTTAAAAGAAAGTAGATATTTTACAAAATATAGATTTAACGATTTTGAAGTTAAAACCATAGAAGAAACCAAAATCTTAAGTGGTTATGATGATTGGTCTTATTCTAATTGTTTTAAATTTGAAAGAGGTTTTATCTTTATGCCTTATGTAAATTACGGAAGAGGTAATAACTATTTTGAAAACCATCTGATGCTATGGTTAAAAATTGAATCTATCGATGGGCATTACACATTTAGAGAAAAAACTGGAACTGAAAAGTTTTTTGATTCAATAAGAAATGACGATGAAATAAAACTTAAAGACTATGAGTGTTTTACAGTGTCAAAAACTTTAAATCCTATTAGAACTATAAACCTTGTCAATAAAATTGTAAAATTAAAAGGTCTAGAAATAGAAATTCATAACGAAAACCTCTTTATTAAAACACTAAATTTAGCCTCTCTTGAAGATGTTAAAACCTTAGAAGTATTAATTAGCAAACTACTATAATCCGCAAGCTTTAATTTTGCTAGAAATATATAATGAGTAAAAAAAAGAAAAAATATTATACGGTTTGGAAAGGCCATAACACTGGTGTTTTTGAAACTTGGGACGACTGTAAAGCCCAAATCAAGGATTACAAAAGTGCTCAGTATAAATCATTTGCCTCTTTTGATGCTGCAAAAAAAGCTTACAAAGAAGGTCCAACGGGTTATATAGGAAAATCTAAAACGTTTAAAAGTGAACTTTCTGAAGTACAACTTAAAAAAATAGGTCAGCCTAATTACAACTCAATTTCGGTTGATGCCGCATCTTCTGGTAATCCAGGAATAATGGAATATCGTGGTGTAGATACCAAAACCAAAAAACAACTATTTATACAAGGTCCTTTTGAAGAAGGCACCAATAATATAGGTGAATTTTTAGCTATTGTTCACGGATTAGCATTTTTAAAACAACACAATAGTGACCGTATTATTTACACCGACTCAAAAACCGCCATAAGTTGGGTTAAAAAGAAAAACTGCAACAGCAAATTAGAACGAAACGCTAAAAACAAACCTGTTTTTGATTTGGTGGATCGCGCTGTAAAATGGCTAAAAGAAAATACTTATAGTACTACAATCGTTAAATGGGAAACCAAAGCTTGGGGTGAAATTCCTGCAGATTTTGGCAGAAAATAAAACTCAAAAACAGAACTAATATTTCAATTAACACTACTAAAAAAGGCTAAAATTTATAACCTTTATTATCCATTTAAAATCGTATATTTGCCGCTTAATTTAAATCGCCCTTATGAGCAAATTAGTAATAGTAGGTACCGTAGCTTTTGATGCTATTGAAACACCTTTTGGAAAAACAGACAAAATACTTGGCGGAGCAGCAACTTATATAGGTTTATCTGCTTCAAATTTTGATGTAGATGCTGCTGCAGTTTCTGTAGTTGGTGGAGATTTTCCTCAAGAATATTTAGATCTTTTAAAAGACAGAAATATCAATATTGAAGGTGTAGAAATAGTAAAAGACGGTAAAACTTTTTTCTGGAGTGGTAAATATCATAACGATATGAATTCTCGTGACACCTTAGCAACAGAGCTAAACGTATTAGCAGACTTTAACCCAATCGTTCCAGATAATTACAAAGACTCAGATGTAGTAATGTTAGGTAACTTACATCCTATCGTACAAACAGGTGTTTTAGATCAAATGACTAAAAAACCAAAATTAGTAGTTTTAGATACTATGAATTTTTGGATGGATTCTGCTTTAGACCAATTACATGAAGTTATAAAACGTGTAGACGTCATTACAATTAACGATGAAGAAGCAAGACAACTAACAGGAGAATACAGTTTAGTTGTTGCTGCAAGAAAAATTCATGAAATGGGTCCAAAATATGTAGTTATTAAAAAAGGAGAACATGGCGCATTATTATTTCATGATGAAAACGTATTTTATGCACCTGCATTACCTTTAGAAGAGGTTTTTGATCCAACAGGAGCAGGAGATACTTTTGCTGGTGGATTTGCAGGTTACTTAGCAAGCACAGGCGACGTGTCTTTTGAAAACATGAAAAACGCTGTCATTTACGGCTCTACTTTAGCTTCATTTTGTGTAGAAAAATTTGGAACCGAGCGCATGCTTAACCTAACACAAGACGAAGTAAATAAAAGGCTTCAGCAGTTTAAAAACTTAACACAATTTGAAATAGAATTACAATAAAACAACGCGCTCTTTAATATTGAGCGCGTTTTTTATTAACTTGTTTAAAATTAAACAGATAACAAATTATCATTCTTAAAACACACACAACACAACTAAAATGAGTGATGCTTTAAAACACGAATGCGGAATAGCGCATATTAGACTATTAAAACCATTAGAATACTACAAAGAAAAATATGGTAGTGCTTTTTATGGTGTCAATAAAATGTATTTAATGATGGAAAAACAGCACAATCGTGGTCAAGATGGTGCTGGATTTGCAAGTATAAAATTAGATACTAACCCTGGTGAACGTTACATAAGTAGAGTTAGATCTATTGCACAGCAGCCTATTCAAGATATATTTGGTCAAATTAATAGTCGAATTAATCAAGTATTGACAGAACATCCAGAATACCAAGATGATGTTGCTCTACAAAAAAAGCATGTGCCTTATATTGGCGAAGTACTTTTAGGACACGTACGTTATGGTACTTTTGGTAAAAATAGTGTTGAAAGTGTACACCCGTTTTTAAGACAAAACAATTGGATGCATCGTAATCTAATTTTGGCAGGAAACTTTAATATGACCAATGTTAAAGAATTATTCCAAAACCTAGTAGATTTAGGTCAGCATCCTAAAGAATACACAGATACCATTACTATAATGGAAAAAATAGGTCATTTTTTAGATGATGCCGTTAGTAAAATCTATAAAGACCTAAAAAAAGAAGGATACAGCAAACATGAGTGCTCACCATTAATTGCAGAGCGTTTAAAAGTTCATAAAATATTAAAACGCGCTGCAAAAAATTGGGATGGTGGTTATGCTATGGCTGGACTGTTAGGACACGGAGACTCCTTTGTATTACGTGATCCCGCTGGAATCAGACCTGCTTTTTATTACAAAGATGATGAAGTTGTAGTTGTAGCATCAGAGCGTCCTGTAATACAAACCGTTTTTAATGTAGAATTTGATGATGTAAAAGAATTAGAGCCAGGTCACGCTATAATTACCAAAACTTCCGGAGATGTATCTATCAAACAGATTTTACAACCTTTAGAGCGTAAATCATGTAGTTTTGAACGTATCTATTTTTCTAGAGGAAGTGATGCCGAAATCTATCAAGAACGTAAAACTTTAGGTAAACTATTAATGCCTCAGGTACTAAAGGCGATAGATAACGACACAAAAAATACTGTTTTCTCATATATACCAAATACAGCAGAAACATCTTTCTACGGAATGATTGACACTGTTGAAGAGCATCTAAATGAAAGAAAAACACAAGATATTTTAAACGGAAACGGAAACCTATCTAAAGAGCAAGTTATTTCAATATTAGAAGAAACACCTCGTATTGAAAAAATAGCTATAAAAGACGTAAAACTAAGGACCTTTATTACAGAAGACAGTAGTCGTGATGATTTAGTAGCGCACGTTTACGATGTAACTTATGGCGTAATCAAACCTACCGATAACTTAGTAATTATAGACGATAGTATTGTACGTGGTACAACATTAAAGAAAAGTATTATTAAGATGATGGATAGACTTCATCCTAAAAAAATAATAGTTGTCTCATCTGCACCACAAATACGTTATCCAGATTGCTATGGTATTGACATGGCAAACTTAGAGTCTTTAGTTGCTTTTAATGCAGCTTTAGAGTTGTTAAAAGAAAACAACAAATACAATTTAGTTGAAGAGGTTTACAATAAGTGTAAAGCACAAGTAAATCTTGCAGATAAAGACGTACAAAACTTTGTGAAAGAAATTTATGATCAATTTACTACAGAGCAAATTTCTTCTAAAATATCAGAGTTATTAACAGACGCTTCTGTTAATGCTGAGGTAGAAATTATTTTCCAATCTGTAGAGAATTTACATAAGGCTTGTCCAGAACATTTAGGCGACTGGTACTTTACTGGTAATTACCCAACTGTAGGTGGTAATCGAGTGGTTAACAGAGCCTTTATTAACTTTTATGAAGGTAACAAAGAAAGAGCTTACTAACTGTTTTTGAGGTATTTTCCTATGAAAAAGTCCGTTAAGCGATTTTTTTTACGTTTTGACTATTAATTGCAATTTTTGAAATTAATCTTCGTTATATTTGAACTTACCATAACATAAGTAGGTTAAGTTCATGGTAGATTTGGGGCAAAAAAGCTGGACTCTCGTCCGGCTTTTTTATTTAATAAACATTTTGATTTTCAGAATATTACAAAATAAAAAAGGCAGACTTTAAAGTCTGCCTTTTCATTTATTGTTTGCGTTACTAATTACTTAGCTTCAGCATATCTTCTTTCTACTTCGTTCCAATTAATTACATTGAAAAATGCTTCAATATAATCTGGTCGTCTATTTTGATAGTTTAAGTAATAAGCATGCTCCCAAACATCTAATCCTAAGATTGGTGTACCTTCACAAGACACACCTGGCATTAAAGGATTATCTTGGTTTGGTGTAGAACAAACTTCTACTTTTCCTCCTTTGTGTACGCAAAGCCAAGCCCAACCAGATCCAAACTGTGTTGCAGCTGCTTTACTAAACGCATCTTTAAAATCTTCAAAAGAACCAAATTCTGCTTCAATAGCATCTTTTAATTCTCCAGATAAACGTCCTTTTCCTTCAGGATTCATTACTGTCCAAAATAAAGAATGGTTATAAAATCCACCACCATTATTTCTAACTGCGCTATTAGACATATCTAAATTAGTTAAAATGTCTTCAATAGACTTTCCTTCTAAATCAGTCCCTTCAACAGCACCGTTTAATTTTGTTGTATATCCGTTATGATGTTTGCTATGGTGTATTTCCATAGTTCTTGCATCTATATGTGGTTCTAATGCATCGTATGCATAACCTAATTCTGGTAATTCAAAAGCCATAATATATATTTTTTGTGGTTATTAATTTTATTCACATCAAACTTACTAAGAATTTAGCTTGTTTCTTCAATAATGCTTATAATTTATAACTATTTTAAGATTGATTGTTCTTATCTTGTAACAAATTAATTTTTTAATGAATACCATTGCGCCTTTTAAAGTTTTTAACGCTTCAGCTGGAAGCGGAAAAACTTTTAACCTTGTAAAATCTTACTTAAAACTGTTATTTAAAACTGAAAATATTTTTGGTTTTAGAAACATTTTAGCGATGACATTTACCAATAAAGCTGTTGGCGAAATGAAAGAACGTATTCTTAAAAAATTAAAAGATTTTTCTGATGAAACTGTTTTAAACGGTAACGACGCTATGTTTAACGCTATTTGTTTAGAGCTAAATTTAGAACCAAGTTACGTTAATAAAAGAGCCAAAACATTATTAAGCACGATAATGCACAATTATGCTGCTTTTGATATTAGTACGATAGATGGTTTTAACCATAGATTAATCAGAACGTTTGCTTACGACTTAAAATTACCCATTAATTTTGAAGTCGAGCTAGATACCGAAGCCTTATTAAATGAAGCTGTAGATAGTCTTATAGCAAAAGCAGGAACCGACAAAAAACTAACTAAAATTTTAATAGATTTTGCTATTGAAAAAGCTGATGACGATAAAAGTTGGGACATCTCAAATGACTTAAATAAAATTGCAAAAAAACTTACCAACGAAAACGACATACCGCATTTAAAAGAAGCTTTAAAGGACAAAACTTTAGACGATTTTGAAACCTTAAAAACCAGCTTAATCAAACAAATTAAATATACAGAAAACCAAATTATAGATAATGCTAAAAGCATTTTATCAACATTTAAAAATAACGGATTAACTAAAGCAGATTTTTCAAGAGGTACGCTTTTTAATCATTTTGAAAAAGCTTCATTTTTACAAACTAACGGATTATATAACAATCAATTAGAAAGTAATATAGAAGAAAACAAAGTTTACACTACAAAGCTAGATGCTAACAAAAAAGATATTATAGATAGCCTACTTTCAGAAATTGCTTTAACCTATAAAACCATAAAAGCATCTGTCAATAACCTAACTTTTCTAAAAGCCATATATAAAAACGTTACACCTCTTTCGGTATTAAACGCAATTAATACCGAGCTTCAACTTATAAAAGACAACGAGAACAAATTATTAATTTCAGAATTTAACACACTAATTTCCAATCAATTAAAAGACCAACCAACACCTTTTATTTACGAGCGTATTGGCGAAAAATTTAGACATTATTTTATTGATGAATTTCAGGATACTTCCGAAATGCAATGGAATAATTTAATCCCATTAATAGAAAACTCGCTTACCTCCCAAAATTTAAAAGGCGAAAAAGGAAGTACCATGATTGTTGGTGATGCTAAACAAGCTATTTACCGTTGGCGTGGCGGAAAAGCAGAACAATTTATTGACTTAACCGAAGATAAAAATCCTTTTCCTGTAGACAAAAAAGTAATTGAACTTGAAGAAAATTACCGTAGCCACAAAAATATTGTCACCTTTAATAATTCGTTTTTTAAATACATTTCAAACACAAGTTTTAGAAATGAGCATTATGCAAATTTGTATAAAAAGGCTAATCAAAATCCTACGATAAAAGAAGACGGTTATGTAAGCCTTCAGTTTTTAGATTTAAAAGAAGGCGAAGATGATAAAGACACTATTTACGCTAATGAGACATACAATACCATAAAAAAGTGCTTAGATAACGGTTATGATTTAAAAGATATTTGTGTATTAGTACGCAAGAAAAAAGAAGGTATTGCTGTAGCCAATTATTTAAGTGAAAACGATATAAAAATAATGTCTTCTGAAACTATGTTGATTGACAATTCAGAGTCTGTTAAGTTAATCAATAACATCTTAAGGTTATTAGTAAATCCAAATCATTTAGAAGTTAGGATTAATGTGCTTCATTATTTAGCAAACACTTTCAACGTTGAAGATAAACACACCTTTTTTAAACAAAATTTAAAGCTAAATATTGATGCTTTTTTTGAAGATTTTAAACCATTTGGTATTCATTTTAATACTACTGAAATTGCTCAACTTTCACTTTACGATAGTGTAGAAAGTATTGCAAGACAGTTTAATTTGCTTCAAACTTCAGATGCATTTGTACAGTTTTATCTAGACTTGGTATTAGAGTTTTCTCAAAAAAACATCACAGGTATTTCTGGGTTTTTAGACTATTACGAAAATAAAAAAGACAGTTTAAGCATAGTGTCGCCTAACAATCAAAATGCGGTACAAATAATGACCATACATAAATCAAAAGGATTAGAGTTTCCTGTGGTAATTTTTCCTTTTGCAGATTTAGAAATTTATCGCGAAAAAGAGCCTCAAGAATGGTTTCCACTAGACAAAAACCTTTTTAATGGTTTTTCAAAAACCCTTATAAAGTTTAACAGTGATGTTGAAAATTTTGGAGAAATAGGTCAAGAGATTTACACCAAACACAAAGCAGAACAAGAGTTAGACAACATAAATTTACTGTATGTTACCCTAACAAGACCTGTAGAACAACTACATATTATTAGTAAAATAGATAATAATTTAAATGAATTAAATAGTTACTCTAAACTGTTTCAGTCTTATTTACAAACAGAACAACTATGGAGTGACTCGCAAACCTTTTACGAATTTGGAAATTCAAAAAGAGAAATTATTCCTATTGAAAAAGCTTTAGAATCTTCATCTAACAAAAACATTATAAGTGTAAACAAAAAAGAACACAATATTAAAATAATCACTAAGTCTGGCTATTTATGGGATACTAATCAGCAACATGCTATAGAAAAAGGAAACATTATTCATGATATAATGGCAGAGATCTACATTAAAGAAGATGTAGATTTTGCGGTATCACAAGCTATAGATGATGGTTTTATAAACAAAAATCAAGTAGAAAACATTTTAAAAACCATAAACGAAATTATTAATCACCAAGATTTAAAACCGTTTTATACCCAAGACTACACAATATATAATGAGCGTGATATTTTAACAAGTTCTGGTCAAATCATTAGACCAGACCGTTTAGCCATTAAAGATAATCATGTTACAATTATTGACTATAAAACAGGATTACCAAACCCAAAATATGAAGAACAATTAGACATGTATGCTAATTATTTAAAAGAAATGGGTTATGTTATTTCAAATAAAATGTTAGTTTATGTAAACGAAACTATCAAAGTTTCAACATTTAACTAATTAATTTTAAAAATAAATTTAACATTAGAAAGCTAACCTAAAAACATTGCTAAATTTGCAAAAAAACACCCCTTAAATTATGTACAATAAAATAAAAGATCATTTAAATAAAGAATTACAAGACATAAAATACAGCGGACTTTTTAAAGAAGAACGTATAATAACGTCTGCTCAAGGAGCTGAGATTACATTAAATACAGGAGAAAAAGTATTAAATTTTTGTGCGAATAACTACTTAGGTTTATCCTCTCATCCAGAAGTAATCCAAGCCGCAAAAGACACAATGGATACACATGGGTTTGGGATGTCTTCAGTAAGATTTATTTGCGGTACACAAGACATACACAAAACCTTAGAACAAAAAATAGCAGATTTTTATGGTACAGAAGACACCATTCTTTATGCAGCAGCTTTTGATGCCAATGGTGGTGTTTTTGAACCGCTTTTAGGACCAGAAGACGCAATTATATCTGACTCTCTAAATCATGCTTCCATCATAGATGGCGTTAGACTATGTAAAGCAGCTAGGTATAGATACCAAAACAACAACATGGAAGATTTAGAAAAACAACTTATTGCTGCAAACGAAGCTGGAAGTCGTTTTAAAATTATCGTTACAGACGGTGTGTTTTCTATGGATGGTCTTGTTGCGCCTTTAGATAAAATTTGTGATTTAGCAGATAAATATGATGCTTTAGTAATGATTGACGAATGTCATGCTGCTGGTTTTATAGGTGAAACTGGAAGAGGTACTTTAGAAGAAAAAGGAGTAATGGGAAGAATTGACATTATTACCGGTACATTAGGAAAAGCATTAGGCGGAGCAATGGGTGGATACACCACAGGAAAGAAAGAAATTATAGAAATGCTACGTCAAAGATCAAGACCTTATCTGTTCTCTAATTCATTAGCCCCAGCAATAGTTGGTGCTTCAATAAAAGTTTTTGATATGTTAGCTAATGATAACTCTTTAAGAGATCAATTAGAAGAAAACACAAAGTACTTTAAAAAAGAAATGAAAGCAGCTGGGTTTGATATAGTAGATGGTGATTCTGCAATAGTACCTGTGATGCTTTATGATGCAAAGTTATCTCAAACTATGGCAAATAGGCTTCTAGAAGAAGGTATTTACGTTATTGGTTTCTTTTATCCTGTAGTTCCAAAAGAAAAGGCAAGAATTAGAGTTCAGCTTTCAGCAGCGCATACCAAAGAGCATTTAGACAAAGCAATTAATGCCTTTAAAAAAGTTGGTAAAACTTTAGAAATCATTTAAAAACAACCCTTTAAACCATTAGAAAATCTTATAATAATCAATATTTTTATATATTTGTCTTTGTTAATAATATTTAACAGCTTATTTTTGCTTCTAATTAACACTTAAAAATTAAATTTTTGAATATGAAAAATCTTAGCAGATTATTGTTCACAATGTTACTTGTAACTACTATGGGTAATGTTATGGCACAAGACCAAAACAATCCTTGGGCTATCAACTTCGGTGTTAACGCAGTTGATGTGTTTCCTGTAGGTGAAGACGCTCCTCAAGGAGATTATTTTAGCGAATATTTCAATGTTGATGATCACTGGAGTATTTTACCATCATTATCTACAATCTCTGTTTCTAAATATGTAGGGGATAATTTCTCTGTACAAGTTGGTGGTTCTGTAAATAAAATAACAAAATGGGGAGAAAATTCATCTAACCCTAGTTTGCCAGTTAACGATTTAGCTTACTATGCTTTAGATGGTAACGTGAGATACCATTTCGCAAACCTAATTAATTCGAAAACTTTAGATCCAGCGATTGGTATTGGTGGAGGTTATACTTGGATTGAAGAAGGTACATACAATACATTTTCTACTAAAGCAGGAACCAACAACTATGTAGGAGCTGGTACGGTTAATGCATCTTTAGGTTTAACATACTGGTTTTCTGAAAATATTGGTTTATTCGTTGAGTCTAAATACAAGCACTCTTTCGAAGATTATCTAACAAAGCACTTCCAACATTCAGCTGGTTTAGCTGTTAAATTTGGTGGTACAGATACAGACGGTGATGGTGTTTACGATAAAGACGATGCTTGTCCAGAAGTTTTTGGATTAGAAGCTTTCAACGGTTGTCCTGATACAGATGGTGATGGAATCGAAGATTCTAAAGATACTTGTCCTAATGAAGCTGGTCTAGCTGAATTTAACGGATGTCCTGATACTGATGGTGACGGTGTACCAGATAACAAAGACAACTGTCCTCAAGTAGCTGGTTTAAAATCATTAGCTGGTTGTCCTGATGCTGATGGTGACGGTGTAACTGATGCTGATGATAAATGTCCTAACGAAGCAGGTCCTGCAGCTAACAATGGTTGTCCTTGGCCTGATACTGATGGTGACGGTGTAACTGATAATGTTGACAAATGTCCTAACGAAGCAGGTACTGTTGCTAACGATGGTTGCCCAGAAATAGTTGAGCCAACTCAAGAAGTTATGGAGCAATTAAACAGCTATGCTAAAACTATCTTATTTGATTCAGGTAAAGCTAGCTTTAAGCAACAATCTTACTCTGTATTACAATCTATTACTGCAATCTTAAAAGAGTACCCAGATTCTAACTTTACAATTGAAGGTCACACTGATAGCGTAGGTAGCAAAACTTTAAACCAAAAGTTATCTGATGCTAGAGCTAACGCTGTTATGGCTTACTTAATTGAAAACGGAATTGACACTGAAAGATTAAGAGCTTTTGGATTTGGTGAAGATTACCCAATCGATACTAACGCAACTGCTGCTGGTAGAAGAAACAACAGACGTGTTGAAGTAAAACTTAAAAAAGACTAAGTTTTAAAATCAACAATATATTTTATAAGAAAACGCTTCGGATAACCGAAGCGTTTTTTATTTTTATAAAATGATAAGTTTTATAACCAAAGTACTTCTTGATTTACAAATACAAAATGTAAATTTTAGTGATATAACTTTTGTACTACCTAGTAGAAGAGCAGGAGTTTTTTTAAGAAAAGAACTCAGTAGTATTATAAATAAAACAACATTTTCTCCAATAATTATTAGTATAGAATCTTTTGTTGAAGAATTATCCCAGCTAAAGTCTATAACTAATACAGAATTACTTTTTGAACTCTATAATACTTACACAGAATTAACACCAAAAGAAGAACAAGAGCCATTTGAGTCATTTTCTAAATGGGGACAAATATTGCTTCAAGATTTTAATGAAATTGATAGGTACCTCATTCCACAAAAAAATATATTTGAATACCTAACTGCAATCAAAGATTTAGATCATTGGTCATTAGATTCAAACCCAACCGAAGTTGTTAGCAATTACCTAAAATTTTGGAACAAACTTTATCCGTTTTATCAAGACTTCTATAAAAGGCTAATGCATCAAAGAAAAGGCTATCAAGGTTTAATATATAGAGAAGCTGTAGAAAACATTGAAAGTTATATAGAAAACAATCCCAAAAAGCATGTTTTTTTAGGGTTTAACGCCTTAAATACAGCGGAAGAAACAATCATCCAAGAATTATTACAAAACGAACTAGCTTCTATATATTGGGATATTGACAAAACGTTTATAGACAGCCCATTTCATGATGCTGGATTATTCACTAGAAATCACAAAGAAAACTGGAAATTTTTTCAAAAAAACACCTTTAATTGGATTGAAAGCAACTATTCAACTAAAAAAAATATTAATATTTACGGTGTTCCAAAAGCTATTGGACAAGCAAAAACCATAGGGAATATTCTAGACGATTTACCTGAAAATGACATAAAAAAAACGGCTGTAGTTTTAGGAGATGAAAACCTTTTGCTTCCCATATTAAATTCTATTCCAAAAAGCATAAACGCAATAAATGTAACCATGGGATTTCCTTTGCGTTCAATTCCATTAGCGGCTTTATTCGAAAAAATTTTCAACATTCAAATAAATAACACAGACAATTACTACCATAAAGACGTAATAGATATATTAAAAGATCAATATTTAAGTGCTGTTTTCTCAGAAGGTTATTCTCAAAAAATAATCGAGACTATAAACACAAATAATATTATCTTTTTAAATAGAGAAAAGCTTTTATCCATATCTAATCAGAAAGATAATCATATCATTAATCTTCTTTTTAGCAATTGGAAAAATAACCCAACCACAGCTATAGATAACTGCTTTAAGCTTATACAAACAATTAAAGAGCGACTTATTGAAGATAGAAAATCTAACCAACTTAGTTTAGAGTATTTATATCGATTTAATGTCTTATTTAATGAAATTGATAGATTAAATAAAAAGTACAACACACTTAATAATATTAGAAGCTTATATAATATTTACAAAGAACTTTTAAGTAGTGAAACTTTAGATTTTCAAGGAGAACCGTTACAAGGGTTACAAATTATGGGAATGTTAGAATCTAGAGTTTTAGATTTTGAAACCGTAATTATAACTAATGTTAACGAAGGTGTTTTACCATCAGGAAAAACCAATAATTCATTTATTCCGTTTGATGTAAAAATTGAAAAAAACCTTCCAACGTATAAAGAAAAAGACGCCGTTTACACCTATCATTTTTACCACTTATTACAGCGTGCTAAAAATGTTTATATTTTATATAATACCGAAATAGACACATTATTAGGCGGAGAAAAAAGTAGATTTATAAGTCAGCTTGAGCTTGAAGGTATTCATAAAATTAATCATCAAATAATTTCACCTGAAGTTCCAAATTACCAACCTCAACTCTTAGAAGTTGAAAAATCTGAAGCATTGATAAGTCAGATAAAAAGGTTAGCATATAGCGGATTTTCACCTTCATCTTTAACCAGCTACATTCGCAATCCAATAGATTTCTACAATCAAAAAATACTAGGTGTAAAAGATGTTGAAGAAGCCGAAGAAAATGTTGCAGCAAACACATTAGGTACTGTTGTCCATAACACATTAGAAGCACTGTATTTACCATTAATGGGAAGAATATTAACTGTAGATGACATTAAAAATCTTATCCCAAAAATTGAAAAATACATCACTAAATTTTTTAAAGACGAATACAAAGAAGGCGATATAACCAAAGGGAAAAACCTAATTGTTTTTGAAATTGCCAAACGCTATGTTTTAAATTTTTTAAACTTTGAAATTGATGCAATAAAATCTGGTAACGAGATAAAAATTATAGCTTTAGAAGAAAAAATTGAAAATGTAAAAATCACCATTGAAGGTTTGAATATTGACATTCATTTAAAAGGAACTGTTGACAGAATAGACCTTTGCAATGGTGTAACTAGAATTATAGATTATAAAACAGGTAAGGTAGAACAAACCAACGTAACAGTAGTAAATTGGGAAGAATTACCAACAGACTATAAAAAATACAGCAAGTCTTTTCAGGTGTTGATGTATGCCTATATGCTGTCTAAAAAAACAGCACTAAAATTTCCTGTGGAAGCTGGGATTATTTCATTTAAAAATTTAAGTGGAGGATTTATAAAATTTGCAAAAAGAGAAAGTAGCAGAGGAAAAAAAGATACAAATATTACCGAAGACACTTTAACAAGTTTTGAAATTGAGCTAAAAAAATTAATCACAGAAATCTGTAATCCAAACATACCATTTACCGAAAAAGAAGTCTAAAAAATGATCTATAAAAATTTAGTTTTAATAAGAGAAAATAACAAACCAATTGTTTGGGACGCCTTTTTTAACAATGATAACAACAAAAAACCATTGGTTATTTTTTGTCATGGATACAAAGGTTTTAAAGATTGGGGCGCATGGGATTTGGTTGCAGAAGCATTCATGAAAGCTAATTTGTTTTATGTGAAATTTAATTTTTCTCATAATGGAGGAACGGTGGAACAGCCTATAGATTTTCCAGATTTAAACGCTTTCGCAGAAAATAATTATTCTAAAGAACTTGAAGATTTAGATGCTATGATTTCCTTTTTAATATCTAAAAAAAATGAATTTTCAAATCAAATCGACGCCAATGATATTTCTGTAATTGGTCATTCTCGTGGTGGCGGAATTTCAATTTTAAAAACTAAAGAAGATCAACGTATCAAAAAGCTTATAACTTGGGCAAGTGTAAGTAGTTTTGGAAAAAGAACATCTACTACTGGCGATTTAGAGCAATGGAAAAAAGATGGTGTTAAATATGTTTTAAACGGAAGAACAAAACAAAAAATGCCTCACAACTTTCAGTTTTATTTAGATTTTAAAGCTAATGAACAGCGTTTAAATATTGAAAACGCTGAGAAAAATATAAACGTGCCTCATTTAATAATTCACGCAAAAGAAGATCCTTCAGTTTTATATCAAGAAGCATTAAATCTACACCAATGGAACCCAAAAAGCGAACTGTTTACAATTGAAAACAGTAATCATGTTTTTGATGCTAAACATCCTTGGACGGAAAGAAAAATGCCTTCTAACCTAGAAAAAGTGGTTAATAAAACCGTAGATTTTATAAAGCGCTAAGCTATTCTTAATTCTGGTTTTTGGCTAAAGTGATTTATTTTATTAAATAACTCGTTTTTGTCAATAGGTTTGGTCATATAGTCATTCATTCCTATCTCTAAAACACGATCTTTAGTTTTAGGCATAGCATCTGCTGTTACTGCAATTATGGCAATGTCTTTATTAAAAGCGTTAATTTTTCCTTCTCTAATTGCTTTTGTTGCCTCATAACCATCCATTATTGGCATTTGTAAATCCATTAAGACTAAATCGTATGCTTTAGTGTTTAATTCGTTTAAAGCCTCTTGACCATTTTCTACAATCGTGTAGTTAAACCTTAAGTTAGCACTAAGTAGCTTTTTCATTACCATTTGGTTTAAACGATTGTCTTCTACAACTAATATTTGTATGTCTTTTTCTTGATTTTCTTCTGTTTGGGTTTCAATTTCAGCTTGTGCTTCAATTACTTTTAAAGGAATATCAATATAAACACTTGTTCCATTATTTATTTCACTTTCAATATAAATTGTGCCTTCAAATAAGGTGACTAAATTCTTAACTATGTTTAGTCCTAAGCCTATACCTCCAAATTGTCTTTTATGGTTGTTTCGCATTTGATTAAAACTGTCAAAAACGTTTTGTTGCACTTCATTAGTCATACCAATTCCCGTATCTGATATTTGTATTGAGAAACGATTAAACCCATTTGGTTGACAAGAGCATTTTAGCTTAAAAACCACTTCTCCATCTAAGGTGAATTTTACTGCATTACTTAAAACGTTATTAATAATTTGAATAAATCGCTCTGCATCACCTTCTACCATTTCTGGTATTTCGGTATCAATATCAAACACATAGTTTAATCCTTTTTTATTGGCTTCTACTCTCCAATTATCACTTATATCTGTGATTAATGTTTTTGGGTTAAACTGGTTTGTATTTAATCTAAGTTGATTGGATTCTATCTTTTCAAAATCTAAAATATCATTTACGTTGCTTAACAAGCTTAAAGAGGCATTTTTAATGGTTTGGTATTGCTCTTTAATATCACTGTTTTTATCATCTATACTGGATTGAACTATACCTAAAATAGCATTAATAGGTGTTCTAAGCTCATGACTCATGTTAGACATAAAGTAAGATTTTAGTTCACTTATTTCTTTTGTTCTAGTTAAGGCTACTTCTTGTGAAGCTTCTTTTTCTTTTCTTAATTTTTTGATCAAATTTGTCATAGAAAGTGATAAGAAAATAACCTCTAAACCAGATCCAAATTTCGCACTATTTAAAGTATAAAAATTGTTAGGTAATAAGCTTAAATTATTCATTACGAAACCTAAAAGACCTATGACTAAAAAGAAAATACCAACCGAAAAGAATGGATCTATTTTCACCTTTTTTAATTTTAAACTAAACACAGCTACCAAGATTAAAATCAAACTTATTAATCCGTTAAGGTTACTAATTGGATAAACAAACTCCATCGTAATAGGAGAAACCAAAGTCATTACAAAAAGTACAGCAATAGCAATATAAATACCGTTAAAAATCTTTTTTATGACTTTTAAATGTTTTTCAATATTTAAAAAATGCTCACAATATTTTAAAAGAAAAAGATTAGAAAGTAAAGCTGTAATTAAAACCGCTTTACTATTAAAGTAACCAGCTTCTGTAAAAATATATTGGTAAATTAGCCCATCTAATGCACCTTGCATAAGTGCTATAGATAATACGTAACAGCTGTAGTACAAAAAGGTTTTATTGGATAAGCTACTGTAAAAAAACAAGTATACAATACCGGCTAGAAACAAAATACCGTAAAACAAACCTAAAAACAATTGCTGCTTGTAGTTAGCAATTAAAAACTCTGTCTCGGTGTAAAGATTTAGAGGAATATTAATTGTCTCTCCATCACTACTTAATTCTAAATAAAAATCCTTAACTGTATTTGGTTCTAATTGAAGTTTAAAAACAGTAGATCTATGCGCTACTTGTCTTTGATTAAAAGGTATTTGATCTCCACTTTGGTATTTTATTATACTATCTTTTGTAACTACATACAAGTTAGCCAAATCTGTTACTGGTCGTGCAGTTTCAAGGTAATAAGTATTATTATTTGATGTCGAATTTTCTAAACTAAAAGAAACCCAATAATTAGAAGATGTAAACCCTAAACTAAGATTATCAGACTTTATAGGGTCAAAATGAAGATTTTTTGACGCTATTATATCATTAATAGATAATTTTTTGTCTTTTACATTTATATAACTTGAGTATTCATGTAATTTTCCTTTTGATGTTTTTGGATTGAAAGTAATTTTATCATGAGCAAAAGTTGCTACACAAAACAAAGCTAAAAATAGCCAGGTAAGATTTTTCATACTAGGTTAAGTTTAAATTACTTACGAAAATGGGGCTTCGTAGGTTTTATAAAGAAACCTATAAAACGTTGAAAGACAGAAAAAAATGGTTTAAGATGAAATAAACTCGATAAAAAGTCACGTG
This sequence comes from Mesoflavibacter sp. CH_XMU1404-2, assembly GCF_037029465.1. Lineage (NCBI taxonomy): Bacteria > Pseudomonadati > Bacteroidota > Flavobacteriia > Flavobacteriales > Flavobacteriaceae > Mesoflavibacter > Mesoflavibacter sp. CH_XMU1404-2. Next base: position 256,524 of record NZ_JAYMEM010000005.1, on the reverse strand, counting down.
TGAATAATCCTACTGAGATCACCCTGTATTAACCGTATATTCATTTTAATTTATTTCAAGCCACTAAGTACTAAAACAGGTAATGTAGATGCGTGAAAATCTTTCTTTAAAATTAAATTTTTCTCCCATAATTTTGTGAAGAAACCACGCTTGCGTCTAACTACACATAACAAATCTGGATCATTATCTTTGTAATGCTCTAACACACCTTGAAACGTTGTAGCGTTTTCAGATTTTGTAGTTTTTGTAATCATGTTACTCAGTTCTTCATTTACATCAAAATCTCCTTCGTTATAAAAAGGTGTTTTTACTAAAAGTAGATTTACAATAGATTTATATTGTGCTTTAATATCTTGTAATGGTTTTAAAACGCCTTCTTTTTTGATAGTAGCAGATTTTAAAGCCATTAAAATATAAATGATTGGTCTGTATTTATAACCTTCAGGTACAATTAAAGCTGGTATATTGGTTTGCTTGATTATTTTTCCAGAGGTTTTCCCTAAGTAAACTTCATCTTTAATAGAATTGGTTCTTGGCTCTAATAAAATTAAATCGATATCTAAAGACTTACAAACTAATTCAATAGTGTCAATTAATTTTCCTTTAAAAGTTTTAATAACAACTTCAACGTTTTTTGTATTCACTTTAGATACATGATTTTGTAAAAACTCCATGCTTTCTCTTTCTAAAATATGATCTACTTTAGTCATTGTACCAGCTTTTGTATAGACGTTGTAAACTTGTACTACATACAATTTTGCGCCAAAAGCTTGAGCAAAATCTACTGCATATTGCAAATGACTTTGAGCATTTTTTGATGAACCAACAGGTACTAAAATAGATTTCATATTTTAAGAGTTTTAGTTTACAAAAGTACAGATTTTTTATTCACTTCAATTTAAATAAAGTTTTACGACCTTTGACAATAATTTTTACTTGAAGTGAAAACTAATATTAGCATAAAACACATTAACAAGTTAGCAATTCCTGCATTAATTTCTGGAATATCAGAGCCTATTTTATCATTAACAGATGCTGCTGTAGTTGGTAATGTAGACTTAAATGCTACCGAATCTTTGGCTGCTATTGGTATTGTAACTACGTTTATCTCTATGCTTATTTGGGTTTTAGGACAAACGCGTAGTGCTATTTCTTCAATTATTTCTCAGCATCTTGGCGCAGATGCTTTAGACCAAGTAAGACAATTACCAGCACAAGCTATTTTTTTGATTACATCTTTAAGCATTTTTGTTATTGCTATAACTTATCCTTTAGCGGCACCAATTTTTAAACTTTACAATGCAGAAAATTTAATTTTAGATTACAGTGTAGAGTATTACAGAATACGTGTATTAGGTTTTCCGTTTACGCTTTTTGTAATTGCTGTTTTTGGAACATTTAGAGGTTTACAAAACACCTATTACCCTATGATTATTGCTATTTCTGGAGCTGCATTAAACGTAGTTTTAGACTTTGTTTTGGTATATGGAATAGATGGTATAATTGCTGGTCAACATATTAAAGGTGCAGCTTATGCTAGTTTAATTGCTCAAGTGTTTATGGCTTTATTTTCGGCATATTTACTGCTTACAAAAACAAGTATTCCGTTAAGATTTAGTTTTCCTTTAAATCCGCAGATTAAAAATTTTGCATTCATGATTTTAAATCTGTTTATACGCACTTTAGCTTTAAATATTACGCTTTATTTTGCCACAAAATATGCAACAGGTTATGGTAAAAGCTACATTGCTGCTTACACCATTGCAATTAACTTATGGTTTTTAGGCGCTTTTATTATTGACGGCTATGCTAGTGCAGGTAATATTTTATCAGGAAAGTTATTTGGTCAAAAAAATTACGATCAGCTTATAAAACTTAGCAATCGGTTAATTAAATATGGTATTTATCTTGGTATAAGCGTTGCAATAATTGGCGGAATTTTATACTACCCTATCGGTGAAATTTTTACTGATGAAAACAACGTTTTAAATCAATTTTATAATGTGTTTTGGATAGTTTTAGCCATGCAACCATTGTGTGCTTTAGCGTTTATTTTTGATGGTATTTTTAAAGGCTTAGGCAAAATGGAAGATTTACGCAATGTTCTTCTTCTTTCAACATTTTTAGTGTTTATCCCTGTGCTTTTAATCGTAGATTATTTTGACTTAAAATTATACGGTATATTCATTGCGCTAACCTTTTGGATTATTGCTCGTGGTTTACCTTTAATCATAATTTTTAGAAAACAATTTTTACCGCTAAAACAAAACAACTAACTTTACAGTATTAATTAGTTTAGAATATGCTTTTAAGTTTATTACAACAAGTAGACATAGAACAAAAGATGAAGGATGCGCCAGATAATCAATATGAAATAGGCATTTTTATTGGATCTTTCTTACCGCTAATCGTGTTAGTTTTATTAGCATATTTTCTTTACAGATACAACAGAAACAGAAACAACAATTAGTCATGAATAGAATATTTTTACTACTAGCTATCGTACTTATCATCGTTTATTTTTACAACAAACGCAGACGCTACTAACGTGTTTTAAGCCAACCTGTAATACTTAAACGCTTTGTGTCAACAGGCTTAACTTCGTGCTCTATAATTTGGCTTTCAAAAATGACAACTCTTCCCGGTAAAGGATAAATTATTTTATCGTTTTCTGGCTTGGTTTCATCTAAGTATAACACCAATTCGCCTCCATTTTCTGGTTGCCAATCTTCGTGATTTAAATAACATACAAAAGATAATTTTCGTCTATCGTCATTTTTAAATGTATCTAAATGACGCTTGTAAAATGTGCCTTTAGGGTAAATGGCATAATGAAACTCTTTATGTAAAATACCTAAAAAACAGGTTCTGTTTAAGTAATTTACTAAGTCATTTATTTTATTGAAAAATAAATTTTCTGCAGGGTTAGATTTGGTTTCGTCTATCCATAAAATCACATCACCTCTAATAGATTTTACAATAACCTCATCAAACTTATTGCCTATTGCAGCTTTTTTAAATGCGTCTTCTTCGTATTTTTCAAGTAAAGAAGCTCTTAAAACTTCCACTTCGTTTGCATCAAAAAAGTCATCAATAACACTAAATTTTTGTTTAGCTACATCGTCTATAATCCTTTCATATAGAGGATTTTCAACAAAATCTAAAGCTTCAAAAAGCTGACTCATTAGCCAATTATTTTAAAAAAAGTGCGCAAATGTAAACTAAAAACTAATTGGTTTTACAAAATCAATATCTTTGTAGCATAAAATTTATGTATGGCTAACATCAGAATAACAAAACAATTCTCTTTTGAGACTGGTCACGCGCTTTATGGCTACGATGGAAAATGTAAAAACGTACACGGTCACAGTTACAGATTAGATGTTACTGTAATTGGGCAGCCAATATCTGATACTTCTAATGTGAAATTTGGAATGGTAATCGATTTTGGAGACCTTAAAAAAATTGTAAAAGAAGAAATTGTAGACGTTTTTGATCACGCAACTGTTTTTAATAAAAACACACCACATATAGAGCTAGCTAAAGAGCTTGAAGATAGAGGTCACAACGTGCTTTTGGTAAATTATCAACCAACTAGCGAAATGATGGTTATTGATTTTGCCGAAAAAATTAAAAACAGATTACCGGATAACATAAAATTACATTCACTTAAACTATCAGAAACTGCTACCAGCTACGCGCAATGGTATGCAAGCGATAATGAATAAACCCATAAACATACAAGTTCCTAACGGAAAGAAAATATACTTTGCATCAGACAACCATCTTGGCGCACCAACAAAAGCTGAATCTTTACCACGAGAGAAAAAATTTGTGGCTTGGTTAGATGAAGTAAAACAAGATGCAGCAGCTATTTTTTTATTAGGTGATTTGTTTGATTTTTGGATGGAATACCGCAATGTTGTCCCAAAAGGATTTACAAGAACATTAGGTAAATTAGCCGAAATAACAGATTCTGATATACCAATTTACTTCTTTGTTGGTAATCATGATTTATGGATGAATGGTTATTTTGAAGAAGAATTAAATATACCTGTTTACCATAAACCACAAGAATTTACTTTTAATGATAAAACTTTTTTTATAGGTCATGGCGACGGATTAGGACCTGGTGATAAAGGGTATAAACGCATGAAAAAGTTGTTTACTAATCCTATTTCAAAATGGTTATTTCAAAGATTGTTGCATCCTGATTTTGCAATGCGTTTGGGTAATTACTTATCAGTAAAAAATAAACTTATTTCTGGAGATGATGATGCAAAATTTTTAGGTGAAGACAATGAATGGCTAGTACAGTATTGCAAAAGAAAACTTGAAGACAAACACCGAGACTATTTTGTGTTTGGACATAGACATTTGCCTTTAAATATTGATCTGACCGAAAACTCTAAATACATCAACCTTGGTGATTGGATACAATATTATACTTACGGTGTTTTTGATGGAGAAAAACTTGAATTAAAAGAGTTTAAAAACTAATCCAACAACGCATCTAAGGTCAGTACATCTAAATTACCATCAGGGAATAGTTTGTTTTTTTCTTCAAATTTATAAATCGCATCCTGTGTAATATTTTTATAAACGCCATCAACAGGAATATCATAGCCTTTTTTAACTAACAACTTCTGAATTTCATAAATAAAAGCACTTTTTTCTCCTAATCTAATTTTTGACGAAGGATTAAACATACTTTTTATTTTAGCGTTAAATCCTGCAACTTCTGAATTTTTAGGCGCTGTATTTCCTTCTAGTTTTGCTTTAATTTGAGCATTAGTAAAACCTTCATTTTTTAGCTGTTTTGAAGCTTCCAGCTTAGCTTCATAATACTTCACTTTCGCTAGTTTTTTGTGGTACTCTTCAACTATATATTGCGTTGCTTCATCATCGTTTTCTGGAGACTTTACATCAATTTCGTTAGTGCTCCATTGCATTGCAGCAAAGCCATTTAAAGATTGTACAGCTTCAAAATAATTATAAACTACATCTTGGTTATAATATTCTAAATCAATATTTTGATTGGTTTTATAATTGTAATTTTCAGGATGAAAACGTTGGTATTCTTTATATTGATTATAGGCAAAAATCAATAAAATGACCATTATTAAAACGATGAGTAGCTTTTTCATTTTAAAAAAGATTAAACTTTAAAGTTCAAAGATACAAGATTTACGCTTCTTCTTTATCGTGAGCTTCAATATCTTTGGTTAAGTCTAACTCTCTAAGGGTTTTGTTTTTTGCACCTATCCCAACAACGGTTACTAAGGTCATTATTCCACCAAAAACTACAGCTATTGATGGACCCATTATCTTTGCTGCTAATCCACTTTCAAAAGCGCCAAGCTCGTTAGACGATCCAACAAACATACTATTAACAGAAGCTACACGACCGCGCATATGATCTGGCGTTTTTAATTGTAAAATGGTTTGTCGTATCACCATAGAAACACCATCAGTAACTCCAGAAAAGAATAACGCTAACACACTTAACCAAAACAATTTTGAGAGTCCAAATACAATAATACAAATACCAAAACCAAAGATTGAAATTAGTAATTTTTTACCAGCATCTTTATTAACTGGTAAGTAAGTAGTAATAAACATGGTTAAAATACTTCCGATAGAAATAGAAGCATTAAGCACACCAAATCCTTTAGAACCGACTTCTAAAATATCTTGCGCAAATACCGATAAAAGTGCTACAGTACCACCAAATAAGACTGCAATCATATCTAAAGTTAGTGCGCCTAAAATGGCTTTGTTACTAAAGACAAACTCTAAACCAACTTTTAAACTTTTTCCAACAGACTCACCAATATTTGGATTTAAAATGGGTTTCTTTTTAATTCTGAAAGTTATAAATAACGCAAAAGTTACTAGAGCAAAAACAATACAAAGTGTTTTGTCAACGCCTATCCAATCTATTGAAAAACCTGCAAATAATGCTCCGGTTACGGTAGCTGCTTTCCATGTACTGCTACTCCATGTTGCTGCATTTGGGTAGATTTTTTTGGGTACAATAAGCGCAATTAATGAAAAGATGGTTGGTCCAAAAAACGAGCGAAGAAATCCGCCAAAAAATACCAAAGCATAAATGCAGTATAAAATGTTTTGAGTTTTCCAATCGCCAACCACTTTATCCCAAGTCAATAAAAATAAACCTAAACTAATTAATGAAAATGCTGCAATACAAATAGCTAGCAAGTTTCGTTTTTCTTTTTGGTCTACAATATGTCCTGCAAAAAGCGCCATAGTAAAAGCTGGAATAATCTCCATAAGCCCAATAAGACCTAAGTATAACGGATCTTTAGTTAAAGAATATACTTCCCATTCTATCACAATAAATTGCATAGACCAACCAAAAACTAAGGCAAATCTTAACAATAAAAAGATGTTGAATTCTTTAATACGAAGTGCTGCGTACGGATCGTTTTTTTGCATGCTATCCTTTTATATCTCTAATTTTAAGTTGCAATGACACGTTACCTTGCCAATGGTTTTCGTCTACAGAATATACAGCACTAAACGGTTGTTTGTCTTTAATAAGATCAAGCTTTTCGCCTAAATTAAAACCGATGCATACAAATTGTTTACCTGATTGTGTTGCTGTAAATCTTAAGTGCGTTTTATCTTCGCCAACACATTTACCATAACCTGTATCTTTTAGGTTATCGGTCATAAAAATTGGTGTCATATTTCCTGGTCCAAATGGTGCAAATTGGCGGATAATTCTCCAAAATTTATCATCAATTTCAGCTAAATCAATTTGCATATCTACTTTTATTTCTGGTGTTAATAGGTTCTTATCTATGGTTTTAGAAACCTCATCTTCAAAAGCTTGTTTAAACGCTTCGTAGTTTTCTTCTTTAAGGGTTAATCCTGCTGCGTATTTATGACCACCAAATTGCTCGATATGCTCTGCGCAACCTTGTAATGCGTTATACACATCAAACCCTGAAACCGATCTAGCAGATGCGGCTAACTTATCGCCACTTTTTGTAAATACTAAGGTTGGTCTGTAGTAGGTTTCGATTAAACGAGATGCCACAATACCAATCACACCTTTATGCCAATGGTCTTGATACACTACGGTTGTTAAACGGTTTTCTTCATCATCCGCTTTTATTAATTCTAATGCTTCTTGGGTTATACTTTGGTCGGCTTCTCTTCTATCGGTATTAAATGCTTCTATTTCTTCAGCATATTGTATGGCAGTTTGCAAATCGTTTTCGGTTAAAAGATCTACAGCGTATTGCCCATGTTTCATTCTACCAGCAGCATTAATACGTGGCGCGATGATAAAAACTACGTCGGTAATGGTTAATGAATCCTTTTTTATCTGATTAATAATAGCTTTAAAACCTGCACGAGGTTGCGCATTTATAACCTGTAAACCAAAGTAAGCTAACACTCTGTTTTCGCCTGTAATCGGGACAATATCTGCACCAATTGCTGTGGCTACAAGGTCTAAATAAGGGATTAAATCGTCTAAAGTTTGGTCAACTTTTTCAGCTAAAGCTTGTATTAATTTAAAACCTACGCCACAACCACAAAGTTCTTTATATGGATAGGTACAATCTTCTTGTTTTGGATCTAAAACCGCTACAGCATTTGGTACTTCTTTACCTGGTCTATGGTGATCGCAAATAATAAAATCGATACCTTTTTCTTTAGCATATTCAATTTTATCTATTGCTTTGATACCACAATCTAGTGCAACGATTAAACTGAAATCATTATCGTCTGCAAAGTCAATTCCTTTGTAAGAGACGCCATAACCTTCATCATATCTATCAGGAATATAAGTTGCTACGTTTGCAGTTTTGGTCTTTAAATAGGAAGACATTAACGCTACCGAAGTTGTTCCGTCTACATCATAATCGCCATATACCAATATATTTTCTCCGTCTTCAATTGCTTGCAAAATTCTAGCCACCGCTTTGTCCATATCTTTCATTAAATATGGGTTGTGAAGATGCTCTAAACTAGGTCTAAAAAAGTGTTTAGCGTCTTCAAAAGTTTCTATACCACGTTGTACTAAAAGCGTTGCAATTGCTTCATCTACATTTAAAGATTGTTGCAGTTGTTTGACAATTTCTGGGTTTGGTTTTGGCTTTAATGTCCAGCGCATATACTAGTTAAAAAGTTGAAAGTTTTAAAGTGAAAAGTTTATTTGTTATGAAATTTAATGTCAATCTCAACATCGGCAAATTGTCTAAACATTTCCATAACGCCGCAATATTTTTCGACAGACAATTGTACTGCTCGATTAATTTTTTCTTCATTTAAATCGGTTCCTGTAAAGTGATAGGTTACCCAAACAGTTTTGTAATATTTTGGATGTTCTTCGGTAAGCTCGCCTTCAACTTCCATTTTAAAATCGTCAACTTCAACTTTCATTTTTTCTAAAATTGAAACAACGTCTAAGCCAGAACAACCAGCTAAAGAGGATAACATCATTGCTTTTGGTGATAGTCCTTGGCGTTCTTTCCCTTCAACAATAGTGTCCATTAAAACATGATGATTACTTGGGTTATCAGAGTCGAATACCATTCCGCCTTTCCATGTTGTGGTGATTTTATGTGTCATCTTTCAGAAATTTTTTGTTTATTGAATGTATCAAAAATACATCATAAAAACCAGAAAACCCATGCCTTTAGTAAACCCTTTACCTGCCAACCACGATTTAGAAACTAAAGAACTTGCCGACTTTTTTAATGAGACACTTGGCTTTTGTCCAAACTCGGTTTTAACCATGCAACACAGACCTGCAATAAGTAAGGCGTTTATAAATTTAAATAAAGCGGTTATGGCTAATGAAGGTAAAGTGACTTCTGCTTTAAAGCGCATGATTGCTTGGGTTAGCAGTAACGCTACAGGTTGTAGATATTGTCAAGCGCATGCTATTAGAGCTGCCGAACGTTATGGCGCAGAACAAGAACAATTAGATCATATTTGGGATTATAAAATGCATCCTGCGTTTAGTGCTGCCGAACGTGCTGCGTTAGATTTTAGTTTAGCGGCAAGTCAAATTCCAAATGCGGTTGATGAAACTATTAAAACCGAATTATACAAACATTGGAATGAAGGTGAAATTGTAGAAATGCTTGGCGTAATTAGCCTTTTTGGTTATTTAAACCGTTGGAATGATAGCATGGCAACAACCTTAGAACATGATGCTATTGATAGTGGAAACCAGTATTTAGGAAAACATGGTTTTGAGGTTGGAAAGCATCAATAAAATAATAAATTAAAGCTAAAAAATGAACGAAAATTATTGTCCTAACTGCAAAGAAGAAATATCTCAAATAGAATTTGAATGCACAAATTGTAAGTTTCCTTTAAGTGGAACTGAAAAAGAAAAATCTATTTTCATAGGAAGGCAAATCTCTAATAAATCTAAGATTAGTAGTGCTAAGGAACATCAAGGAAAAGTTAGTCGGATTCTTTATCTTGTTGGAGCTTTTCAATTATTAAACGCGTATATCTCTTACAGTAAAAATTATGGTTTTGAAAACACCATGTTCTATGTAATATTAGGTCTTCTTTTAGTTGTTTTTGGGTACTTTTCTACTAAAAAACCTCTATTATTTATCACTCTTGCTTTAGGATTAATTTTAGGTTATTATACAATTCTATACATAAACAACCCTGAATTTTTGTTAAGAGGAATTTTATGGAAAATAGTAATTATTAGCTTTTTGATTTATGGGATTGTTCAATCTTTACAAGAACAAAAGTTAAAGAAGGAAAATGGGTTTTTAAGGTGATAATTACTTCTTCCCACCAACACAAATAACAATTTCGCCTTTTGGTGGTTTATTGGTGTAGTATTCTAAAACCTCTTTGGCTGTACCGCGTATGGTTTCTTCATACAATTTGGTAAGTTCTCTAGAGACTGAAACTGGTCTGTCTTCACCAAAATACTCGCAAAAATTGGTTAATGTTTTTATTAGTTTATGCGGACTTTCATAAAATATAATGGTTCTAGTTTCTTCAGCTAAAAGTAAAAGTCGGGTTTGTCTTCCTTTTTTAACGGGTAAAAAACCTTCAAAAACAAACTTGTCGTTTGGCAAACCACTATTGACTAACGCTGGGACAAATGCTGTTGCGCCAGGAAGACATTCTACTTCAATATTATGTTCTATACATGCTCTAGTTAGTAAAAATCCTGGGTCAGAAATTGCTGGTGTACCTGCATCACTAATCAAGGCAATGGTTGTACCTGCTTTTAATTTTTGCACCAAACTTTCAACCGTTTTATGCTCGTTATGCATATGGTGACTTTGCATTGGAGTATTAATTTCAAAATGCTTTAATAATTTACCTGAAGTGCGTGTGTCTTCGGCTAAAATTATATCAGATTCTTTTAAAACTTCAATCGCTCTAAAAGTGATGTCCTTTAAATTTCCTATTGGTGTAGGTACAATGTAGAGTTTGCTCATTTATTCAAATCTAGCTTCAATAATTTCCATAAATCTAGCTTCATAATCTTCTTTGCCTTCCCAATTGTTGTAATCAGGTTTTACAACATTACGTATTAAGTGTGTTGCTTCTGTAAGGTCTGACGTTGTATTTAATTGAGATAGTACACGGTTGTAATCTTCTGCACTACCATCAAAAAGGTGTTTTATAAAAGCCAGTTTGTCATTTAAACCTATGTTTAAGCCCGATTTAAATCTGTCGTTAAGACTTTTCTTTTCTGTACCATTTTGGTTACTAACAGGCTCAAAAATTGGCATTTGATCAAAACCAGCAGTTATCTCATCAAAATCGTTTTTATGATATTTTTTTTCAGGAATAACCTCATCTATTAAATCATCAACCTTTTGAGTTTCTTCTGGCATTTGCGCCACCATATCTTTAATTTTTTCCATTAAAGGTTCGGTGATTTCTTCATTTTCAGTGTCGTCTAAATTGATGTAAGTTTTATCATCAACTTCAATATTATCACTTATTCTGTTATTAAACGCAGTATCTAGCATACCAAAAAAAGAAGAATCATTACCAATAGTTGGCATATCGTCTTCAAAATTTTCATTAGCAAATTTTAAAACCGTTAATTTCTCATAAAGCGCAGCAACTTCTGCATGCATTTTATTAACATCTTCCTTTCCGCCTAACTTTAGAATCCTATGCGCAATGCTTATTAATTCTGATTCTAATTTCTTCTTCATGATTTATCTTTTTTATAATTTTTAAAATTTAATACAAGATAGCCTTTTGATTTTTAATAAATTTGAGCCACCTTTATAGAAAAACAAGTACCATTCTTATTCTAGTGTTAAAATTACAAAATGTTTCTTGAAAATACAGTAAATCAAAAAGAACAATTTGGATGGATTGAAGTCATCTGTGGATCAATGTTTTCCGGAAAAACCGAAGAACTAATTCGAAGACTAAAACGTGCCCAATTTGCAAAACAAAAAGTTGAAATTTTTAAACCAGCAATAGACGTACGTTATGACGAAGAACAAGTAGTCTCTCATGACTCAAATTCCATTCGTTCTACACCAGTACCAGCAGCTGCAAATATCCCAATTTTAGCAGATAATTGTGATGTGGTTGGTATTGATGAAGCACAGTTTTTTGATGACGAAATTGTAAGCGTTTGTAACGATCTAGCCAATAAAGGCATACGTGTTATTGTAGCAGGTTTAGACATGGATTTTAAAGGTAACCCTTTTGGGCCAATGCCAAACCTTATGGCTACTGCAGAATATGTTACAAAAGTACACGCCGTTTGTACAAGAACAGGCAACTTAGCACAATACAGCTATCGTAAATCTCAAAACGACAACTTGGTACTTTTAGGTGAAACTGAAGAATACGAACCTTTAAGCCGCGCCGCTTATTACAAAGCAACCATGCGCGAAAAAATTAAAAACATGAAGGTAAACGATGCCGAACAACTAGACACTAAACCAGAAACAAAAAATGGTTAAGGCACAAGAAACCATTCTTGAAATAGATTTAAAAACACTAAAACAAAATTTTGAGTTTTTAAAATCAAAAACCACTGCAAACACCAAGTTTTTAGCAGTAGTTAAAGCATTTGCTTATGGTAGTGACGCTGTAGAAATTGCCAAATACTTACAAGATTTAAACGTAGATTATTTTGCTGTAGCCTACAGTTACGAAGGTGTTGCTTTGCGCGATGCTGGTGTAACAAAACCCATTTTAGTACTACATCCGCAACCAGTAAATTTTGATACTATAATTGAACGTTGTTTAGAGCCAAGCATGTACTCTAAGCGTATTTTGGATTTGTTTATCGCTTACGCGGAAAAACACAAGCAAACCAACTATCCTGTTCATATAAAATTTAATACAGGATTAAACCGCATTGGTTTTTCAGAACAAGATATTGAAACTGTTTTAAGCAATTTACATTCAACTAAAAGCATCAAGGTACGTTCTCTATTTTCGCATTTAGCAGCAAGTGAAGATTTAAATGAAAGAGAATTCACTTTAAATCAAATTGAAAGTTTTAAAAACATTGCAAAAACTTTTAATACAGGTTTGGGTTACGAAGCTTTTTTACACATGTGCAATACATCTGGAATTTTAAATTATCCCGAAGCTCATTTTGACATGGTAAGAAGTGGTATCGGACTCTATGGATTTGGTAACGACCCAAAATATAATAAAGACCTCAAGCCAATTGCTAGTTTAAAAAGTATTATCTCTCAAATTCATCATCTTAAAAAAGGAGATAGTTTAGGATACAACAGAGGTTTTGTTGCCAGTCAAGATACAATAACTGCAACCATACCTATTGGTCATGCAGATGGTATAAAAAGACAATACGGAAAAGGTAAAGGCTACATTACCATACATAATCAAAAAGCACCTATTTTAGGTAATGTTTGTATGGATATGATTATGGTAGATGTGACTAATATTGACTGTAAAGAAGGAGATGAAGTTATTATTTTTGATGCTAATAATACAGCCGAAGATTTAGCAGAAACTGTGCAATCCATTTCTTACGAGTTGATTACAGCTATCTCTCAGCGTATAAAACGCGTCATTCATCGATAAAACCTGATTTTTTCTGTAAGTAATTAGCCTAATTTGTTAAATTTTTAATTAAATTCATTCTCAAATTAAAAGTTAACTAACACAAAAATTTAAGATTATGCTTAAAGAATTTAAGAATTTTATCATGACAGGTAATGTCATAGATTTAGCAGTTGCCGTATTACTTGCTGGCGCAGTAGGTATGGTGGTAAACGGATTTGTAACAGATATTATGATGCCAATTGTTGGTTCGTTTACTGGAGGTGTTGATTTTTCAGATTTAAAAATTGTATTATCTGAAGCTGTTGTAAGTGCTGATGGAGAAATAACAAAACCAGAAAATGCAATAATGTATGGTAAATGGGTTAATTCTATTATTAACTTAATTATTGTTGGTTTTGTGTTATTTATGATTGTAAAAGCCTACAACAAAACTAAAAAGCCAAAAGAAGAAGCGCCAGCAGCTCCTGCAGGACCATCTGAAATTGACTTATTAAAAGAGATTAGAGACGCTTTAAAAAAGTAATCTAAAACAACATTTTATATCAAATCAGGAATTATTTACTAGTTCCTGATTTTTTTATGTCTTTTTTTAAGAAATTATTTGCTCTCAAATACTATAAATACTCTAATTTTACTGCCAAATTTTTAAAACTACAAACAAAATGAAAGTAGCTGTTGTTGGAGCCACAGGAATGGTTGGCGAAGTCATGTTAAAAGTCTTAGCAGAGCGTAACTTTCCGGTAACGGAATTAATACCTGTCGCTTCAGAAAAATCGGTAGGAAAAACAATCTCTTACAAAGACAAAGATTATAAAGTTGTTGGCTTAGAAACTGCTGTATCTATGCGTCCTGACATTGCATTATTTTCGGCTGGAGGAAGCACTTCTTTAGAATGGGCTCCAAAATTTGCCGATGCTGGCACAACAGTAGTAGATAACTCTTCTGCGTGGCGTATGGATGAAACTAAAAAGTTAGTCGTTCCTGAAATTAACGCATCGCAATTGACTAAAGAAGATAAAATTATAGCTAATCCGAACTGTTCAACGATACAGTTAGTGATGTGCTTGGCACCACTTCATAAAAAATATAAAATGAAACGTGTTGTTGTTTCAACCTACCAATCAGTTTCTGGTACCGGGGTAAAAGCGGTTAGACAATTAGAAAACGAAATTGCTGGTGTTGATGGTGAAATGGCTTACCCTTATCCAATTGGCAAAAATGCATTACCGCATTGTGATGTTTTTGAAGCTAACGGTTACACTAAAGAAGAAATGAAACTAGCGCGCGAACCTCAAAAAATACTTGACGATCGTACGTTTTCTGTTTCTGCAACAGCAGTAAGAATACCAACTGCTGGTGGACATAGTGAGTCTGTTAACGTTGAGTTTGAAAACGATTTTGATTTAGCTGAAGTTCGTAAATTATTAAGTGAAACACCTGGTGTTATCGTTCAAGACAATACAGAAACAAACACCTATCCAATGCCTATTTATGCGCATGATAAAGATGAAGTTTTTGTTGGACGTATAAGACGCGACGAAACTCAACCAAACACTTTAAACATGTGGATTGTTGCAGACAACTTACGTAAAGGTGCAGCAACAAACACTATTCAAATTGCAGAATACCTAATAGAAAACAGCCTTCTTTAAACTATTTTCAATCTATTAGCGTAAAATCATCTAATTAGCTTTACAAGGTGTTAAAAAAATTAATATCTTGTAAAGCTATTAATGACAACTATTTAGATGAAAAAACAATTACGCTACGTTACATTTATACTTATTACTTTTTTGATTTCATGTTCTTCTAAAGAAGAATACGTTGAAGTCCCAAATAATAACACACCAGAATCTCCAGTAGTATTCAATCCTGATGCTGCTCCTTTTCAACAATTATCAGAATACAGATTTTTTGAGGGCAATCTAAAAGATTTAGCGCCTTCTTATGGAGTGATTCCTTACGAGCCCATCAATACATTATTTACAGATTATGCTCATAAAAAAAGGTTTATTTGGATGCCAGAAAATGTTTCTGCATCTTATGTTAATGACTTTTCAACTCTAAATTTCCCTATCGGAACTGTTTTAATAAAAAACTTTTATTACGATACTATTCAGCCAAACAATACTACGCGTATTATCGAAACTCGCTTGATGTACAATACTTCAGAAGGATGGAAATTTGCAGAATATGTGTGGAATGACGCTCAAACAGAAGCTTACCTTGATATGAATGGAAGTACAACAGATATTAACTTTATGGAAAATGGTGTTGTAAAATCTACATCTTACAGAATTCCATCAGAAGCAGAATGTTTTACTTGTCATAAAGATGGTGTTAACGCTACTCCTATTGCTTTAAAACCTCAAAATATCAACAAAAGTTTATTGTTTTCAGATGGTAATAAAAACCAATTATCTAAATGGATAGAGATGGGATACCTTAATGATAATCTACCAAATTCAATAAATACCATTGCCAATTGGGAAGACACAAGTTTACCAATTCAAGATAGAATGAGAGGTTATTTAGATATTAATTGTGCGCATTGTCATTCTGACAACAAACACTGTGACTATAGACCAATTAGACTTGCTTTTGGTGATTATGTAGATGAATCTAGTCTTGGCACATGTGTTCCACCTGATACCGAAATTTCACCCTACACAGATATTATTGTTCCTAATAATGTAGCACGATCTGTAATGCATTTTAGACTTAGTACAACCCTTGAAGATCAAAGAATGCCTCTTTTAGGAAGAACACTTGTACACGAAGAAGGCGTACAACTACTTGAAGATTGGATTAACTCTCTTACAATAACCTGCGACTAAAACTAACTCTTAATTATGAAAACAAAACTACTATTAATCTTATGCTTAGCTTTTTCCTATTACAGCTTAGCACAAACTAACTCAAACTCTTGCGCAGAAGCAGACGCTGATACAGCAATTACAACTGCAGGTACTTTTACAATTGCAGAAGTTGCAGGCGTTGGTATTAATGGAACAGAAATACCTTCTCCCATCTGTGCTGCCAACGGAAGTGGTGCATCTAATGGTGAGTGGTACAGATACATTCCAAACGACAATTACACAGTAACAATTACTACAGATTTAGCTCAAAACTCAGGATTAGATACACGCGTACACATCTACTCTGGTGTTTGTGGCAGTTTAGTTTGTGAAGGCGGAGATGATGACGCTGGTTCTGGGTTTCTTTCAGTAGCTACTTTTAATGTTATTAGTGGTACAACATATTACATCGCTTTTGATGACAGATGGAATGATAGTGGTTTTGATTGGGAACTTATTGAAGGAACCGTTGTAAATCCACCACCACCAGCACCAGTTACTTTTACTCAGCAAAGCCTTTCTACTACAGGAACTAACAGAGCTGTAGTCGATATGAATGGCGATTTTTTAGATGATATTGTTGCGGTAAATGCTACAAATATTAATATTCGTCACCAACTAACAACAGGCGGATTTGATAACGTAAATATTACAACTACTTCTGCAGATTTTACTCCAAGTTGGAGTCTTGCTGCAGCAGATTATAACGCAGATGGCTACACAGATTTAGTTTATGGTGGCGGATCTGGAGTAACTTTTATGAGGTCTGACGGAACTGGAACTGGTTTTACAGAAATTTCCGGCTCAGAATATGTGTTTTCTCAGCGTTCTAATTTTGTAGATATCAATATGGATGGTCACTTAGATGCTTTTGTGTGCCACGATGTGCAACCAACAGTTTATTATTTAAATGATGGTAGCGGAAACTTAACATATTACCAAACCGCAACTTCTGGCGCTCCTTTTAATTTAGGAGATTACTCTTCTGGTGGACATTATGGATCAATTTGGGTTGACTATGATAATGATGGAGACTCGGATATGTTTATCGCTAAATGTGGTGGTGAAGAAGCTAGAAGACGCAACCAAATGCACCGTAACGAATCGTATTACGATGTCAATGATAATTTAATTGTATCTTACACAGAAGTAGCATCAACAATAGGGCTTTCAGACCCAATGCAAACATGGTCTTCTGCTTGGGGAGATTTTGATAACGATGGTGATATGGATGTTTTTGTTGGTGCTAGTACTGGCGCTCATAAATTAATGCGGAATGATATTGACGGAAGTGGCAATGTAACTTTTACAGATGTATCCTCAACATCTGGAGTTTTAACGATGACTTCAACAGGTATAGAAAATGTGACTTATGATTTTGACAACGACGGAAACTTAGACATCGCTTCTAACGGAAATTTACTAATAGGAAATGGAGATATGACCTTCACTTTATATGAAAACGTCTTACCTGTTGGCTCTTTTGGAGACTTAAATAACGATGGGTTTATTGATGGGTTTAGTAGTGGCGGTACTATTTTTATGAATGATACAACAGCCAATAACTGGATTACAATTAACACTGTTGGTACTGCAAGTAACATTAACGGAATCGGAGCTAGAATAACTGTAGAAACACCATCGGGTTCTCAAATTCGTGATGTAAGAAGTGGTGACGGATTTAGGTACATGAATACTTTAAACGCTCATTTTGGTTTAGGCACAGACACTTCAATAACCAGCATTACTATTGAATGGCCTTCAGGTATTGTAGATACTATTTTCAATCCTGCAATCAATCAAACGCATAATTACGTAGAAGGAACCAACCAACTAAGTGTTGATGAGTTTTTAATTTCAGACTTAATTTTATATCCTAATCCAACCTCTCATTATTTAAATCTAAATACTGAAAACCATGAGCTTGATAAAGCAGAATTTTCAATTTTTGATATTTCTGGAAGACAAGCATTCAAAGGAAAAATTTATGATAACAAAATTGATGTATCAAGATTACAAAGCGGAAATTACATTTTAAAAATAGACGCTAACGGAAGTGTAAAAGCACAAAAATTCATCAAAAAATAATATTTCAACTTTAAAAAAGTCTTAAAAAGCGTTTGTAAACCTCTTACAAGCGCTTTTTTGTTTATTTTTAAAGTCAATAAATCAAAATTCAACTAAAAATGAAAAAGTTAGCTATTGGTCTATTTTCCCTAATCACCATAATGTCTTGTAAAGAAGAAATGAAGCAAAAAGAAACAATAAAACTTACCTACCCCGAAACTAAAAAAGTAGATACAGTAGACACCTATTTTGGTGAAACTGTAAAAGACCCATATAGATGGCTTGAAGATGACAGAAGTGCAGAGACCGAAGCTTGGGTTAAAGCAGAAAATAAAGTAACGCAAGGTTATTTAGCTAATATCCCATATCGCGAACAACTAAAAGAGCGTCTGTCTAAACTATGGAATTATGAAAAAATAGGATCGCCTTTTAAAGAAGGAAACTACACCTATTTTTATAAAAATGATGGTTTACAAAACCAATATGTAATCTATCGTTATAAAACTGGTGAAAATCCAGAAACGGCTGAAGTTTTCTTAGATCCAAACACATTTAAAGAAGACGGAACCATCTCGCTTGGCGGAGCTAGCTTCTCTAAAAATGGCGAAATTTTAGCCTACAGCATTTCTGAAGGAGGAAGCGACTGGCGTAAGATTTTAATTATGGATGTAGAAACCAAAGAAATCATTGAAGATACTTTAGTCGATATTAAATTTAGCGGCATGTCTTGGTACAAAAACGAAGGTTTTTACTACTCAAGTTATGACAAACCAAAAGGAAGTGAGCTATCTGCAAAAACAGACCAACACAAGGTTTACTATCATAAATTAGGAACACCACAAAGCGAAGACCAATTAATTTATGGAGGTACAGAAGCCGAAAAACACCGTTATATCTATGGAAACGTTACTAGAGATGATCGGTTTTTAATTATTTCACCTCGTATATCAACTTCAGGAAATAAATTATTAATTAAAGATTTAACAAAACCAAATAGTGATTTTGTTACTATTTTAGATCACACAGATAGTGATACGTATATTTTAGAAAATGAAGGTGATCAACTTTTTATAGTCACAAATCTTGATGCGCCTAACCAAAGATTAGTAACTGTTAACGCTTCTAACCCAGCTCCAGAAAACTGGAAAGACGTAATCCCTGAAACTAAAAATGTATTAAGTGCATCAAAAGCTGGTGGTTACTTCTTTGCAGAATATATGGTAGATGCTGTATCAAAAGTATTACAATATGATTATTCTGGTAAATTAGTGCGTGAAGTAGAATTACCTGGCGTTGGTAGTGCTGGCGGATTTGGTGCTAAAAAAGAAGAAAAAGAGCTTTACTACTCGTTTACAAATTATGTAACACCAGGAAGCATCTATAAGTACGATATCGAAAACGGAACATCTGAATTATATCGTAAACCAGATATCGATTTTAATCCTGAAAATTATGAAAGTAAACAGGTATTTTACACTTCAAAAGATGGTACCAAAGTACCAATGATAATTACACATAAAAAAGGCATTGAACTTAACGGAAAAAACCCAACAATACTATACGGTTATGGTGGTTTCAACATTAGTTTAACACCAAGCTTTAGCATTGCAAATGCAGTTTGGATGGAGCAAGGTGGTATTTATGCAGTTCCTAATTTACGTGGTGGTGGAGAATACGGAAAAGCTTGGCACGACGCAGGAACACAACAAAAAAAGCAAAACGTTTTTGACGATTTTATTACTGCAGCAGAATATCTTATAGAAAACAAATATACTTCATCAGATTACTTAGCCATTAGAGGTGGATCAAACGGAGGATTATTAGTTGGAGCAACCATGACGCAACGTCCAGATTTAATGAAGGTTGCCTTACCTGCTGTTGGAGTTTTAGACATGCTACGTTACCACACATTTACTGCTGGTGCAGGTTGGGCTTACGATTACGGTACAGCAGAAGACAGTAAAGAAATGTTTGACTATTTAAAAGGATATTCTCCAGTACACAATGTAAAAGAAGGCGTTCAATATCCAGCAACATTAGTTACTACTGGTGATCATGATGATAGAGTTGTACCTGCACATAGTTTTAAATTTGCTGCTGAACTACAAGCAAAACAAACAGGAGATAATCCCGTTTTAATTAGAATTGAAACCGATGCAGGTCACGGTGCTGGTACACCAGTTAGCAAAACCATAGAGCAATATGCAGATATTTATGGATTTACATTATTCAATATGGGCTTTGATGTACTACCTGAAAAAATAGAAGATTTTAAAAATTAGAATTAAACAAAACATAATGACTTAAAAAACCGCTTAAATAGTATTAAGCGGTTTTTTTTATTAAATATTTAACTGGTCGCTTTTAAAGTCTTTACCCTAAAAATTTGGTTATGAATAAGTATTGAAATAATTTTGCGCTCTAATGAGCAAAAATTTTATCAAATATTTATCTATTCTTAGCGTTGTTATTCTTACCGGAATTTCAGGCTTAAACGCTAATTCATTAGCTAATAATGAAAGTAAATGCTCATTAAATCAAGCCGAAACTTCTCATAAAGTTTCTTTAAAACCCATTCAGCAAAACGACCATAATAATTTATTATTTGATGTTGCTGAATCACAAGAAGTAGAAAATGAAGAGTCTGCTTCTAAAACAACTATTTTTTCTTTTCAACATTTTTTAGCTGAGTTTTACAATATTTCAGCTTTTGAGGGATTATCTACTCAATCTCATAAAGATTTAAATGGTTATAAAAACTATTTTGACAAGTCTTCTACAAAACTTCATGTAAGACTTCAGGTTTTTATTATTTGATAACTACTTATTGTACAAACCTATAATTTGGTTTGTATGCTTAATCCTTATTTCAAATTATTTAGTTAGTAAAGCTTTTCGTTTTACTAGGCTAATTCTTTAATCTATCCTCAAATTATTTAAAAAAATTATGAAAAAATCGTTTGTTTTCATGAGCTTAATTATGCTCATAATCCTAACAAGTTGTGATGCTAAAAAAGAAAAAAAAGAAGAACACACCGCTTTTTTAGTCACTAATCCCATTAAAAAAGACACTTCAATTACTAAAGACTATGTAAGTCAAATACACTCGTTTAGACATATAGAAATTAGGGCTTTAGAAAAAGGATACCTTCAAAAAATATCGGTTGATGAAGGACAACACGTAAAAAAAGGGCAAGCTATGTTTCAAATTATGCCAAATATTTATCAAGCAGAATTAGAAAAAGCAAAAGCAGAATCTCAAGCTGCAAAAATAGAATTACAAAACACGCAACTACTTGCAGATGGTAATGTAGTTTCACAAAACGAATTAGCATTGGCCAATGCCAATTATCAAAAGGCAAATGCCGAAGTTGCTTTAGCACAAACACACTTAGGCTTTACAAAAATCACAGCACCTTTTGATGGTATAATGGATCATTTAGAAGCAAGAGAAGGTAGCTTATTAGATGAAGGAGAACTACTAACAACACTATCTGACAACAGCAAAATGTGGGTATATTTTAACGTACCAGAAGCAGAGTATTTAGATTACATTACAAGTGCCGATAAAGATTCTAAAAAAGAAGTAGCACTTTTAATGGCAAACAACAAACGCTTTAACCAAAATGGAATTGTTGAAACCATTGAAGGTGAATTTAATAGCGAAACTGGTAATATTGCCTTTAGAGCTACCTTCCCAAACCCAGATGGGATTTTAAGACATGGCGAAACTGGTAGCGTTTTAATGACTGTACCTTTTAAAGACGTAATTATCATTCCACAAAAAGCCACATTTGAAGTCTTAGACAAAACCTATGTGTTTATTGTAGATAAGGACAATATTGTTAGGCAAAAAGAAATTACAATTGGTGCTGAATTACCTCATCTTTTTGTGGTTAGCAAAGGACTTTCAGAAAACGACACAGTATTATTAGAAGGTATTCGTATGGTTAAAAATAATGAGAAGATTCACACCAAATTCTTAAAGCCTAACAAAGTTTTAGCAGAGCTAGACTTATACGCCGAATAATTAGAATTTAATCTACAAAAACATGTTTAAAAAATTTATAAAAAGACCCGTTTTGGCAATTGTCATTTCGGTAATCATAGTATTTATTGGTGGTCTTGCTATAAAGCAATTACCCATCTCTCAATTCCCGCAAATTGCACCAACAACAGTCAATATCTTTATTGCTTATCCTGGTTCAAGCTCAGAGGTATTGGTAAATTCAACATTAATTCCTTTAGAAACCGCCATAAACGGCGTACAAGGTATGCGTTATATTGCGTCTGATGCTACTAGTGCTGGTGAAGCAACCGTTAGAGTGATTTTTGAACCCGGAACCGATCCCAACCAAGCAGTTGTTAGGGTAAAAACGCGTGTAGACCAAGTAATGCCGCTTTTACCCGAATTGGTACAGCGTGAAGGTGTTGTTATTACACCTATTCAGCCTAGTATGTTAATGTACGTTAACTTGTCTAGTACCGATAAAAATAATGACGAAAAGTTCCTGTACAACTACGCTTACACTAAGATAATTCCAGAAATACAGCGTATTAATGGTATTGCCAGTGCTCAAATTTTAGGTAGTAGAAAATATGCTATGCGTGTTTGGTTAAAACCAGATCGTATGCGTGCTTATAATATTTCTGCAGAAGAAGTTTTAGAAGCAATGGAAGAACAAAGTATTCTGGCTAGACCTGGTCGGTTAGGTCGTAGTTCGGGTATGACGTCGCAAGCGTTAGAATATGTGTTAACCTATCAAAACAGGTATAACGAGCCAGAGCAGTATAAAGAAATTATCATTCGTGCCAACAAAGAAGGTGAAATTATCAAACTAGCCGATATTGCTGATGTAAAATTAGGTAGCGAATTCTTTGATATTTATTCCAACTTAGACGGAAAACCTTCAGCCTCTATCGTTTTAAAACAAACTTTTGGTAGTAATGGTAGTGATGTGATTAAAGCTGTAAAAGAGAAATTAGCCGAACTAGAGCAAGATTTACCACCAGATGTAGATTTTCAAATTAGTTATGACGTCTCAAATTTCTTAAATGCGTCTATAGACCAAGTACTACACACGTTACGCGATGCCTTTATACTTGTAGCTATCGTAGTATTCTTATTTTTAGGAGATTGGCGTTCAACTTTAATTCCAATTATTGCAGTTCCGGTATCGTTAATTGGAGCCTTCTTTGTGATGCAACTATTTGGTTTATCCATTAACCTTATTACCCTATTTGCATTAGTATTAGCTATTGGTATTGTGGTAGATAACGCTATTGTCGTTGTAGAAGCAGTACACGTAAAAATGGAAGAAGAACATCTTACACCATATAAAGCTTCTGCAGAAGTTTTAGGCGAAATTGGTGGTGCCATCATCGCTATTACTTTAGTAATGGTGTCGGTATTTATTCCTATTTCTTTTATGACTGGTCCTGTTGGTGTATTCTATCGTCAGTTTTCTATAACTATGGCTGGTTCTATTGTTATTTCTGCAATTGTAGCCTTAACATTAACTCCTGTTTTATGTGCGATGTTGCTAAAAAACAACCACGGAAAAACAAAAAAATCGCCAATAGACCGATTTATAAATTGGTTTAATAATGGTTTTGAAAAAATTACAGGAAAGTATGTTCAAATATTAAACAAAATTGTTGCTCGACGTATTGTAACCTTCGGAATTTTAGCAGCATTCTGCGCCGGTATTTTCTTTACCAACAAAGTATTACCAGCAGGTTTTATTCCTAACGAAGACCAAGGAATGATTTACGCCATCATACAAACACCACCTGGTGCAACTTTAGAGCGTACCAATGATGTAGCGAGAAAACTTCAAAAGATTTGTGAAGAAACTGAAGGTGTAGAATCTGTATCATCGCTTGCTGGTTATGAAATTATGACCGAAGGACGTGGATCTAACGCAGGTACATGTTTAATCAACCTAAAACCTTGGTCAGAGCGTCATCATTCCGTGCATGAAATAATGGAAGAATTAGAAGAAGAAACCAAAGACCTTGGTGCAGTAATAGAATATTTTGAGCCACCAGCTGTACCAGGTTTTGGTTCTTCAGGTGGATTTGCCATGCGTTTATTAGACAAAACAAACTCAACAGATTATCATGAGTTTGAACGTATCAATAATAACTTTATGGAAGCCTTATCAAAAAGAAAAGAGCTTACAGGTTTATTTACGTTTTTCTCTGCAAACTATCCGCAATATGAGTTAAAAATCAACAACAAAATCGCGATGCAAAAAGGTGTATCCATAAGTAAAGCTATGGAAAACCTAAACATCTTAATTGGTAGTACGTACGAGCAAGGATTTATTCGTTTTGGTCGTTTCTTTAAAGTGTACACGCAAGCTGGACCTGAGTACCGTAGATTACCTTCAGATTTAGAAAAGCTTTTTGTAAAAAATGAAGAAGGCGAAATGGTACCATACTCTGCATTTATGACCATTGAGAAAAAGTTAGGACCAAACGAAATTACACGTTACAACCTATACAACTCTGCATCAATTAGAGGTTTACCTTCAAAAGGATTTACTAGTGGAGATGCCATTAACGCCATAAAGGAAGTAGCCGCAAAAGAGTTACCAAGAGGTTACGATATTGCTTGGGAAGGATTATCGTTTGATGAAGCCAATCGAGGTAACGAGTCTATCTACATTTTTATCGTAGTATTAGTATTTGTGTACTTTGTTTTAGCTGCTCAATACGAAAGTTTCTTACTACCATTAGCGGTAATTTTATCGCTTCCTGTTGGTGTGTTTGGATCCTTTATTTTATTAAAAGCAATGGGATTAGCCAATGATGTTTACGCACAAATTGGTGTGATTATGCTTGTTGGTTTATTAGGTAAAAATGCCGTATTAATTGTTGAATTTGCAGTACAAAAACACAGGCAAGGTGCAACGGTTTTAGAAGCAGCAATCGAAGGATCTAAAGCACGTTTTAGACCTATTTTAATGACATCATTAGCCTTTATTGCAGGTTTAATTCCGTTAGTAGTTGCCACAGGCGCAGGTGCAATTGGTAACAGAACCATTGGTGGATCATCACTTGGTGGTATGTTAATCGGTACTATTTTCGGGGTACTTATTATTCCTGGTTTATACTACTTCTTTGCTAAAATGGCTGATGGAAAAAGTCTTATTAAAGATGAAGACAACGAGCCGCTTTCTGAAGAGTTTATCAGAAATAGCGAAGCAGAAAACCAAACAAACGTCAATACACTTAGTATTACAAAGTTGAAAAAACTGATTAAAAAACTAAGAAAAAATAATACTGATGAATAATTTAAAATCTCATATAAAAATTAGTAAACGCTTTTGGGTTGGCGCATTAACAGTAATAACACTGTATTCTTGTGTACCTTCTAAAAACATAAGAGAAGCTAATACTAATATACCAGAACAGTTTAA
Source organism: Mesoflavibacter sp. CH_XMU1404-2 (assembly GCF_037029465.1). NCBI lineage: Bacteria > Pseudomonadati > Bacteroidota > Flavobacteriia > Flavobacteriales > Flavobacteriaceae > Mesoflavibacter > Mesoflavibacter sp. CH_XMU1404-2. The sequence goes on along the minus strand of NZ_JAYMEM010000005.1, from coordinate 231,128 downwards.
AAACGTATCAACAGATACCGTAAATACAGCAACAGTAAAGTGGAAAGATTTCTTTTCAGACCCTAATTTGATTGCGCTTATCGATAGTGCGTTAACCAACAATCAGGAGCTTAACATAATGCTTCAAAAAGTTGGAATGGCAGAAAACAACATCAAAGCAAAAAAAGGAGAATATCTACCTTTTGTTGGTGTTTATGCTGGTGCAGATGTTGATAAAGTTGGCGAATTTACCCGAAATGGTGCTGTTGAAAAAAATCTAACAATTACTGAAGAAGAAGAATTTCCAGAACCATTAACCAATTTTCAAGTTGGATTAAGTGCTTCTTGGGAACTTGACGTTTGGAAAAAACTTAGAAACGAGAAAAAAGCAGCGGTTTTAGAATATTTAGCTTCAGTAGAAGGTAAAAATTTTATGATAACTCAGTTAGTTTCAGAAATTGCAAGTGCTTATTATGAGCTTTTAGCTTTAGATAATCAATTAACCATCATTCAGCAAAATTTAGAAATTCAGCAGAATGCGTTAAAGATGATTAAACTTCAAAAAGAAGCAGCAAGAGCTACAGAATTGGCAGTAAAACGTTTTGAAGCCGATGTGTATAAAAACCAAAGCAATAAGTTTCAAATTGAACAAAAAATTGTAGAAACCGAAAATCTGATAAACTTTTTGGTAGGTCGTTATCCACAACCCGTAAAACGTCATTCAGAAGCATTTTTAGAACGAAAAATAGACACTATTTTTACTGGTATCCCATCACAATTATTAACCAATCGCCCAGATATTAAACAGGCAGAACTTGAGCTTTCAGCTTCAAAATTAAACGTGAAAGTGGCTAGAGCTAATTTTTACCCATCAATTGGCATCAAAGCTGGTGTTGGTTTAGAAGCATTTAAAACTAAATTTATAACCGAAACACCACAATCTTTAGCCTATAATTTAGTTGGAGATCTTGTTTCGCCATTAATAAACAGAAACGCTATAAAAGCAGAATATGCTAACGCAAACAACAAACAATTGCAAGCTGTTTTTGAATATGAAAAAACAATTTTAAATGCTTTTTTAGAAGTATCTAATCACCTATCTGAAGTTAAAAACCTCAACGAAAGCTACTTACTAAAAGAAAAACAAGTAGACGATTTAACAAAATCTATAGACCTTTCTATACAACTATTTAAATCTGCAAGAGCAGAATATACCGAAGTTTTGCAAACACAACGCGAAGCTTTAGACTCTAAAATAGAAATTGTAGAAACTAAAAGGGATCAATTATTAGCAAACGTTAAGTTGTACCAAGCCTTAGGTGGCGGATGGAATTAGTCCATTATTAGTAAGTGTAAAAACCGCTTAAAAATTATTTTGAGCGGTTTTTTTTATGCTATTTTTGCACCTATGCTAAACGTACAAAACCTAACATTTTCCTATAAAAAAACACCTGTTTTAAAAGATGTTTCTTTTAAAGTTAAAGCTGGTGAAAACCTTGCTATTATTGGCGAAAGTGGCTCAGGAAAAAGTACGTTATTAAATCTTATTTATGGCGAATTTGATTTAAACCAAGGACACATTTTTTGGAAAGACACCGAAATTTTAGGCCCAAAATATAACTTAGTGGTTGGTTACGAATTTATGAAGTATGTCCATCAAGAATTCGATTTAATGCCATACATAACCGTTGCCGAAAATATTGCAAAACATCTGTCTAGGTTTTATCCTGAAGAACGAGAAGAACGTACCAACGAACTATTAAACGTTGTAGAATTAGAAGCTTTTGCAAACGTAAAAGTAAAAACGCTATCTGGCGGACAAAAACAACGTGTAGCACTAGCTAGAGCATTAGCAAAACAACCCGAAATTATCTTATTGGATGAGCCTTTTAGCCACATAGATAATTTTAAAAAACAAAGCTTAAGACGTAATGTGTTTAAGTATTTAAAAGACAAAAATATTGCTTGTATTGTAGCAACACATGACAAAGAAGACGTATTGGGATTTGCCGATAATATGATTGTTTTAGAAGACCAAAAGATTTTAGAATATGGTAAACCTGAACAGCTATACACTAATCCTAAAACACCATTAATTGCTTCTTTTTTTGGAGAATTTAATGTTATTAATAATCAGATTATTTATTCTAATCAATTAAAAGTTGTTGAACATTCTGAATTAAAAGCAACAGTAATTACAAGTTATTTCAAAGGAAGCCACTATTTAATTGAAGCTAATTTAAATGGCGACAAAGTGTTTTATGAGCATCATACTTCAATAGAAAAAGGACAAGAGATTTACTTATCAATTTCGGAATAATTTTTAACCGATTGTTTTAGTTTCTTCAAAATGCGATCTCTTAATTTTTTTGGTTTTAAAACTTCAATACTATCACCAAAGCCTAAAATAAGGCGCTCTAATTCAAAATTATGCTGAACAAAAATATTGAAAATTGTTCCATCTTTTCTGGTTTCAATGGTTCGTTGTGATGGATGAAACGGTTTAGTAACCACATAAGGTGCATTTTTTTTATCAACCCAAAATTGAATACGTTGCGCTCTAGAGTTTGATACCGTAACGCCAACCACATCTTTATAAAAGTTATCACCTTCAATTTGTAAATCAACATAATCTACGTCGTCTTCAACATCAATGTTTATTATTCTATCTAAAGCCAAAGTGATCATTTTTTGTTTATGAGATGCCAATAAAAACCAGCGATTATTATATTCTTTTAACAACTGCGGATGCACTTGCATAACACTAGCTTTTCTAGCAGAAAATGATTGATAGGTCACACTAATCACTTTTTTAGATTGTATGGCATTATAGATTACATCAATAAATTCTAAACCCTTTAGCTGTTCGTTTTTATCTAAATGAATAATAGCGCGATTGTCCTTTTGCGATGCATAAACCGAATCTTCCAAACGCTGTAAAACGCCATCCATTTCTTTAAATAACGAGAAGTCTTTAAATTGCCTTAGCACTTGTATGGCTTCGTTCATCACCTTAATATCTTTGTCGGTTACCGGTATGTTAACAATGCTGTAATCTGGATCTTCGTATTTATAAAATTTACGATTGTAAACCACTATTGGCGCATTATAGCCTAATTTATCACTACGCATCATTTGTATATCTAATTGCACAGTACGTTTACTAACATCTACATCTTTACCTTCATACTCGTATAGCGCATCAGAACAAGCAGTAATTAAGTTTTCAAGTGTCCATTCTCGATAGTTATTTTGAAGACATTTATCAATGGTTTTATATCTAATTAATGCATTTTTATTTACAGCCATTTTAAGTGGAATTTTAACCTAAAATATTAACATTTAATTTAATGCGCAAAAAGATTGCGTATTAAAATGAAAACTTTGCTTCAAATATTAAAAAATGGAAACTTTAAAACGAAAAATATTTGATGTGTTAACTGGAAAAATCACAGTTTCAGAATTTGAAAATTGGTTATACAATTGCGAAGAAATCTTAGAAAATTTGGACTCTAATTCTTTTTATTTTGATGTAATTGAAGTCAATTATAAATCAAATAAGTGGAAACAATTATTAACAAATATTTTCAAAGAATATATAAGCGAAGAACAAATTGAAGTATTTAGGATTGAAAACATTTGTGAAAAGATAATAAGCAGCAAAACTTTTGATGAAACACATCTAATTTTAAAAGAAGAATTTAACGGTTTTAATTTTGATACAAATTTTTCAATACTATGGAAATTGTACTTTTTGTATGACATCTTTGATCTTGTAAAGGAAGGATTTGAACAAGAAGGAGAACTTGAAGCTGAAGCTAAGTTTTACGCCGAAGAAACGCTTAATATTTTTGAAAAATCTGATGATTTTGAGATATTAAAAATAATGTTAGAACAAGAATTACCTTCTTTTAAACCTATCAAAATTGAGTCTAAAAAAGTTATAAAACCAATAATCAAACCTAAAAAAATAACGCTAAAACAAAAAATTCTTGCTTTTTTCAAAAAAAGTTAATACTACGTATTAAGAGTTGTAATTTCTTGAAATTCAAAAAATAAATTTTGAAAATTGAAAAATAAATCTAAATCTTTGCATCGCAATTGACTAACAAACAGCAGTCAAAATATTTAAAATTAAAAATTAGAACACATGAGTTTATTTATAACATATCAACCAGAACCAAAAGGACTTTTACCTTTTGTGGTGCTTCGTGATTATTGTAGATAAACTTTTGTACATTCATACAAAATGAAAAATCCGAAGCAAATTTTTAACTGTTTCGGATTTTTTGTTTTTCAGCCATTAGCAAGTCTGCTAAAACATTTCCCCGAAACATTAAAATAAAAACAGAATGTCATGCTGAGCTTGACGAAGCATCTCATTTTAATTGATTAAAAAAATAACACTGAATTTAATTCAGAAAAACATAAAACAATGGACACGAATTTGTTAAACAACTACGTGCTTAAAGCTATAGATGCCTATCCATACGAATTAGAAGAAACCGTAGAAAACCTAAACTACGCTTTGTCTTACGAAAGTAACAACGCTTACGCTTTGTATTTAATGGGACAATTACAAGCAGAACAGTTAGGCGACTATGAAACAGCCAAGCACTATTTTGCAGAAGCTTTAGCTAATAAAATGGATTTTCATAAGGTGTATGATAAATACATTTTAGTATTAATCTGGAACGACGATTATCAAGAAGCTCAAAATTTAATAGACTTTGCGCTAACCGTTAAAGGCATAGATAAAGGATTAATCTGGTATTATCAAGGTATGCTTTTAGAGTATCAAACAGCATATAAAAAAGCCATAAAAGCATTAAAAACAGCAAAAGCATTTGGTTACAATAGAGATTTTATAAGTCATATAGATAATGAAACATCTAGGATTAAAGACAAAATAAAACCCAAAAAGAAAAAAGGCTCAAAGAAGAAAAAGAGCAAAAAAGACAAGAAAAAGAAGAAGAAAAAATAAATTTTTAAACTACGCAGAAACATTGCGCAATAGCGTAAAATATTTGCAGAGTAGATAACAAAAAGTCTTTTGGAGTCAGACTTTAAAAAAGCAGTGCTTCACCAGTCGCAGGAACTGGTGAAGCTTAATAAAAGTTCTTAAACATAACTGAGAGGATAACGATGGTTGGTTTACTCGCTTTGGAAGCGAGAGGTTGTAGGTTCGAATCCTATCTCTCAGACAAAAACAAGGAAGCATTGAGCAATTGGTTGGCTCGTCAGACTGTAAATCTGATTTCTTAAATGAACGTGTAGGTTCGAATCCTACTGCTTCCACATCAAGCAAGTCTTGTTAAGTGTTTCTGTATAGCACTATTGTATAAATCCTTGCAGTTTCGCATTAGGTTTTTAGGTTATTTGACCAAATAAATAATCCATCTATGTACACAGGTTCGAATCCTGTCTTCTCTAACGGGAAGTAGCTTAGCGGTTAAGCAATAGATTCAAATTGTAGGTTCGAATCCTACCAAGATCTAACGGTCTTGTGGCGGAATTGGTAAACGCGCTGTATTTAGGTTACAGTTTTGAAAATGGACTTTAATCCATCTTTTTTGATCAAGAAGGTCACTTGTAAAAATCGACCACCAGTGTTGCCATCACATAAAAAATGGCTCTAAAAAAACAAAGTAAAAGTGGACTGGCTCAAGCAAAAATTTGCTAAAGCAGTCTAGACAACACCTTGAAATACTAATGTATTTAAAGTCACTTTGGGTAATCTTTTAAAGATTCATTTTTAGACAAAATTGTTGAAATATTTTCAGTAAAGACTGTTTAAAAATCATCTACTAAACATTATCTAAAAAGATATAAAACCATAGTATTTCCGTAGTTAGAAAGATGGTTAACTTTTTTTTGTTTTAACTAAGAATAGATCATTTTCAGCTTATGCTTGAAAACCCTATTATAAATGTATAACCGTTCTGATTTAAAAAATAAAACCATCAGAACACAATAATTAGAAATCATGAAAAGAGTAAGAATTCATGCAGGTAACGTAGGTTTAGTATTTAAAAACGGTGATTACGCACGTGTAATTACACAAGGTAACCATTGGCTAGGTTTTAACGAAAGCGTTATAACATACAGCTTAACAACTGTTTTTAATGCGCCTAAAGCATTGGAAATCTTACTAGAAGACCAAGCTTTAGCCAACATGTTACACGTAGTAAACGTAGAAGATAACCAAATGGTTTTAGTCTACACAAACAACAACTTTAAACAAGTGTTAACGGCTGGTCAATACACATTTTGGAATACGTTAGTAGACTATAAATTTGTTACTGTAGATTTAAGTAAAATCGAAATCACAGAAAACATTAGCAAGTCTTTATATACCAATATGCAATTAAGACAATATATACGCTCTTTTGAAGTCGCAGCTTACGAAAAAGCCATTATGATTGTTGATGATAAGTTTGATAAAATCTTAGATCACGGTACGTACCATTTCTGGAGAAACAATCAAACAATAAAAATCGCAAAAGCAGATTTACGTCAGTTACAATTAGAAGTGTCAGGTCAAGAGTTGTTAACCAAAGACAAAGCAGCGGTGCGTATTAACTTTTACGCACAGTACAAAGTAATCGATATCGAAACCGCATTAATGCAAAATAAAGATTACGAAAAACAATTGTACACAAGCTTGCAATTAGCCTTAAGAGCTTATGTTGGTGCTTATACCTTAGACGAATTGTTAGAGCAAAAAGACCAAATAGCAAAAGCAGTTCTAGAAGACGTAAAAGCACAAGCCAGCAAGTTAGGCGTAAACGTATTACATGCTGGTATGCGAGATGTAATTTTACCTGGCGACATGAAAGACATCATGAACCAAGTATTAATCGCACAAAAAAAAGCACAAGCCAACGTTATTACAAGACGCGAAGAAACAGCCTCTACGCGTAGCTTGTTAAATACTGCAAAATTAATGGAAGACAACAGCATGTTGTTTAAATTAAAAGAAATGGAATACGTAGAGAAAATTGCCGATAAAATTGGCGAAATCACCGTAGCCGGAAACGGAAACGTGATCGAACAATTAAAGGATATTTTTTCAGTAAACAAGTGATTTTAGAATTCTCACAGGTTTTTATACCTGTGAGAATTAAAATAATTTCACTACGCAAAAACATTGCGCAACATACTATAATATTTGTAATGTCATTCAGAACGAAAGCAAAGAATCTTATTAAATAGAAAGATAAAAGTAAAAAACATTACCACTTACGTGGGAAATAAAACAATGGAAACAAACACAAAAATAACAGGAAAAGACTTAATCAATTTAGGTTACAGACAAGGCAAATGGATGAAAGACGCATTGTTTTACATTAACAAAAACCAATTACAAGGTGATGCTTTACAAAGTTATTTAGAGCAATACAAGTTACCAGATCCATTACCACTACATAGTAAACCTTTAGACTTTTCAATTAATATAAAAGCAGAAAACGAGTTAGAAGAAGATAACGTTTCTAAAGTTATTAACTCGATGCAAACCTTAATGAAAACACCAACTTTAGTCAATGGTGCTATTATGCCAGATGCTTGCCCAACGGGACCAGACGGAACCATTCCTGTTGGTGGTGTTGCAGTAGCAAAAAACGCTATTCATCCTGGTATGCATAGTGCAGATATTTGTTGCTCGGTGATGTTGACAGACTTTGGAAAAGCAGATCCTAAAGCCATTTTAGACGCAGCTCATGCCAATACACATTTTGGTCCTGGCGGACGCGATAGAAATACGCAATTTAGATTTCCGAAGGAATTATTGGAAGCATTTGAAAACAATGGCTTACTTAACGATAAACAAATGATCCAAGCCGCAAGAGCGCATTTAGGAACTCAAGGCGATGGTAATCATTTCTTGTTTGTTGGTACATCTAAAAAAACAGGAAACACTATGTTGGTAACGCATCACGGATCACGTGGTCCTGGTGCTAGATTATTTACTAAAGGGATGAAAATTGCCGAACGTTTTAGAAAAATCTTATCACCAGAAACTTTAAAACAAAATGCATGGATTCCTTTTGATACAGAAGAAGGAAAAGACTATTGGCAAGCGTTACAAACCATAAGACAATGGACAAAAGCCAATCATGAGGTAATTCATAATTCGGTTGCAGAAACTTTAGAAATCAACATTGAAAACCGTTACTGGAACGAGCATAACTTTGTATTTAAAGATGGCGATTTATTTTATCATGCTAAAGGTGCAACACCTTTGGATGCTAAGTTTATGCCAGATATTACAGGTCCACGATTAATCCCTTTAAACATGTCTGAACCAGTATTGATTGTTGAAGGTGCTACGACCAAAACCAATTTAGGTTTTGCACCGCATGGTGCTGGTAGAAACGTAAGCCGTACACAGCATAGAAACAGCAAAACGGGAAGTATTATGCAGATTTTTAAAGAAGAAACACGCGGATTAGATGTTCGGTTTTTCTCTAAAGAAATTGATATTACCGAGTTGCCAAGCGCATATAAAAATGCACAAACCGTTAGAAACCAAATGGATGAATACGGTTTAGGAAATGTCATTGACGAAGTACTACCTTACGGTTGTATTATGGCTGGCGATTGGCAAAAAAATGCACCTTGGCGTGTAAAAAGAGAGAAAAGAAGAAAAAATAAATCTTAGAAAGGAAAAAAGTGGACTGACTTATGTTGGTCTGCTTTTTATTTATAAAATCTTTGTGATTCTAAAGGACATATTTCTAAACACAACCTCATCACCAATCGATTTCCCTAAAAGTAATTGACCAATTGGTGTATTTGCAGAAATGGCGTAAAACGTTTCATTTTCAACCTTAAGTTCACCAGCACTAATGCTTATAAAGTAATTAGATTGTGAAGTAAAAACGACACTGCCTAAACCAATTTTTTTAGAGGTTGATTCGATATTAATTTTAGACAGAATTTGTTTTGTTTTTTCAATTTCGGCTAATTGATGTCCTGCTTTTTCACGTTCTAATTGCAACATGGCGCGTCCTGTTTCGTGCTTATCACCTGCACTACTTTTGGTTTCACTTTGCAGACTTTGTTTTATATCTTCAATAACCGCCAAAACATTTTGTAAACGCGTGTCTAAACTTTGGTTACAAAGTTCTAATAATTGGGTTTTAATGCTTCGGTTTTTCATCGTCTTTCTTAGGAAATTTTAATGGTCCATAAAAACTCATTTGTTTGATAATCCATTGTTTTCTGTTAGAAATATAAGGCGTTGCAGGTTGTGCTTTATATCGTCTAGGGTTAGGTAATATAGCTGCAATTGCTGTGGCTTGATTGATATTTAATCTTTTTGCCGAAGTCCCAAACCAATGCTTTGCTGCTGCTTCAGCACCGTAAACGCCATTACCCATTTCGATACTGTTAAGATACACTTCTAAAATTCGCTCTTTAGACCACAATTTTTCGATTAAAAAGGTAAAATACGTTTCTAAACCTTTGCGTAACCAACTTCTGTTTGGCCATAAAAACACATTTTTTGCAGTTTGTTGACTTATGGTACTTGCCCCTTTAATGCGTTTTGATTTTTTATTGTTTTCGTAAGCTTTTTCAATCGCTTCAATATCAAACCCATTATGGGTTAAAAACTTTTGATCTTCACTGCAAATCACAGCTTTTTGAAGGTGAATAGAAATATCTTCAATATTAATCCATTCATGTTTAAATGTTGAATTTTTCTCGGTATTTTCAAAAGAACGAATAGCCATTAATGGTGTGTAATATACTGGAACGTAACGATAAATTACAACCCATAGCACAGTTAAAATCACAAACCAAACACAACATTTAAGTAAAAACCGAAAGACTCTTTTCATTGCTTAATTTTGAGTTAATTCTGCTAATTCTTTACCAATTAAACTACCAATAGCCACGCCCATTCCGACAAGTCTAACACCACAAAACACTTTGTTAGACAGTTGTTTTACTATAGCCTTTTTTTGTTTACCAACACCCATAATTCCTGACCAACGATGGTCTATTTCAAAATTAGTATCTGGTAAAATGGTTGTTTTTAAAAGTGTTTCTAATTTGTTTTGAATGAGTTTTGTTTGGGCAAATTCGGTAGTTTCTTCAGTTTTAAAATCGAGGTTGCGTCCGCCACCAAAGAGGATACGATTATCAATATTTCTGAAATAATAATAGCCTTGATCTAAATGAAATGTACCTTGTATATGTAAGTTTTTTATGGGTTTTGTAATAAGTACTTGGGCACGTGCTGGCTTAACTTCTGGAATGTTCAATTGTGAAGCAAAACCGTTAGTGGCAATCATTAATTTTGAGGTTGAAAAATCGAACTGATTGGTTTTTACTTTAACTGAACCTTGATCTTCTGAAAAACTTTCAACAGTAATACTATTTAAAATTTTAATACCTTTAGATTGTACTTTTTGAAGAAGTGCTTCCATCATTTTTCCAGTATCTATTTGACCTTCATAAGCATTAAAAATGTATTGATTTTTGATGTTCTTAAAATTGAATGTGTTGTCTTTTATGCTGAACACATCAGCATTAAAAATTGGCTTTAATAGGTTGTTAATGTTGTCTTTTTCCGATAGGCAATTTTCAAATAAATCATCATTTTCAGTAAACAACTCGTAGCCACCAAAAGCTTGATAATTTATCGTTGAATCACCCAGAGTTTGACGTAGTAATTGTAAGCCTTCAACTCTTTTTTTTACTAATTCTATAACTTCTATTTCGGTATGTGTATTTAAATCGTCTAAGATTTCACTTAAACTACCAAAACAAGCAAATCCTGCATTTTTAGTGCTTGCGCCTTGAGGCAATAGCCCTTTTTCTAAAATTAGAATATTAGCTTTTGGATAAATTTCTTTTAAATACAAAGCGCAATTTAAACCAACAATACCACTGCCAACAATAGTGAAATCTAAGTTGGCTAACCATGATTTTATTTCCCAATAGCTAAAGTTCATTTAAAAACTAATATAAAAGAAAAACTCCGAAATTGCTTTCGGAGTTTTGTTATTATTTGAAAATTATTATTTATTCAACAATAATTTTTTTAGTGATTGTTTTACCTCCGTTATTAACTTTTAATAAGTACATTCCTGATTGTACACTTCCTAAGTTAATTGTCTCATTAAATTGTCCAGAAACATTGTAGTCTTGACTTAAAACAGCTCTTCCTCTAACATCATAAACCTCTAGCTTAACATCTTTAGCATTGTTAAATTTAATAGTAAACTGACCATTGTTTGGGTTAGGGAAAATACTTAATCCTGAAAGACTAAATTCTTCAGTGCTTAAGTTTGTTATTGTAGTTGAACATAAATCTATCGACCAACTATTAAGAGTACCTGTATCACCATTGTAAAAATCAGCCATAGCAATTTGCCAATCTCCTAATTGATCAAGACCATTAAAAACACTTAGTGGTGCTGCAGGAGCGTATGTTCCTTGTGTTGGTGTTGCACAGTTTATAGGAGCAGCATTATCATCAAAAGTAACATTTATATCACCATATTGGGTATCATTACAAGATCTAGCCCAAACATTAGTAAATTCAGATCCGTTTGGATCTGAAACCTGAATTACTAAATCTCCAATCCAAGAATGTGTTACATCTACGGACACTAAAATTTCATCTACATTACCTGGGTCAGGAATATTAATTGTATTAAAGATAGGAGCCCCTTGTGTGTTTGCTGCAGGACCATCAGGAATAGGTATGTTAACGTTTCCAGAACTATAAGTTATACATGTTGTATTAATTGAAGCATTGACTTGAATGTCTTCAGAGTTTATATTAAAAAATATATTTCCAGCACCTTCAACCATTACTCTAGAATAAGGACCAAAAACATTTGGTACTATAATATCATGAGAACCGTCATTTGGCACATTTGAAGCTAACACTGTATCAAAGTTTTGTCCGCCATCTGTAGATAATAAAATATTCACATTTGCTGTATCAACACCATTTGATGTTGTTCCTGCAACATTCCAAGTAATTGTTCGGGTCTCTCCTGTTAACCAAGTTATACCTTGTGTATTTTGAGATGTTACAACAAAAGGACCTGCAGCTGCATTCACGGTTGCTGTCATTGCATCTACAGCTGTTTGGCCACCGACTGGATCATTATCTCTAACTGTCAGTCTGTAGTTTATACTTCGATTAACAGAAGCAAGTTTTTCCCAAGTTGTAGATATACCTCCATTGGATAAAATATCCTCCATTCTAGGAATGTACCTTGTTGGGTTATCTGTACCCTCAAATGACCTTACTAAAGGTCCTGAAGTATTTGTTTCTTCGGGAAGTCCGGCTGCACCTAAATCATATTGCTCCCATGTGTATGTGTGTGAGTTTGTTCCATCAATATCCGTTGAACTACCTGTAAGTCTATACGGTGTTAATGCAGGAATAGTATAATTAGCTCCCGCATTTGCTGTAGGAGCAGAATTACCTGTTGCTGTTTGTGATGCACAAGTGCTATTTCCTACAGTGATATTTGCCCACATCATTTCTAAGCTTTTTTGATGAAAATATGCATCACTATTTAATTGCACATTTTGAGGAGCACAAATACCTGCATATGCCATTATTGTTGTTCCGCTCCCAGGCTCATATGCACTTGATGCTGTTCGGTTTGATCCAGAACAATTACCTGTACTACCATTAAAAGTATGAGTTGATCCATATTGGTGTCCCATTTCATGAGCAACATAATCTACATCATAAGGATCTCCTACTGGTGCGGGAGAACCTGTAATACCTCTAGCTTTATTACTCGTACAAGGAGAATTTAATTGCGCTAAACCTCCACCACCTGTAGAAAATGTATGACCAATATCATAATTAGAAAAACCAATATTTGAATCTATTACTGTTTGACTTTCATTAATTAATGCACCTGCATTATCATTAGAAAAGCTATCTGAATTTATAAAAATAATACTCTCATTATTAGCCACTAAAGTCATGGTCACAGATAAATCTCTTTCATAAATAAAATTATTGCGATTAATAGTAACAACCATAGCTGCTAGTACAGCTGCTTTTCTTGCAGCAACACTATCTCCTGCTGTCAAACCTGCTGCCGACCAATGAAATTGAGCATATTCAATTGTACAAGCTAAAGCTAATCTAAATTCTCTCATCATACCATCATTTGCATTAAACATAGTATTAACAGAAGAGCTTTTTCCTTCAATACTAACCTCATCATCTTCAAAATCACAAGTCCAAGCAGTATCTAATCTTGGTAAATCTTTTTTAGCATAAACTATATATTGACCTGCATCTTTAGTATACGGGTCTATAAACTCTAATCCTTTACCAGATACAAAGGACATTGTATGAAGTCCTTGAGGCGTTATACTAAATCTCATTGTGTTAGTAGGGTTATCTATACTTTTACCTACGTAGGTTCTAATATTAGAATATTTTTGTTGAAGTGTTTCTTCCATTACAGAAGCCTCCATTACGCTGTAAGTTTCGAATGTATTATCTGAAGTAGGAAAAGAGACTAACTTTTCAGATGCATTAATATCATTCTTTCTATTTGGCGCATCAACTAAATAGGTTTTTAAAGCCTCTAAATTTAATTTATAAAACTGGGCTTTGGTTGGTTCTGTTTTTCTAAAGTTTAATTGCTTACGAGAAGCATTTTCTTTAGAAGACTCAGTCCAAAAGGAACGACCTTCTTGAGCAAAGATATTTAATGTAAATATCATTAAAACAGCAATTAAGATGTTTTTAAAGTAGTTTTTTCTCATAATTTTTTTAGTTAATTTATTAATTTGTTAAAATTATGAGTATCTTTCTTTTAATCCAAGAAAAGAACGTTAAATATTATATACTTAAAGTGAATAAATTTTCCCTAATCTTTATAGTTCTAATAGCCTGTAAAACTGGTAACACCTCTTCTAAAAGTGAGCTTTTAAATAACGGCAACTTATTTGAATGTCCAAAAGATGGAATTTGTACCATTGATATATTAAAAAACAAACTAATAAAATTAAAAAAAGATAAGTTTGATAAACCTTACATAGACTTAGAAGAAAGTTCTACTACAAATTTATTAAAATTCAGTTATAAAAGACATCCTATTAAAGATGTTGCAGACAGTAACTATGAAGAAGTTATTTATATTGAAATTAAAAAAAACGAAGAAAATATCTCTCTTAAAAACGAAGAGTTATCAACCGTAAATGCAATTTTTGGACGATTGTGTTTTTGTAGAGGAAGTTCTGGTTACTTCCCTATTCAAGAAGGAAATTTAAATGTTAAAAAGGTTTCAAAAAACACTTATAAAATTGATTTTAGTTTTAAAATAAACGAAGTCCCACAAGTAATAACATTTTTTAGTGACACTTTTAACTTATAAAAAAAGCGACTTAAAATAAGTCGCTTTTCTTTTAATCTTCTTTTGGTTTTTCCATTTTGAAGTCTTCCATAAATTTAGTGGTATAATTACCAGATAAATAATCTGGGTGATCCATTAATTGTCTATGGAATGGAATAGTTGTTTTAATTCCTTCTATGACAAACTCATCTAAGGCACGTTTCATTTTATTAATTGCCTCTTCACGTGTTTGTGCAGTGGTAATTAACTTTGCTATCATAGAATCGTAGTTTGGCGGAATACTATAACCAGCATATACATGTGTATCTAAACGTACACCGTGTCCTCCTGGAGCATGAAGCGTAGTGATTTTTCCTGGTGAAGGTCTAAAATCATTATAAGGATCTTCTGCATTAATACGACACTCAATAGAATGTAAATTAGGTGTATAGTTTTTACCAGAGATTGGCACACCTGCTGCAACTAATATTTGCTCACGGATTAAGTCAAAATCTATTACTTGTTCCGTAATAGGATGTTCTACTTGTATACGGGTATTCATCTCCATAAAGTAGAAATTTCTATGTTTATCTACAAGAAATTCTACAGTTCCAGCTCCTTCATATTTAATAAATTCTGCTGCTTTAACTGCTGCATCACCCATTTTTTTACGTAAAGCGTCTGTCATAAATGGAGAAGGCACTTCTTCTGTTAACTTTTGGTGACGACGTTGTACAGAGCAATCTCTTTCTGATAAGTGACACGCTTTACCTGTACTATCTCCTACAACTTGTATTTCGATATGTCTTGGCTCTTCGATAAGCTTTTCCATATACATATCGTCATTTCCAAATGCAGCTTTAGATTCTTGTCTAGCTGAGTCCCAAGCATCTTTTAAGTTTTCTTCTTTCCAAACGGCGCGCATTCCTTTTCCTCCTCCACCTGCAGAAGCTTTTAGCATAACAGGATAACCTGTTTCTTTTGCTATTTTTTTACACTCTTCAAAGCTTTCGATAATACCATCACTACCAGGTACACAAGGTACTCCTGCTGCTTTCATTGTCGCTTTTGCAGAAGCTTTGTCTCCCATTTTATTAATCATTTCTTCAGAAGCACCAATAAATTTAATATCGTGTTCTTCACAAATTTTAGAAAATTTTGCGTTCTCTGAAAGGAAACCGTATCCTGGATGTATAGCGTCTGCATTTGTAATTTCTGCAGCAGCTATAATATTTGACATTTTAAGATAAGACTCACTACTTGGTGCTGGTCCTATACAAACAGCTTCGTCAGCAAACTTAACGTGTAAGCTATCTTCATCTGCTTTAGAATATACAGCAACAGTTTTTATGCCCATTTCTTTACAGGTTCTTATAACACGTAGTGCTATTTCACCTCTATTGGCAACTAATATTTTTTTAAACATCTTTATTGAATTAGATAATTAGACAATAGGATTATTGATAGTTCAAATTTTAATATGAAATTTGAACAGATCTAATAATCTAAATTAAGATGGGTCTACTAAGAAAAGTGGCTGATCAAATTCTACTGGAGAAGCATCGTCTACTAAAATTTTAACGATTTTACCTGAAACTTCAGATTCTATCTCGTTAAATAATTTCATTGCTTCAATGATACATAACACATCTCCTTCTGCGATAGATTGACCTACCTCAACAAATAATGGTTTGTCTGGAGATGGTTTTCTGTAAAATGTTCCTATTATAGGAGATTTTATTGTAATATATTTTGAATCTTCGGCTGGTGCAGCAGGAGCTTCTGTTGCAACTGGTGCAGGAGCTGCAGCTGGAGCAGCTTGCATTTGAGGTTGTACTGGCATTTGTGCTTGCATTGGCACTTGTTGTACAATTGTAGTTTCAGTATCTGATCCAGTTTTGATTGTTATTTTAACATCATCTGTTTCTAATTTAACTTCACTTGCGCCAGATTTTGCTACAAATTTAATTAAGTTTTGAATGTCTTTTAAATCCATAATTATTAAGTTATTAATTTAAGTTTTAGTTAGTTTAAGAGTTATAAGCCCATTTTAAGTATATCGAGCCCCATGTAAATCCACCACCAAAAGCGGCAAAAATTAAGTTATCACCTTTTTTTAGCTGTTTTTCAAAGTCATATAATAACAATGGTAATGTTGCTGATGTAGTGTTACCGTATCTGTAAATATTTTTAAGGACTTTACTTTCCTCAAGATTCATTCTGTTAGCAGTAGCATCAATAATACGTAAGTTTGCTTGATGCGGTACTAGCCATGAAACATCTTCATGAGACAGGTTATTACGTTGCATGATTTTTTCGCAAACGTCTGCCATATTTGCTACAGCAAATTTAAATACTGTACGTCCTTCTTGATGTACAAAATGTTGTTTGTTATCTATTGTTTCTTGTGAAGTTGGTAATATAGATCCACCTGCTTCAATTTTTAAGAATTCTCTTCCAGACCCATCACTTCTTAAGTATTCATCTTGAAATCCTAAGCCTTCTGTATTTGGTTCTAATAAAACAGCTCCTGCTCCGTCACCAAAAATGATGCATGTAGCACGATCTGTGTAATCTATTATAGAAGACATTTTATCTGCTCCTATTAATAGAACTTTTTTATAACGACCAGACTCTATATAACTTGTTGCGGTTGATAAACCGTAAAGAAAACTAGAGCACGCTGCTTGCAAATCGTATGCAAAAGCATTTGTAGCTCCAATTTTTGTAGCTGTATATACAGCTGTAGATGCTACTGGCATATCTGGTGTAGCTGTTGCTACGATTACTAAGTCTATTTCTTTGGGATCTAGATTTCTTTTTTCTAGTAAATCTTGTGCGGCTTTTATGGCAAGGTAAGAGGTACCTTCTCCTTCTTCTTTTAGAATTCTACGTTCTTTAATACCTGTTCTGGTGGTAATCCATTCGTCGTTTGTATCTACCATTGTCTCTAAGACTTTATTTGATAATACAAACTCTGGCACGTAAGCACCAACAGCAGTTATTGCAGCAGTAATCTTGCTCATATTTTTTATATAATTTTGGTCATAAAAGACCCAAAACGGGACAAAAATGACATAAATTAAGCTAAATTAGTCATTTTTGAACTAATTTGACGCAAAGTAAAACGTTTTTAACGTAAAGAAAAGCGTTTCATAAAAAAAACGCTCACAAGTGAGCGTTTTCTTATATGCATGCATAATAAATTATGCTACGTTTTCTTCTACTGAGTTGTCTATTAATACTTGACCTCTGTAATATAATTTTCCTTCACTCCAGTGAGCTCTGTGATATAAGTGAGCTTCACCTGTTGTTGGGCAAGTTGCAATTTGTGGCGCAGTTGCTTTGTAATGCGTTCTTCTCTTATCTCTTCTAGTTTTCGAGATTTTTCTCTTAGGATGTGCCATTTTATATTATTATTTATCCGTTAATAGTTTTTTTAATGTATTCCAACGAGGATCAATCTCGTCTTCTTTTTCTTTTTTATCTTTTAATTTTGGACTTAATTCTTCTAGTTTTTTGAGTATTTCTGAGTCTAATGTTCCATCTTCTACTCCAGGATGCACTAACTTACTTGGTATTGCTAACACAATCGTTTCGTAAATATACTGTTGTATGTTAATTTCATACTCACCATGTAGTACTATTAATATATCAATGTTTTCATCATTATATTCTTCTCCAAACTTTACAACTAAATCAAATGTGTTTGATATGGGTTGGTCGTAAGGCTCGTTAGTAACATCACAGTTAACATTTACGGTTCCTGAAACTTCAAAATGTAACTCTAATAAAGTAGATTTTTTGTTTAATGTAACATCTACATTTATATTGCTAGAGTTAAACTCTTCATAGTCAAAATGATCAAAGAACGTTTGGTCTATTTTATAATCAAAATGATGTTTTCCTTCTTTTAAACCTACAAACTGGATTGTAAATTCTTTTAATTGCTTCATTCTCACATCTATTTTGAGCCTGCAAATATATAAAAATCTTCTTTAATTTAAAGACTTATAAACATTTTTTTGTTTATATCTTTTTTTTAGAAAAAGGCAGAGGATTTTTGCTTATTTCTGCATACTCATTTCGGTTATTAAATATTTTAATTGCTGTAAAAATAGCTTCTTTAAAAGAGCCTATGTCTGCTTGCCCTTTTCCTGCTATTTCAAAAGCGGTGCCATGATCTGGAGATGTTCTAACCTTGTTTAATCCTGCGGTATAATTAACACCTTGACCAAACGAAAGTGTTTTAAATGGTATCAAACCTTGATCATGATATGATGCAATTATCGCATCAAAATTTTTATAATTATTTGATCCAAAAAAACTATCTGCAGCGTAAGGACCAAAGACTAACTTTCCTTTTTCTTTAATCTTTTTTAATGCTGGACGTAAAATTTTATCGTCTTCATTTCCTATAACACCATTATCTCCTGTATGTGGATTAATACCTAAAACAGCAATTTTTGGCTTATTGATTTTAAAATCTTTAATTAAAGACTCGTGTACTGTATTAACCTTATCCTCAATTAACCTTGTGGTTATATGCTTTGCTATATCTTTTACAGGAACGTGATCTGTTAGTAAACCAACTCTTAACCCACCATTTACCATAAACATAAGACTGTTTCCTTCTAACTCTTGATTTAAATAATCTGTATGACCAGGAAATTTAAATGTCTCTGACTGAATACTACTTTTATTAATTGGCGCCGTTACAAGCACATCAATTTCTTCATTTTTTAAAGCAGTAGTAGCTTGTTGTAAAGATTTTATTGCATACTCACCAATAGTTTTGTCTTCTTTTCCAAAAGAGATATTTACATTTTCTTTCCAACAGTTAAGCACATTTACTCTACCAATAATAGCTTGGTTAATATGGTTAATTCCGTTAAGGTTAATATCTATTTTGTAATGTTTTTTTACAAAACTCATTGTTTTAATGGAAGCAAAAATTATTGGAGTACAAAAATCTAACATTCTTGAGTCTTCAAAAATCTTAAGAACGATTTCTGAACCAATTCCGTTTAAATCTCCAATCGAAATTCCTAGTTTAATATTTTCTTCTTTCTTCATTAATAAAACTAACTATTGTTTGTAATTTTACCTGCGACAAATTTAACCAAATAATAACGATTACGTTTATGTTTACAGGAATTATTGAAACACTTGGCAAAGTAACCAATCTAGTTACTGATAAAGATAATTTACATATCACTATTGAAAGTGAAATTACTCATGAGTTAAAAATAGATCAAAGTGTTGCCCATAATGGTGTTTGCTTGACTGTTGTTGCTATTGACAATAACCAATATACAGTAACCGCTATTAAAGAAACCCTTGACAAAACAAATATCGGTGATTTAAATATTGATGCTATTGTAAACCTTGAACGTGCTATGAAATTAGGCGAAAGACTAGACGGTCATATTGTGCAAGGTCACGTAGATCAAACTGCAACTTGTACAAGCATAAAAGAAACAGAAGGAAGCTGGCTTTTTACTTTTGAATACGATCCAAAATTAAATAATGTAACTATTGAAAAAGGATCTATTACAGTAAATGGTGTAAGTTTAACCGTTGTAAATTCTCAAAAAAACAGTTTTAGCGTAGCAATTATACCTTATACTTATGAGCATACAAACTTTAAAACCTTTAAAGTTGGAACTACCGTAAACTTAGAGTTTGATGTTATAGGAAAGTATGTAAAGCGTCTAACAGAACTAAGCGCTTAAGCTTTGTTTGTGTTTTATAACCTTATATATCCCGTAAAAAAGAGCAGCAGCAATTAAAAACACAATACCACTATCTATGGGTAAACCAGGTGGTGGTGTTGGTGGTGGTGGTGGCGGAACATTACCTCCATCTACTATATTAATTAGGTTAAAAAACATAAATAACATTTGGGCTATTATTTTTTATTGAACTTGAGAGAAATTCGGTTGTAAATGTATGAAAAAAAGACTGCTAACAAAATTTTTTGAACAGTTTTTACTTAAATTATATCTTTTAAGCGCAAATTTTATCGTTGAAATACAGATTTAACAATAAAATAATACCATTTTTGTTAATAACTTAATATGTAAAGTAAAAAAAGCCTCACAAATTGTGAGGCTTTTGCAATTTCTAATTAAAGTGGTCCCACCTGGGCTCGAACCAGGGACTTTCTGATTATGAGTCAGATACTCTAACCAACTGAGTTATAGGACCCGAAATTGGAGTGCAATATTACTACTATTTTTAAAATACTGCAAACCTTTTTTTAATTACTTAATATCTTGGCAAAGCTCTATTAAAACTCCGTTAGTTGTTTTTGGGTGTAAAAAGGCTACTAACTTATTGTCTGCGCCTTTTTTAGGTGTTTGGTTTAAAACTGTAAAACCTTCGTCTTTTAAGCGCTGTATTTCTTTTTCAATGTCATCAACCGCAAAAGCAATATGATGTATTCCTTCGCCTTTTTTCTCTATAAACTTTGCTATTGGACTATCTGGTTTTGTCGCTTCTAAAAGTTCTATTTTGTTAGGTCCAACTTCAAAAAAAGAAGTACTTACACCTTCACTTTCAACAGCTTCAACTTTATAATGTGACTTACCAAAAAGTTGTGCAAACAGCTTATTAGATTCTTCTAAACTCTTCACAGCTATACCAATATGTTCTATTTTTTCCATTATTTAATGTATTTTAGGTCTAATTTTTGCTTAAATATGTCTTAAAAGTAATATATTCTTGTAATAACAACTATTTTTGTAGCATGGAAGAAAGTCAAAGACAAAAAAAAATAGCTTCGGTACTTCAACGAGATTTGGTAGATGTACTACAAGGTGCTGCTACTAAAGGCGGGTTAAGAGGTGTAATTATATCGGTATCTAAAGTAAAAGTAACAGCAGATTTAACAGATGCTAAAGTATATTTAAGCATTTTCCCTAACGATAAAGGTAAAGAGTTACTTGAAGGCATTAAGGCAAACACACCCTTTATTAGACATGAAATTGCGCAACGCACAAAAAATCAATTACGTCGTATGCCTCAATTAATGTTTTATATAGACGACTCTTTAGAATATATTGACAACATTGAAAAGTCTTTAAAAGGCGAAGACAATCCTATTGAAAATCCAGATTTATTAGGCAAACGAAAAAAATCTTAGTTGAATTTTCCGCTGTACATAGTCAAACGTTATTTACGCTCTAAAAGCAGCAATAATGCTATAAACTTTATAACCATTATTGCAATGGTTGGTATTGTATTAGGCTCTGCATCTTTATTTATTGTACTTTCTGGTTTTGCGGGTTTACGCGAATTTACTTTAGAATTTACCTCTATAATCGATCCTGATTTAAAAGCAGAAACAACCTTAGGAAAATCGTTTACACTATCTCAACAACAAGCTGAAGATTTAAAAAATATTGAAGGTATTGCTAGTTTTTCAAAAATTATTGAAGAACGTGTTATTGCTTCTTTTGATGGCAATAATCATCCTGCTTATGTAAAAGGTGTTGATCAAAATTTTAGTGAAATTACTAAGATAGAATCGGTTATTCCTATAGGAAGTTGGATCTATCCAGACACGCCACAATCTGTTGTTGGTTGGACCATTTCTACTCACTTAAATGTAGGAGCTAACGACTATGGAAAAAGCATGACACTTTCTGTTCCAAAACCAGGAAAAGGTCAAATCACTTCTCAAAGTCAGGCTATAAACCAAGTAAAAGTAGTTAATGTTGGTATTTATGATATTAATGAAGAATTAAACAATAAATACATTTTTACATCTTTAGAAACTGCAAAAGAGCTACTAAGTTACGACGATAACCAAATTACAAGTATCGAGTTTAAACTGAAGGAAAATACAGATGAAGACACTGTAAAAAATAAAATAGCTTCTGTTTTAGGACCAACTATTTTGGTAAAAAACAAAGACCAATTAAACGATGCTATTTACAAAATGCTTAATACCGAAAATCTGGCGGTTTATCTTATATTCACTTTAGTGTTAATCATTGCGCTTTTCAACATTATAGGTACAATTATAATGGCTATTTTAGATAAGAGAAAAACGCTAAATACATTATATAACTTAGGTGCAAGCGTAAAAGATATTAGAAAAATATTTTTCTATCAAGGTATTTTAATGACGATAATTGGCGGAGTTATCGGACTAATCATTGGTTATGTTTTAGTACAATTACAATTGTCTTTTAAACTAATTATGATAACACCTGTTTTACCTTATCCTGTAGCTTTACAATTTAAAAACTTTGTTATTGTAATGCTAACCTTAATGGTTTTAGGTATCATAGCTTCTAGGATTGCTGCTTCAAGAATAAATAGAGATTTGGTAAAGACGAGTTAGTGTTATTTACTCAGTAAACACGTAATCACTAAACTGTTCTTCTACTTCATCAAAAGCTGCAAAAACATCTTTAGAGTCATCACTAGTTACCATTTTTGTTCTATATTCTTTAAAATGAGGAATGCTTTTAAAGTAATTGGTATAATGACGTCTGGTTTCTAAAACGCCTAAGGTTTCACCTTTCCAATCTATAGCCATTTGCAAGTGTCTTCTTGCTGCATCAACACGCTCTTGCATTGTTATTGGTCGGTAATGTTCTCCGGTTTCAAAAAAGTGTTTTACTTGTTTAAAAAACCACGGGTTACCAATTGTTGCACGACCAATCATACATCCGTCTAAACCGTATTGGTCTCGCATTTCCATTGCGCGTTCTGGCGTGTTTACATCTCCATTTCCAAAAACAGGAATATGCATACGCGGATTATTTTTTACCTCTGCAATTGGTTTCCAATCTGCGTTACCTTTATACATTTGCGCGCGTGTGCGACCATGTATAGCAATTGCTTTACAACCTACATCTTGTAAACGTTCTGCAACCTCAACAATTTTAATCGAGTCATGATCCCAACCTAAACGTGTTTTTACTGTAATTGGTATGTTAGTACGTTTAACCATTTCGGCAGTTAGTTGTTCCATTAGACAAACATCTTTCAGGATTCCTGCACCAGCACCTTTACTAACCACCTTTTTTACTGGACAACCAAAGTTAATGTCAATAATATCTGGTTTAGACTCAGAAACTATATCAATGGTTTGTAACATACTATCCATATTGGCTCCAAAAATTTGAATACCAACAGGACGTTCTTTTTCATAAATATCAAGTTTGATAACGCTTTTAGCTGCATTACGTATTAAACCTTCGCTAGATACAAATTCAGTATACACCACATCTGCACCTTGCTCTTTACATAATTTTCTAAAAGGCGGATCGCTAACGTCTTCCATTGGAGCTAACAACAACGGAAATTCTGGAAGTTCTATGTTACCTATTTTTACCACGTGACAATTTTTTGGTAAAATTACTGTTTTTTAGGTAATTCTAAATAAAAGAGATAAATTAGTATTTATGAATAAAGCTATTGCAATAATTGTATTATGTTTTTTAATTATAGGTTGCGGAACACCTAAAGAAAGTTTAAAATTAAAAACAGTTAAAACAAAAGATTTTACCATCGAATACCCAGATACATGGATAAAAAGTGTCTCAGGATTTGGTAGTATAAATTTAATTCCTAAAAAAATTAAAAAAACTGTGAATGAATTAAATTATCTATCAATTAATAACAATATAATTTTTCTAGAAAAGAGTGATGAAGTTGAAAACAAATTGATAGAATTTAGTGAATATACCTATAAATGGCAAAAGAACAAAGTTTTCAAAATATCTAAAATCAATAGTAATTCATTATTTTTATACAAAATTGAATCAGTTTTTGAAACTAATTTTGATAAAAAAACATACAAAAAGATTGAATATTTTTACACTTTCAAAAATAAAAAATATATTAATTATATAAGTTTTCAAATGCAAGAAGACTTATATAACAAATATATTCATCAAGCTTTGTTTATTATTAATTCTTTAAAATTAAAAAATATTAAGTAAATATTCCTTTTAAATCTTTAGCAAAGATCATCAACCTAGTTTTAATAATCTCTTTAAGTATCTATATATCTATTAGATTAAAATAAAACAGTTAAAATATTATATATTTTGACTATTCTATTGTTGTAAATTACATGTTTAAAAGCTATAACGCTTGGTTAAAACTGTATCTCCTTCTCTACCATTTCGCCATTTCTATCAACAACTACTATTGTTTTATCGCCTTCTTTAAAGGTTGAAAGTACTTTCATATAACTCATCATATCCGTTACGCTACTATCTCCCATTTTAACTACAATATCTCCTTTTTCTAAACCTGCTTTTTGTGCTGGCTTATCTTCGCTTATACCATCAATACGCATACCTTCACCATCGAATAAATAATCTGGTATAACACCTAAACCAACTTTAAATCGTGGCGTTTCTTCACTTTCGTTTTTAGTTTTTCTAAAGGCAAGTTTTCCGTTATCGTTTAGATCTGTAATAACTTCAAAAATATAATTTGAAATCGTGCTCATTCCATCGTAATTCAACTTATCAAAATCGTCTGAAGGTTTGTGATAATCTTCATGCTGACCTGTAAAAAAGTGAAGTACTGGCACATCTACATTATAAAAACTTGTGTGGTCACTTGGTCCAACGCCAGATTCATTCTGTACTAATTTAAACTTCTGATTGTGTGCTTTTAATGTTTGCTTAAAAATTGGTGACGTACCAACGCCATAAACCGCCAACGTACTATCTGCTTTTAAGCGTCCAACCATATCCATATTTATCATATAGTTAGCTTTGTCATTACTAACTGTTGGGTTTTTAGCATAATAATTTGAACCTAATAAGCCCATTTCTTCACCAGAAAAGGTAATAAACAGATAATTGTTTCCTTTGTTTGTATCCTTTAGTTTTTTAGCTAAATCTAACAATACGCCTACACCACTTGCATTATCATCTGCTCCGTTATGGATTTCTTTGGTGTCACCTCGGTACAAGCTTCCTTCTGCACCATAACCTAAATGGTCGTAGTGTGCGCCAATAATAACTGTGTGTTCTGCTTGATTATCTATAAAACCAACTACGTTTGTCCCTGTAATTGTACTGTCTCCATCCTTAACCGTGTAACTTACTTTTTGGTGTGGATTTGTTTTTGGTTTAAATGAAAACTCTTGAAAATAACCGTTTGTTCCTTTTGGTTGTAATCCTAAATCTTCAAAACGTTGTGCAATGTATTTTGCGGCTTTTTGCTCGCCTTCAGATCCTGTTTGTCTTCCTTCTAAGCTATCATTAGACAAAAACATCACATCGTCTTTAATGGTCACTTGCTTTGGCGTTTCTTTTTTACAGGCAACAAAAACCAATAAAAAAACCAGTAGTTTTATAAATTTCATAATGAGAAAGTGTTAATTTTGTTCAAAATTAGGCATTTTTAGCCAGTTATTAAAGATTATTATGAAGACGAAATTATTCGGAATTTTACTACTTACACTATCTGTTTTCTCTTGTAAAGAAGACAAAAAATCAACTTCAGAAACTGAAAATTCTGCGACAACCGAAACGGTAAAAGCAACTGATAATCCTCTTATTTTTGCTGAAGAAAAACATTTTAAAAACTTACGTCAAGTCACTTTTGGTGGCGATAATGCAGAAGCGTATTGGAGTTTTAATGACAGCTTGTTGGTGTTTCAATCTAACAACAAAAAATGGGGCGTAAATTGTGATCAAATGTTTTTATTACATGCTAATGAAACTTTAAACGATAGCATCGCACCACCAATGTTAAGTACAGGTATGGGACGCACAACTTGCTCATACTTTTTACCAGACAATAAACATATTATTTACGCATCTACGCATTTAGGTGATAAAGAATGTCCTGACACGCCATTACGTAAAAACGGAAAATACATTTGGCCTGTTTACGATACGTTTGACATTTTTGTAGCTGATTTAGATGGCAATATTGTTAGCCAATTAACTAACGAGCCAGGATATGACGCAGAACCAACGGTATCTCCTAAAGGTGATAAAATTGTATTTACCTCTACTAGAAGTGGCGATTTAGAATTATATACCATGAATATTGATGGTACTGATGTAAAACAAATTACTGACGAATTAGGTTACGATGGTGGTGCGTTTTTCTCGCCAGACGGTACAAAAATTATTTTCCGTTCTTCAAGACCAAAAACCGAAAAAGAAATTAAAGAATATAAAGACTTATTAGCCGAAGGTTTAGTAGAGCCAACCGATATGGAACTTTACATTTGTAATGCAGACGGTAGTGATTTACGCCAATTAACAGATTTAGGAAATGCAAATTGGAGTCCGTTTTTTCATCCTAGCGGAAAGAAAGTATTATTCTCTTCTAACTTTGAAGCAGAACGCGGATTTCCTTTCAACTTATATTTAATAGATATTGATGGGAAAAACTTAGAGCGCGTAACACATAGTGAAACTTTTGATGCTTTCCCTGTGTTTTCTAACGACGGTAAACATTTAATTTTCTCTTCTAACAGAAATAATGGTGGCGGACATGACACTAACTTATTTATTGCAGAATGGCAAGATTAAGTTTTAAAACCCTTTTATAAATAAAAACCTGAGTAGTACTCAGGTTTTTTTATTTTAATCGGTCTCTTTCTTTTTTGTCTTTGATACGTTCATTGGTTTGTAAAGAGGTGTTACCAAACTTATAACTAAAACCTAATTTAACGTATCTGTTATCTTGGTTATGAAAGTTATAATTATTTTGTCTACCATATTTAGTCCTAACCGCAAAATCTTGTTTATTAAATAAATCTGCAAATGCTAAGGATAATGTTGCTTTATCATTAAAAAGCTTTTTACTAAATGATAAATCAGAAATTAAACGACCATCAACCGTTTGAAAACCTTGTAAATTTTTACTTGTATAGATAACAGTAAAGTTAGCCGATAAGCTTTTGTCTTTTAAGAGAGAAAAATCATTACTAAACACAGAATAGTTACTCCATTGATCTTGTTTAACTAATTGATTGTCTAGAAAAGCTTCTTCTGAAATATTGTAAAAAGACGTTACAAAATATACAGACCAACTATTTGAAATATCAAAATAAGTGATAAAATCTAAACCTAAATCGGTTGATTTACCAATGTTAGTTGGTTGATAGATTAAGATGTTGTTAGCATTGTCTTGAATTGGAATTTCATGTATTTGATCTGAAATATCTTTATAATAAAACTCAAAAGTATATCTACTTTTTATAGATGTTCCCAAAACAAATTTATCAGTAAATGTTGGTTGTAAATATGGATTACCTGTGGCTATCGTATTATCATTTAAAAAGAAATTAAATGGGTTTAAATCTTGGTAATCTGGTCTATTAATACTTCGTTTGTAATTAGTGTAAATATTTACATTTTCAGAAGTTTGCCAACTTAAATTAAGCGTTGGAAACCATTCTAAATAATCTTGTTTGTTTAACACGTTTGTGCTTACAGATTTCCCTTCAATATTGGTTTGCTCTGCTCTTAATCCTCCAGAGAAACTCCATTTTTCCCAATCAATTTGGTAATCTAAATAGGCAGCAAAAATAGACTCATCATAATTATAAGCATCAGAATATTGCGCATTAAAAGTTGTTAGTCCTGTATTGGGATCAATATCAAATTGAGTAATATCGCTTTCGGTATTAATCACAGATGTTTTTACTCCTGTAGATAAAGAAGAGTTATCACTTAAAGGTGTGTTATAATCTATTTGTGATGTTAAAATATCAGTAGTTTGATTGTTATCTGTTGTAAAAGTAGTATTGTAATTAGAACCACTATTAGTGAAATAATATTGAGAGTTTACTTGCTGATGTCTTTCATAATCATACTTAGTCATATGCACATTAATTGCTAAAGAACTTTCATTTTTAAACTTTTGAACAAAGTCTAAATCTACTCCAAGATTATATTTATCGTCGCTTGAATTATTATTTACATTAAAATTATAATCGTCTGTTCCTTGTAAGTCATTAACTGTTGTATTACCCTTTGTTAAATAATCAAAATATGGTAAATACAGAAAATTTGAAGTTAGACTAAGCGTACTTCTTTCACTTAAAAAGTAATCAAAGTTTAAGTTTGCGTTATGTGTTTTGGAAGTTGTATTTCTGTTTAAAGTAGAATACCAATTCTCTGAAATAGTGTTGTTATTATCTAAATAGTTTATTTCATTAATATTATCTCTGTTAATCTTACTGTGGTTATAGTTATAGTTAAGATTAATATTAATTTTATTGGTTTTATAAAACTGATTAATTCCTGCATTATATCTAGGAAAAACACCTTGTGTGAAATTAGAAAACATATTACCACGATAACCAGTAATTAAGTTTTTACTCATTACAATATTTATAACAACGCCGCTTTCCGCATCGTACTTAGCAGAAGGATTTGTAATAACCTCAACTTTTTTAATGCTGTTAGCTGGCGAGTTTTCTAATAGCTGTGTAACTTCTGAAGCTGATAATTGCACTTTTCTATCGTTTATAAAAACGGTTGGCGTACTGTTTTTAACCGATATATTGCCACCTAAAACCAAAACACCAGGCGTACTACGTAATACTTCCAACATAGTACCTTCAACCAAAGAAGTATTGGCTACATTAAATGTTAATCGATCCACGTCTTTTTTTAAGGTTGGTTTGTTAGCGGTAACTACAACTTCATCTAGAGTTCCTGTGCTTTCTTTTAAAACAATATTTTTTACAGAAGTTGCTGTTGTAATCGTAATGTTTTCAGAATAACTTTCAAACCCTAAAAATGAAGCTTGTAAAATATAAGCCTTAAAGTTTAACCCCGTAATTGTAAACTTACCAGACTCGTCAGTACTTGCGCCTTTTAAGATAGAATTATCTAATGCATCGGTTGCTATAACATTAACAAATGATAGTGGTTGATTGTTTTGATCTAATACTTGTCCAGAAATAGTTGCCTCCTGTCCAATTGCATAAAAAGACAGTAAATAAATTACAATGTAGGCTAAGTATTTCATTTAAAAATTAATAGAAGGTGCAAGATAATAATTGTTAATTACTTTTTGTTGTGGGAAAAACCTCAATTTTCAATCATTTAGCATATAAATAAATATATTTAAATCCTTAATAATTACATTATATTTGCAACGTCTTTTTTAATGAAGATATTTTGACTATGAAGAACATTAGAAACTTTTGCATTATTGCACATATTGACCACGGTAAAAGTACACTTGCAGATAGGTTACTTGATTACACTGGTTCTGTTACCGAACGCGAAAAACAAGATCAGCTTTTGGATAACATGGATCTTGAGCGTGAACGTGGTATTACTATAAAATCTCATGCCATTCAAATGGATTACGTGTATGAAGGTGAGCAATACGTATTAAACCTTATTGATACACCTGGTCACGTAGATTTTTCTTATGAAGTTTCTCGTTCTATTGCTGCTTGTGAAGGTGCTTTGCTAATCGTAGATGCTGCTCAAAGTATACAAGCACAAACTATTTCTAACCTATACTTAGCGTTAGAAAATGACTTAGAAATTATTCCTGTTTTAAATAAAGTAGATTTACCAAGTGCTAATCCAGAAGAGGTTACCGATGATATTGTAGATTTATTAGGTTGTGATCCAGAAGAAGTAATTCACGCCAGTGGAAAAACAGGTTTTGGTGTTGATAATATTTTAAAGGCAATTATAGAGCGTATTCCTGCTCCAAAAGGTAATGAAGACGAGCCTTTACAAGCCTTAATTTTTGACTCTGTTTACAACCCTTTTAGAGGTGTAGAAACTTACTTTAGAGTTATTAATGGTTCTATTAAAAAGAATCAACAAATTAAGTTTATCGCAACAGGAAAAACTTACGGTGCTGATGAGGTTGGTACTTTAAAACTAAAACAGTTACCAAAAAAAGAAATAAAAGCTGGTGATGTAGGTTACGTTATAACTGGTATTAAAGAGGCAAAAGAAGTAAAAGTAGGAGATACAATTACCGATGCTGCTAACCCAACTAAAAATGCAATTGGCGGTTTTGAGGACGTAAAACCAATGGTATTTGCGGGTATTTATCCTGTAGATACCGAAGATTATGAAGAGCTTCGTGCCTCTATGGAAAAACTTCAGCTTAACGATGCATCATTAGTGTTTCAGCCAGAAAGTTCGGCTGCATTAGGATTTGGTTTCCGTTGTGGATTCTTAGGAATGTTACACATGGAGATTATCCAAGAACGTCTGGAACGCGAGTTTAACATGACCGTTATTACAACCGTACCAAACGTTAGTTACCATGCGTTTACCAATAAAAATCCAGATGAAATTATTATCGTTAATAACCCATCTGATTTACCAGAACCTTCAACTTTAAATCGTGTTGAAGAACCATATATCAAAGCAACAATAATTACCAAAGCAGATTT
This sequence comes from Mesoflavibacter sp. CH_XMU1404-2, assembly GCF_037029465.1. Classification (NCBI taxonomy): domain Bacteria; kingdom Pseudomonadati; phylum Bacteroidota; class Flavobacteriia; order Flavobacteriales; family Flavobacteriaceae; genus Mesoflavibacter; species Mesoflavibacter sp. CH_XMU1404-2. Next base: position 200,429 of record NZ_JAYMEM010000005.1, on the reverse strand, counting down.
TGTAGGTAATGTGATGAGTTTGTGTATCGAAAAACGTGGGCAAATCACCAACCAAACTTACTTAACTACCGAGCGTGTTGAACTTAGTTTTGATATGCCTTTAGCCGAAATTGTTTTTGACTTTTACGATCGTTTAAAAACCGTATCTAAAGGTTATGCCTCTTTTGACTATCATCCAATTGGTATGAGAGCTTCAAAATTAGTACGTGTAGATATATTACTTAACGCACAAAATGTAGATGCACTTTCAGCACTAATACACGCAGATAATGCTTATTATATTGGTAAAAAGATGTGTGAAAAGTTAAAAGAATTAATCCCTCGTCAACAGTTTGATATTCCAATTCAAGCTGCTATTGGAGCAAAAATTATTGCTAGAGAAACTATTAAAGCATTACGTAAAGATGTAACCGCTAAATGTTACGGTGGAGATATTTCGCGTAAGCGTAAACTTTTAGAAAAGCAGAAAAAAGGTAAAAAACGTATGCGTCAAGTGGGTAATGTAGAAATACCTCAACAGGCGTTTATGGCGGTTTTAAAATTAAATGACTAAAACTTAAACCTTATACATACAAAAAAACCTTCAGCATTAACTGAAGGTTTTTTGTTTTATGAGCTTTGTACTGTCTCTACTTTTTCGACATCTAATGGTTTTCCTAGGTAGACTAAATGATAACCTTTTTCTACATCTGTAATTTCGGTGTTGTAAGATGAAATGATATGTAGCTCTCCTTCATTATCTTTAATAAATAATGGGATGATGTCCTTATCGTTATTAGTTGTCTTAATTAAGTCGTCTAAATGTTCTTTATCAATTATTTCAATTTCTTGAATGCTAGGGTATTTTCTAGTCACTTCTGACAAAGAATTAAAATCATCTGTATGAGAAAATAAACCTTCTTTTGGGCTATTATTTTTATCTGCCATTTCTGAAGAAGACACTAATCTAAAAGCTCCGTTTTCTCCAAATTGTTTTCCAAATTTGTTAATGGCGTATTTATTAATGTCGCTGTTTCCTGTTAATGCCATTAAATAACCAACGTCATTTAATTCAATATTATCAATTAGCGTTTGAGAATAAATATCGGTATTGATGGCTTCTAAGCCTAACTCTTTAGCCTTATTTATATTGTTTTGGTTACTATCAATAAGTACAACATGTCTTCCGTTAGATTCTAAATAATGTCCGATTAATCTAGACACTTTTGATGCGCCAACGATTAAAATTCCACCAGATTTTGTTAAAAATACACCAACTAACTTAGCAAATAACCGAGCTGTAGTTGCGTTTAAAAGTACTGTTCCTAATACGATTACAAAGACTAATGGTGTAATATATTCTGCTCCTGCAACACCATTTCTAGCTAATTTTAAACCAAAAAGTGAAGCAATACCTGCAGCTACAATACCTCGTGGACCAACCCAACTGATAAATAGTTTTTCATTCAGTTTCAATTTAGAACCTTGTGTACTTAAAAATACGCCTAAAGGTCTTACCGCAAAGACAACAATTGCGAATAAAATAGCCGTTTTCCAATTGTAAATTAATAACAGGTCGCTGTAATTAATATTAGCTGCTAAAAGAATAAATAATATTGAAATTAATAATACACTTAAAGATTCTTTAAAGTATAATAAGTCTTTTAAGTAAGGTGATTTTGAATTACCTAAAACCATACCCATAACCACAACTGCTAATAATCCAGACTCATGTGCAAATGCATCTGATAGCACAAAAACACCTAAAACTGCTGCTAAAGCAAATACGTTAAGTAAATAATGTGGCACCCATTTTTTATTGATAATAAAGTTCATGGCGTGCGCAAAAGTAAACCCAAATGTAGCACCAAAAAGCACAATTTTACCAAACTCTATTAATGCGGTTTTTGTAAACTCTCCACCAGCATCAACACTAATAAATTCAAAAACTAATACGGCAACTAAAGCTCCTATTGGGTCTATTAAAATACCTTCCCATTTTAAGACTGCAGATACGTCTTTTTTAAGTGGAATATTCCTTAAAATAGGCGTAATTACTGTTGGACCAGTAACTATAATTAATCCAGAAAATAGAAAAGAAATTTCCCAACTTAACCCAAAAATATAATGAGCAGCAATACCTGCTCCAAAAAATGTTACAATAGATCCGATAGAAATTAGCTTAGTAATTACAGGACCTACGTTTTTTATTTCAGCCATTTTTAAGGTTAATCCTCCTTCAAATAAAATAATACTAATGGCTAAAGACACGAAGTAGAATAAGCTTTCTCCAGGAAATAAGCCTTCTCTTTCATTCCAAATTGGTTCTATCCATTTAGAACCATCATCTGTTATAAATTCTGCAGCAATTGGACCAACCAGTAATCCTATTAAAATTAAGGGTAAAATTGCTGGGATTTTAAACTTCCATGCTACCCATTGTGCTAATATTCCTAAAATGATTATTCCTGCTAATTCTAACATTTAAACTTGTTTTGCGTGAAAATAGTAATTCTAAAATTTATGCTATAAATTTTAACCCAAATTTAGTCAAATACATAAAAAATTACATTTTCTAATTCTAAGTCAATTTAACAAATAATTTAATTATTCTATTTTTCTTAATAATTCCCTAATAAGACTTAAGCTTTCTTCTATAATTATTAATTTGCAGCAACTTATTAAATCATCTTTCTTTTATGAAATTATATCCCATACAAGCTGGAAATTTTAAATTAGATGGCGGTGCTATGTTTGGTGTAGTCCCAAAATCTTTATGGACCAGAACCAATCCTGCAGATAGTAATAATATGATAGATATTGCTGCGCGTTGTTTATTAATTGAAGACGGTAATCGATTAATTTTAATCGACACAGGAATGGGTAACAAGCAAAGCGAAAAATTCTTTGGCTATTACCACCTTTGGGGCGATGATAGTTTAGAAAAATCTTTAAAAACAGCAGGTTTTTCTACAGATGATGTCACAGATGTATTTATGACACATCTTCATTTTGACCATTGTGGCGGAAGCATAAACTATAATAAAGACCGTACTAAATTAGAACCAGCCTTTAAAAATGCACACTTTTGGAGCAATAAAGACCATTGGAAATGGGCAACACAACCTAACCGTCGTGAAGTTGCTTCATTTTTAAAAGAAAATATTTTACCAATGGAAGAAAGCGGTCACTTAAAATTTACAAGTATTCCGCATGATGATATTTTAAAAAATTCAGAACTTGGCTTTGACATCTTTTTTGCAGATGGACACACAGACAAGCAAATGATACCAATGATCAATTACAAAGGAAAAACCATTTGCTTTATGGCAGATTTACTTCCTACCGTAGGACATCTGCCTTTACCTTTTGTAATGGGTTATGATACAAGACCATTACTAACGTTAGACGAAAAAGAAAAATTCTTAAACCTAGCGGCAGATAATAATTATTACTTATTTTTGGAACACGATGCACACAACGAAATTATAACCGTACAACATACCGAAAAAGGCGTACGATTAAAAGACACTTACACGTGCAACGATATATTTAATTAACAAAACAAACACAAAGACAAAGCAATGACAATTAATTACAAGCCATTAATGCTGTCTGCATTTGCAGCAGTTGTGCTTTCAAGCTGTGGTGGTAATGCACCTATTCTTTCAACACCAATTGAAAATATTGACAATACGCCAATTAAAGAAGCGCCTTTAACAGAAGCAGAAGCGCACAATTGGGGACATTTAGATTTAGTAAAAGACACCATTCCTGGGATGAGTGTTGATAAGGCTTACGCCGAAATTATTAAAGGAAAAAAAGGACAACAAATTATTGTTGCTGTAATCGATTCTGGAATTGACATCGAACACGAAGATTTAGACGGAGTAATCTGGACAAACACAGACGAAATACCAGGAAACGGCATTGATGACGATAAAAATGGTTATGTAGACGATATTCATGGATGGAACTTTTTAGGTGACGCTTACAACGAAAGGTTAGAAATGACACGTATTGCTGCTAGCGGTAACCCAAGTATATCAAGATACGCAGAAGCAGTAGCACAATTAGAAAAAGACTACCAACAAGCACTTTCTGGTAAGCAACGTTACGATCAAATTTATGCTCAAGTTTCTGGAGCGCACGATGTGTTAACTAAACATTTTGGTAAAGAAGATTACACTGCAGAAGAAGTTAAAGCTATCAATACAGAAGATCAAGAATTAAAAGATGCTGTTGGTGTTGCTAACTTTATCTACGGAAATGGTTTAACGTCTATGAAAGAAGCTAAAGAGCAAATAAAAGGTGGTGTAGAGTATTTTACAGATCAAGTAAACTATAACTTAAATAAAGACTTTAACGGTCGTACCACTGGTGATAACCCAGATGATTTTGATGATAAACCAGGTTACGGAAACAACAACGTAATGCCTTCTGTTAAATCTGAAAGTCACGGTACTCACGTTGCTGGTATTATCGCTGCAGAGCGTAATAATGGTTTAGGCGCTAACGGTGTTGCAAACAATGTTAAAATTATGGCTTTAAGAGCTGTACCAAATGGTGACGAGTATGATAAAGATATTGCAAAAGCTATTAGATATGCTGTAGATAACGGCGCAAAAGTGATAAACGGTAGTTTTGGAAAAAGCTATTCTCCGCATTCTGACTGGGTAAGAGATGCTATTAAATATGCAAGTGATAATAACGTCATCTTTGTTCACGCAGCAGGTAACGACAGTAAAAATGTTGATGAAAAGCCAAACTTTCCAGATGATAATGTAGATTTCGTTGAAATTTCAGATACATACATTCGTGTTGGTGCTTTAGCGCCAAGTTATGGTACAAAAATGATTGCTAGTTTCTCTAACTACGGTCTTAAAAATGTAGATGTATTTGCTCCTGGAGCAAAAGTGTATTCTACAACTCCAGAAAACGAATATGATACTAAAGGAGGAACAAGTATGGCTGCTCCTGCAGTTGCTGGTGTTGCTGCTTTAGTTTGGTCGCAATACCCTAAATTAAAAGCATCTCAAGTAAAACAAATTATTATGGATTCTGGTTTACCAGTAACTTCAAAAGTAATTGTTGGTGGTGATGCAAACAACATTAAAACGTTATCAGAAATTAGTAAATCTGCAAAAATAGTTAATGCTTACAATGCTTTAATTATGGCATCACAAGTTGCTAATTAACACATAACAAAATACAAAAAGCCTCAACCCAAAACTGTTGAGGCTTTTTTATTTAAACTAAACTTTAAAAGAATGAAAAAATTATTGCTTCTTACCGTTGCTTTCGGTTTTTTAACAGCTTGTAGTTCGACAAAACAAGCGGCTTCAACTTCAGAAAGTTCAACTGAAAAAAATTCGACATATTGGCAACAACATGTGGATTATAAAATGGATATTGATATGGATGTAAACAACTATCAATACAAAGGGAAACAAACGTTGGTGTATACAAATAATTCGCCAGACGTTTTAAATAAAGTATTTTATCATTTGTACTTTAACGCATTTCAACCAGGAAGCGAAATGGATGTACGTTCTCGTAACATCGAAGATCCAGATTCTAGAGTTGGTGATCGTATAAGTAAATTAAAACCTAACGAGATTGGTTATATCAACGTAAATAGCCTAAAACAAGACGGTAAAAAAATTAATTACGAAACGGTTGGTACTGTTTTAGAAGTAGAGTTAGCTCAACCTATTCAACCAGGACAAAGTGTGACGTTTACAATGGATTTTGATGCACAAGTACCAATTCAAATTCGTCGTTCTGGTCGTGATAATGCAGAAGGCGTTGCGCTTTCTATGACGCAATGGTATCCTAAGTTAGCCGAATATGATTTTGAAGGTTGGCATGCAGATCCTTACATAGGACGCGAGTTTCATGGTGTTTGGGGAGATTTTGAAGTTAACTTAACCATAGATAAAGATTACGTTATTGGTGGTACTGGTTACTTACAAGGCGAACCTGAAATTAAAGGCAACAAAAAAACTATGCAATTTTTAGCACCTAATGTGCATGACTTTACTTGGGCTGCAGATCCGGATTATATCCATGATTCGATGCAAGTTCCAAATGGTCCAATGCTTCATTTTTATTACAAAAAAGATTTACCAGCAGATAACTTAAAATATTGGAAAGACTTACAACCAAAAACTGTTGAGTTAATGCAATATTTTTCTGAAAACGTAGGTAAATATCCGTACGATCAATATTCTGTTATTCAAGGTGGTGATGGCGGTATGGAATACGCAATGTGTACTTTAATTACAGGTAAACGTAGCTTTGGTAGTTTAGTTGGTGTAACAGCGCATGAGTTAGCACATACTTGGTTTCAATTTTTATTAGCGACAAACGAAGCTAGACACGAATGGATGGACGAAGGTTTTACTAGTTACATCAGTGATCACGCTATGAATGTTGTGATGAACGAAGGAAAAGAAATTCCTAACGCAAATGCTTATAGAGGTTACATTTATTTAGCAAAATCTGGTAAAGAAAAACCACAAACTACACATGCAGATCGTTACGAAACCAACATGGCTTATGGTATAACAGCCTACAATAAAGGTTCTGTATTTTTATCTCAATTAGGTTACATTATTGGTGAAGACAATCTTAAAAAAACACTTAAAAAGTACTTTGACGATTTTGCATTTAAACATCCAACACCTATTGATATTATTAGAACTGCCGAAAAAGTTTCAGGTTTAGAATTAGATTGGTATTTAATAGATTGGACACAAACTACCAATACCATAGATTATGCGGTAACTTCTACAGAAGAAAATAATAGCATAACAACAGTAAATTTAGAGCGTAAAGGCTTAATGCCAATGCCATTAGATATTGAAGTAGAATATACAGATGGAACATCTGAATGGTATAATATTCCTTTAAGAATTATGAGAGGCGAAAAACCTTTAGCTTCAAACGTAAAAATATTAAACGATTGGGCTTGGGCATATCCAACCTATAGTTTTAGTATAAACAAGCCAAAAAGCGCAATAAAAAGCATTACAATAGATCCAAAACAACTAATGGCAGATGTTGATAAAACCAACAATACATTAGAGTAATACTGTCTATTTAAACGAAAATAAAAGCTTCAACAATTGTTGAGGCTTTTTTTATTCTTAATCCTTTATATTTGAAAAGCTATTCAATAAAACTCAAAAAAATGAAACATTTAGCCTACATATTAATTCTAGTATTAGCCTTTAGTTGTAAAGAAGATCAAAAAGAAAAAGTAGATACCAAAGTAGAAAGCACAACACATAAAGAAACTACTACAAAAAACACTGAAAAAGATACTGAAACTACCACAGATTTACCTTTTCTAATAGATATTAAAAGCTTAGAAAAAGATACGTCTGCTAATCCAATTGAAGTGTTTAAAACAAAAGCGACAAACGTTGCAACCGAAGTTGTTAAACTAAATAAAGACAATATTAAAGATGCTTTAACTAAAGCAAAAGACTTTAAAAATGTTGTCATTACTGTAGATAATCACACTATTATAAAATTAGATGTCAACGACTGTAAACCTTCTGGTGCTTGGAGCGCTTGCATGCCAAAAGCCGAAGGTTATATTAAAAAAGGAGATTTAGTATATCAAAACGATTATGCTAACAATATTATTGGCTTACCAGATGGTCAGGAACGTTTAATGTTTTTATTTGATTAGTTAGGTTTCAATAACTCTACAAATGTTTGAATTTTTATATCTTAGCTTAAATTATAAGTCTTCAAGACCTTTCTTTTAAGAAACATGCAGCAAATAGACCAAAAAATAACCGCTATAATCAATCATTTTCAGCTTAATAATTATGCGTTTTCTAAACGTATTGGTGTTACCGGAACAACCATAGATAGTATTGTTAACGGTAGACCTCAACCAGATGGAACTCGTAAAAAAACCAAACCTGGTTACGATGTATTAAGTGCGATTATAGATCAGTTTAACATCAATCCAGACTATCTTTTTGGTAAAAGTGATGTGATGTTAAAGCAAGATGTGGCTAAAATTCAAACATATTCTGGAGTACCTCAAGTGGTTGCTGTTAATCAAAATGATGAAGAAAATGTAGTCTACGTTCCTGTAAAAGCAAGAGCTGGTTATTTAGATGGTTACGGTGATAGTGAGTATATTGAGACTTTACCGTCTTTCCATATGCCTCAACTTACAAACGGAACCTATAGATGTTTTGAAGTGCAAGGCAACTCGATGGTACGTACTTTTTTTGATGGCGATTTAGTGTTTGGAAAATATGTAGAAGATTTAGCCGATATTAAAGATGGTCGTGTATACGTTATTGTTAGTAAAAACGATGGTATTGTTTTAAAACGTGTTATCAATCGTATTGAAGAACGTGGTAAACTTATCTTAAAAAGTGATAATAAAGATGGTAACTATCCAACATATACCATAGACGCAGAAGATATTATGGAAGTATGGTATGTGACCATGTTTGCTTCCAAACAAATGCCAGAACCAATAGATGTTTACGACCGTTTACACGAACTTGAAAGTAAATTAACCGAACTTCAAGAAGCATTAAAAAACTAAATTAATGCGCTACACTTACAATAAAGACGAAAAACTTAAAAGCCAAAAAGCAATTGAGCAATTATTTGCCGAAGGAAAATCTGTTTCGGCATATCCTTTGCGTATGGTGTATTTAGATAACCAATCTCAATTAAAAGTTGGTGTATCTGTAAGTAAACGAAATTTTAAATTAGCGGTACATCGTAATCGTTTAAAACGTTTGCTTCGTGAAGGTTACAGACTTAATAAAAATCTGTTAATAGACAATAAATTAGACCATTACACGCTAATGATTTTATATATTAGTAAAGAAATGCCAGATTTTAAGATTATTGACAAAAAAATGAAGGCATTACTAACTAAATTTAATGATCAAGTTTCTAATATAGAGAAGAATGAAAAAGATATTTAAAAAACGCATTTTAATTCCTGTTTTTGCGTTAACTATTTTTATAACCGGGAGCGCCTTTAAAAGTGATTTTTTCGAAATAGCTAAACAAATCGAAATTTTCACCACGCTTTTTAAAGAGCTTAATATGAATTATGTAGACGAGACTAATCCTGGCGATTTAATGGATAATGCCATTAAAAATATGCTTAACGATTTAGATCCGTATACCAAATTTTATAACGAGCAAGATGTAGAAGCAGAGCGTATACGTCGTACAGGAGATTATACCGGAGTTGGTGCAAAAATTAGAACTTTAAAAGATAAATTGGTTGTTGTAGAACCTTATAAAGATTATCCTGCAGATAAAGCTGGTCTTAAAGCTGGTGACGAAATTATAGAAGTAGACGGTATCAAAGTAGATGGTTATGAAGATGATGCCTCTAACCTATTAAAAGGCGCTCCAAATTCAACATTAAATGTTACTTATGTACGTCAAGGAAAAACGAATACGACTACCTTAACGCGTTCTGAAATAGAAATTAATGCTGTACCTCATTTTTCTATGATTAATGAAACTACAGGCTACATTGTGCTTCAAAAATTTAATGCAAAAGCATCTATGCAAACCGAGTATGCATTAAAAGATTTAAAGGCGCAAGGCGCAAAAAGTATCATATTAGATTTACGTAATAATCCTGGTGGATTACTTCGCGAAGCTATTAATATTGTTAACCTTTTTGTACCAAAAGGACAATTAGTGGTAACGACAAAATCTAAGGTTAAAAAATACAATAAAACCTATTATACAAAAAACGAACCTGTAGATACAGAAATACCTGTTGTGGTATTAATTAACGGTCGTAGTGCTTCTGCTTCCGAGATTGTTTCTGGTGCATTACAAGACTTAGATAGAGCTGTAATTGTTGGCGCACGTAGTTTTGGTAAAGGCTTAGTACAACGACCAAAAAAACTAACTTACGGTACACAACTAAAAGTTACAATTTCTAGATATTACACACCTTCAGGGCGTTGTATACAGTCTTTAGATTATTGGAATCGTGACGAAAATGGAAATGCTGTTAGAATTAAACAAGAAAATTATCATGAGTTTAAAACCAAAAACGGACGAAAAGTCTATGATGGTGGCGGTGTTTTTCCTGATGAAGCTTTAGAAACTACCAAAAATTCAGCAATAACAGATGCTATTTTAAACAGTCAAGCCATTTTTGATTTTGCAACACAATATTATTACAATCATCAAATTGAAGATATTAATAGTTTTCAGTTTTCTGATGCCGATTTTAATGCTTTCAAAACACATTTAAAAAACTCTAGTTTTGAGTTTGAAACTGAAACTGAAGCAGCACTTAAAAAAGCGTTTGAAGTCTCTAAAACCGAAAATTTAAATGAAGATATTCAAAAAGAATACAATGCTTTATTACAGCATTTAAATCAAACAAAAATACAAGCTGTAGACCAAAACAAAACGCAATTAGTTAATCTGTTAACCGATGAGATTGTAAAACGTTACGTATACAGAGAAGGACTTTATGACTACTATAAAGTAAACAATCAAGAAATCAAAACAGCAACGCAAATACTGGCTAACCCAAACAAATACAACAGATATCTAAACTAAAATCTCGTAAAAAATTGTTATATTTAGAGGTTAATCCATTAAAAATGAAGTATTTTTTAATCATCTTTTTATTAATAAACACATCTGTCTTATCGCAAAGCGAATTAAAGCACGATGTGTATTTTAATACCGACGAATACGATGTACCATTAACTGAAGAAAACAGACTTCTGCTTTTTATTTCTTCATTAGATACCGTTGCTATAGAAAAAATTTCAATTTATGGATTTTGTGATGATCGTGGTACCAACGATTATAATTTAGAACTCTCTCAAAACCGTGCAGATGCTATAAAAATGATGTTTTCGGATTACGGAATTGATCAAAATCTAATAACAAATGTTAATGGTAAAGGCGAAATTTTATTAAAAGTCTTAAATGAAGATGAAGTTAGTAAAATAAGAGGTTTAAACCGTAAAGTTGAAATTATAGTAAAACCTAAAAAGGATAGTAAAAAAGAAGAAAAAGTAGCCGAAACACCTAAAGAAAATAAAAAAATAACTACCAAAGATATTGCTGACGGTACTGTTAAAAAAGGTGACAAAATTAGGCTAGATAAAATTTACTTTAAAACAAACTACAGTTATATAACTTCAGATTCTAAGAAAACTTTAGAAGAATTAGCTAAAATTTTAGTCGAAAAAAAGAACGTTTATTTTACCATTCAAGGTCATGTTTGTTGTACACAAAATAGCCGAGACGCTATTGATAAAAAAACTCAAAAACGTAATTTATCTGTAGCTAGAGCTAAATATATTTATGATTATTTAGCTAGAAAAGGTGTAGATAAAAAACGAATGAAATACGTTGGTTTACGTCGTAAATTTCCGCTTGGTGGCGACCCAAAATACGATAGACGTGTTGAAATATTAATTACATATATTTCAAAAGAATAACGTTTTTTGAAAAAATAATTTAAAAAAGAGTCTTTTTATAGGCTCTTTTTTTTTGAATCTTCAATAATTAAAGATTTTTACATTGTTTTTAGTCGATAAAAAACAACCGATAATCTACGATAATGTTTTTAATCTAAGATTAAGGCTTTTAATCAAAAAATTTTTATCGTACTAAGATGAGATAGTACATTTGCAGCCCGTTAAAAAAAATTTAATTAAGATATATTTCTAAGTAAAGTTGAGTTAGTTTAGTTTTTAACTTTATTTACAAAACCGCATTATGCCAAATGCGGTTTTTTATTATCATAAACCATAGCAATATGTGGTATCCCATCTTCTAGGTACTGCTCTCCTACTTCAAAAAAGTTTAAATTATTATAAAAACGCTTTAAATAGCATTGCGCAGATATTTTAATTTTTGTCTGATTATATTCAGCTTTTATGGCTTGTATAGAAGCTTCCATAATATCATAACCATACTTGTGCTTGCGTTGGTTATCTTTTACTACTACTCTACCAATACTAGCTAATTCAAAGTAATCACCAGGTTTAAAAATTCGCGTATAAGCGACTAAAATTTCATCTTTAAAACCTAAAACATGTAGTGCTTTTTGATCCTTACCGTCTATATCTTGATACACACAATCTTGCTCTACTACAAAGACTTCACTTCGTAATTGCAGCAAATCATACAATTCTTTTGTTGTTAATTGATCAAAGGATTTTACTGTAATAGTTAGCATAAAATTTTAGTCTTGAACGATGATATCCTTAGGATCTTCTTTTTTATATTCTGGCTGAATATTAACGTGATTAATATCAAATTCGTCATGTAATAACTGCTCTATTTTCTGCAAAATAGCATCAAATTGAGTGATAGTCATATCGCTATCTAAATCTAAATGTGCTTCAAGATGAAGTTCTTCATCATTTAAATTCCAGATATGCACATGGTGTAATTTTTTAATATAATCTAAGCTATTAACACGCTTTACAACATCTTCTACATTAATATGTGAAGGTGTAAATAACATAAGCATTTTGGTTGAGGTTTTTAACAAATCGTAACCAACCCAAATAAGATATAAGCCTATTAAAAACGTTAATACACTATCTACCCAAAATAATTGGTAATACTTCATTAATAAACCACCAATTAAAACAGCTACACTTGCTAACATATCTGTTAATAAGTGTAAGTAAGCCGATTTTATATTGATATTACTTTCAGAATCTTTTTTAAGTAATAATACACTCAATCCATTAAAAATTATTGCTAAAAGTGATAACCAAATCACAAGATTTGACTCAATAGTTTCAGGATTTTTAAAGCGCTTTACGGCTTCAATCATTAATATAATAGCTATTATTATTAACGTAGAAGCATTTATAAAAGCTGCTAATATTTCGGCACGTTTGTACCCAAAAGTCTTACTATTAGACGCTTTTTTTCTTGAAAGTTTTGATGCAAAATAACTAACAATTAAAGAAATAACATCTGTAAAATTGTGTAAAGCATCACTAAGTAATGATAAACTACCAGATACAAAGCCACCAACAATTTGTGCGGCGGTAATACCTATGTTTAAAAGGATAGATATTAAAAGTTTTTTTCCTCTTAAATCATGTGCATGATCATGATTATGTGAATGGTGATGACCCATGTTATTAACACATTGGTATTTTATCTACTCTATTTTGGTGTCTTCCACCTTCAAACTTTGTATCTAAAAATGTATCTACCATTGCTATTGCTTGCTGTAAAGACGTATAACGCGCAGGAATACAAATAATATTAGCATTGTTGTGTAAACGGGTAAGTTCTGTAATTTCTTTAGTCCAACAAACGCCAGCTCTTACTTTTTGATGCTTGTTTGCAGTCATTGCAACTCCATTAGCACTTCCACAAATTAAAATACCAAAATCTGCAGCTTCTTCAGTAACATCTTTTGCTACTGGATGAACAAAATCTGGATAATCTACACTATCTGATGCATCTGTACCATAATTAACAACTGTAATACCTTTATCTTCTAAATGCTTTTTGATGGCAAATTTATATTCTGTACCAGCGTGATCGTTACCTATTGAAATTTTCATAATAATTGATGTTGTGTTGTTTAAAGTGCTTCAAAGTTACTAATTGCTTACCATTATTAATAATCTTTATATAGTAACTTATCCATAAATGCGTAAAAAAGTTAATAACTCTAATAATTGTTAATTTCTCTATTTTAAGTATTGATTAGTTGTTAATATCTTCTTATTCTTTTTTAAAACTTTTATTTGGATTATTAGCTAAAATTTACAATCCGTAACGTTTAGTTAACAACCAAATTAGTTAACCTTAATTTTTTGTAAACTTATAAGCACTAAAATGTCAATTTTCAACGCCAATTTTATAAGTATTTATTAAAAATCTTTAGTTAATTTAGGTTATAAACAGTTGTTAATAATATAGTAATTAAGCTTTAAAATCAGAGACTTAATAAGCTAATAAGTTGTTAATAGAAGAAGTCTAACGTAATTTCAAATAAAAACTAAAAAAAGTTATACCGCTATTAACAAGCTATAATAATCATCATTATTTTTTTAAAATTTTAAAAGAAAAGAAATGATATATAATATAAATGTGAATAACGTTTGAAGTCTTTAATTTAACGCTTCCTTAATTCTATTTTAAATTTAAAAATGTAGTTTTGTAAAAACTTAATGACTTTCTCTTCCCACTAATTAAGTTAATTATAAACCGAATTTCACTTAACTTTAGAAATTCAATACATTAAAAAATATAAATGTCAAGAAAGAAAAAGAAAAGGAAACCTAGTCATAATAAGATTTCCAACTTAACTAATACTATTCTAAATATACTTAGAAAAGAACGTAATAAAACCTTTAACTACAAGCAGATAGCAGCTAAATTAGGCGTAAATGATGCTAGTAGCCGTAACCAGATTATAAAAAAACTAGCCCAACTTAAAGCAAAGCAAGAGATTGAAGAAGTAGAACGTGGTAAGTTTAAAGCAGTTGTTACTACCGAGTATCATACTGGTATTTTTGATGCTTCTTCAAGAGGAGCAGGATACGTGATTTGTGATGATTTTGATGAAGATATCTTTATTGCCTCTAACAATGTTAATAAAGCGTTAGATGGTGACGAAGTAGAACTTTACGTCTTTAAACGTCGTAAACGCGGTAAATTAGAAGGCGAAATCACACAAATTATTAAGCGTGCAAAAACGCAATATGTTGGTGTTATACAAATACACGAAAAGAATAATTTTGCATTTGTAGTCACAGATTCTAACAAAATGACTACAGATATTTTTGTGCCTATTAACAAAATTAATAAAGCCGAAGATGGTGATAAAGTTTTAGTTGAGTTAGTAGATTGGCCAGAAAAAGCAGATTCACCAAACGGTCGTGTAAAAGAAGTCCTTGGTAAACCAGGAGAACACAATACAGAAATCCATGCTATTTTAGCCGAATATGGGTTACCGTACGAATTCCCAAAAGAAGTCGAAGATTTTGCAAATCAAATAGATACCTCTATTAAGCCAGAAGAAATAAAAAAACGTCGCGATATGCGTAAAGATTTAACCTTTACCATAGATCCTAAAGACGCTAAAGATTTTGATGATGCATTATCCTTTAAAGTTTTAGAAAATGGCTTATTTGAGATAGGAATACACATTGCAGACGTATCTCATTATTTAGAAGAAGGTACCATTTTAGATGATGAAGCTTACGAGCGTGCAACATCTGTTTATTTAGTAGATAGAGTAGTGCCAATGCTTCCTGAAATATTAAGTAATGGCGCATGTTCTTTACGTCCACATGAAGAAAAATATACCTTTTCAGCAGTATTTAAATTAAATGAAAAAGCCGAAATAAAAGATCAATGGTTTGGAAGAACCGTAACCTATAGTGATGCAAGATTTGCTTATGAAGAAGCGCAAGCTGTTATAGAAAATAACACAGATTTTGTTATTTCTAATAATACAGAAATCTCATCCATAAAAACAGAAATTCCAGAAGACGTTTCACTTACCGGTAAAACATACAATACACAACCAGAAATAGCCCAAGCAATTTTAGTTTTAGACCGATTAGCAAAAAAAATGCGTAGCAAACGTATGCGTTCTGGAGCAATTAGTTTTGATAAAGTTGAAGTAAGATTTACTTTAGATGAACAAGCAAATCCAACAGGTGTTCATTTTAAAACCAGTAAAGATGCTAACAAGTTAATAGAAGAATTTATGCTATTAGCCAATCGTAAAGTATCAGAGTTTGTTTCTAAAATGAAACCATCAAAAACCTTTGTTTATCGTGTTCATGACGAGCCAGACGAAAGTAAACTAGCTGCTTTACAAGGCGTTGTAGCTAGATTTGGTCATAAATTAAACTTTAAAAGTCGCGATAGTATTTCATCTTCATTAAATAAATTATTAGAAGATGTTCAAGGTCAAAAAGAGCAAAATTTAGTAGATACTTTAGCAATTCGTACTATGGCTAAAGCCGAATATACCACGCATAACATTGGTCATTACGGATTAGCTTTTGATTATTATAGCCATTTTACATCGCCAATTAGACGTTATCCAGACGTTATGGCGCATCGTTTATTACAACGTTATTTAGATGGAGAAAAAAGTGCAAACGAAGAGATTTATGAAGAAAAATGTATGCACTCAAGTAACATGGAATATTTAGCCACAAAAGCCGAACGTGATAGCATAAAATACATGCAAATTAAGTTTATGCAAGATCATCAAGATGAAGAATTTGTAGGCGTAATTTCTGGTGTAACCGATTGGGGAATTTATGTCGAGATTATTGCTAATAAATGCGAAGGAATGGTCCGTATTAGAGACATAAAAGACGATTATTACGAGTTTGATCAAGACCAATTTGCACTTGTTGGACGCGAAACAAAAAACATGTACCAATTAGGAGACGAAGTTGTTGTAAAAGTAAAACAAGCAGATTTAGTAAAACGTCATTTAGATTTTGATTTAGTTGGTAAACACGAAGCGTAAATAATTATAATTGTCAAACTGAGTTTATCGAAGTGAATTTTATTGTCATTCAGAGCGTAGCGAAGAATCTATTTTATTTGTAACATTTTATAAATTTAAAGGACTAATCAATAAAATATAAACCATGATTTTAACCACAACAAATACTATAGAAGGCTTTAAAATAATAGAATATAAAGGTATTGTAACAGGTACTTCTGTAGAATTAAAAACAAAATTTTCTTTTAAAACTGAAAAAAATAAACAAATCACTAACGATGTTATTTCAGAAGCAAAAGAACATGCTTTTCAAGAGTTACAAACTAATGCAAAAAACTTAAATGCAAATGCTGTTGTAGGTATTAGTGTAGATTTTGAAACGGTTAATGCTTCCTATTTTTATGTTTCGGTTGTTGGTACAGCTGTAAATGTTGCATAATTACTTTTCAGTTCTGATGATTTTTGAATTATAAATTAGTTGTCATTCAGAGTAAAGCGATGAATCTTTTTTTATATAATTAAATAAAACTGTAACATTCAATAAAAAATAGACTCTTAATACAAACAAAACCTTCAATATTATGAAATATTTACTGTCTATTTTAGCTTTAGTTTTTAGCTTTAATACCTTTGCACAAAATCCAAAAAGTCAACATGTAGGCGACTTTACAACGGTTAAAGTTTTTGATTTAATAAAAGTAAGTCTGGTAAAATCTGACGAAAATAAAGTGATTATTACTGGTGAAGATGTAGACGATGTAGAAGTAATAATTAAGAACAATATGTTAAAAATACGTATGGACATAGACCGTATTTTTGATGGTACAAAAACCTTTGTTGCTGTTCATTATAAAGACATAAATGTTATAGATGCTAACGAAGGTTCTACAATTGTTGGTAACGAGCTAATCTCTCAAAATACTATCGAATTACGTGCTCAAGAAGGCGCGAAAATTATTGCTGGTTTAGATGTAGATACCGTAAATGTTAGAGCTGTAACTGGCGGAATTATTGAAACTAGAGGTAAAGCTAACACTCAAAATATTACATTAAATACTGGTGGTATTTACGAAGGAAGAGACTTTCAAACAAAAAATACAAACATAAAAGTACGTGCTGCTGGAGAAGCAGAAGTAACTGCAAGCGATACTGTAGATGCACGTATTACGGCTGGTGGAGATATTGATATCTACGGAAATCCTAGAACCGTTACTAAAAAAAATACATTTGGCGGATCTATTACGGTTAAAGATTAATAACTTAATTACAGTTATGTCAGGTTGAGCGCAGTCCAAACCTAAAAAAATATAAAGCTTCAGTTTTAAATTGAAGCTTTTTTTATTTCTGTTAATAAGCGTTCTAAAAACAATAAATAATTTCTTTACTTTGTAAGACAATTCAGTTTTACAACATGTTTGACGATATTCTTACTGCAATTCCTTTTGGTATTATACTTTCTTTTACCATAGGACCAGTATTTTTTGTTCTGTTAGAAACTGCTGCCACCAAAGGGTTTAAAAGCGCATTAATCTTTGATTCTGGCGTAATTTTAGCCGATATTTTATTTATAGTTGTAGCTTTCTTTAGTACCGATAAATTATTGGGTAAAATTGAAAAAGATCCTAACTTTTTAATTTTTGGAGGTGTTTTATTGGTTATATATGGCTTTATTTCTTTTATAAAAACCTCAAAATCTTTTAGAGAAATAGTAAGAGAATATCATAAAGTAGAAATTAAAAAAGGTTACGGTAAATTATTTTTAAAAGGCTTTTTGCTCAACTTTATAAACATTGGTGTATTGTTAGGTTGGGTAGCTTTTATAGTTATTGCTAACTCAATAACCACGTCTAAAAATGGTGTAATTGTCTTTATTAGTACCATGTTAGTAACTTATTTTTTAGCAGATTTAGTAAAAATTACTGCAGCAAAAGCTTTAAAAAATAAGCTCACACCAAGACTTATTTACAAGACAAAAAAGATTGTAGCATTAGTAATATTAGGCTTTGGTGTATTATTGTTAGTACAAGGTTTCTTCCCAAAAGAAAAAGAATTACTTAAAGAAAAAATAGAACAGATTAACCCTTTGGATTAGAATTGTCATTCCGCACTTGATGCGTAATCCAAAAACATTCAATCTTATTTCCTAAAAATTAGAAACAAAAAAAGAGCTACTTAAAAAGTAACTCTTTATTGAGGCATCTAGCGGATTCGAACCGCTGTACAAGGTTTTGCAGACCTCTGCCTAGCCACTCGGCCAAGATGCCAGTTATAATTGGACAGCAAATGTAAAAAAAATAAACTTTTTACACTATTTCTTGAAGTTTTTTCTTTTGTCACTCATCACAATAGTAACTTGCTCTACATCGCCACCAATAGGAGGATTTATTTTACTAACACTAACAGTTGCTTTTTTAATTATTTGATCTTCAGTAAAAATTCGGTTTAAAATACGTCGTGCTACATGCTCTAAAAGTGCACTTGGTGTTTTCATTTCTTCTAAAATAATTCTATTTAAAAACACGTAATCAACCGTATCACTTAGCTTATCGGTTGCTGCGCTATGTTGTAAATTGGCTGTAATTTCTAAATCTACACGATAATCACTACCAATAGCAGTTTCTTCTTTTAAACAACCATGGTTAGCATGTACGCGTATATTTTCAACTTTAATTTTCCCCATTTTCCTTAAAATTTCAGCAAAAATACCTAAAAATAAAATGTGCTTCATTTTTAAAGTCAAGAACAATTCATTTCAACTAAAAAATAACTAATTTTACGTTTTATTATTAAAGCTGATTAATAGCTGTAATCACTTAAAAAATAAACAAATATTACATGTCTGAAGAAACAAAATCACTCAATTTTATTGAGCATATTATAGAAGAAGATTTAGCTAATGGTTTAGAAAAAGATAAGCTACGCTTTCGTTTTCCGCCAGAACCAAATGGCTATTTACATATTGGTCATACCAAAGCTATTGGTATTAGTTTTGGTTTAGGACTAAAGTACAATGCGCCTGTTAATCTTAGATTTGACGATACAAATCCTGCAAAAGAAGAGCAAGAATATGTAGATGCGATTAAAAAAGATGTGGCTTGGTTAGGTTATCAATGGGAAAACGAGCTGTATTCTTCAGATTATTTTCAACAATTATACGATTGGGCTGTACAATTGATCAAAGACGGAAAGGCTTATGTAGATAGTCAATCTTCTGAAGCGATGGCAGAACAAAAAGGAACACCAACGCAACCTGGTGTAGATGGTCCTTATCGTAACCGATCTGTAGAAGAAAATTTAGACCTTTTTGAGCGCATGAAAAATGGCGAATTCAACGAAGGTGAACATATTTTACGTGCAAAAATAGACATGCAACATCCTAATATGTTAATGCGAGATCCTATTATGTATCGTATTTTAAAGAAACATCATCATCGTACAGCAAACGATTGGTGCATTTATCCAATGTACGATTGGACGCATGGCGAAAGTGATTATATAGAGCAAATTAGTCACAGTTTATGTTCTTTAGAATTTAAACCTCATAGAGAGCTTTACGATTGGTTTAAAGAGCAAGTTTATGACTATTCTAAGGAAACGTATCCAATGCAACCAAAACAACGCGAATTTGCGCGTTTAAATCTATCTTACACCATTATGAGTAAGCGTAAGTTGCTTAAATTGGTAGAAGAGAAGGTAGTTTCTGGTTGGGATGATCCGCGTATGCCAACTATTTCTGGGTTACGTCGTAGAGGTTATACACCAAATTCAATTAGACAATTTATAGAAAAAGTTGGTGTTGCAAAGCGTGAAAATGTGATTGATGTGGCACTTTTAGAATTTTGTGTTCGTGAGGATTTAAACAAAACTGCACCACGTGTTATGGCGGTTTTAGATCCTTTAAAGGTAGTAATTACTAACTATCCAGACGATAAAGAAGAATGGTTAGAAGCAGAAAATAATCCAGAAGACGATAGTGCTGGATTTAGAAAAGTACCTTTTTCAAAAGAAATTTATATCGAAAAAGACGACTTTAAAGAAGAAGCAGGAAGTAAGTTTTTTAGATTGAAATTAGGTGGCGAAGTGCGTTTAAAAAATGCCTACATCATTAAAGCTGAAAGCGTTGTAAAAGATGCTGAAGGCAATATTACCGAAGTACATTGTACTTACGATACAGATACCTCTAAAAAAGTAAAAGGAACACTACATTGGGTTTCTATAAAACATGCGGTAAAAGCTGAAGTTAGAGAATACGATAGATTGTTTATGGATGAAGCGCCAGACAGTCATGATGGTAAAGATTTTATGGAATTTTTAAATCCAAATTCTTTAAACATCATCAATGCTTTTGTTGAGCCAAGTTTAAAAGAAGCTAAAGTAGGAGAGCAGTTTCAGTTTCAACGTTTAGGGTATTTTAATGTTGATGACGATTCTAAATCTAACGCTTTAGTATTTAATAAAACCGTTGGTTTACGTGATAGTTGGGCAAAACAAGCACCAAAACAAAATCCAAATCAGTCTCAAAAGCAAACCAATAATCGTCCTGCAATAGAGCAAATAAAGTCTTTTGGTAAAAAGTACGATAGAATGCCAGACGATGCCAGAGCAAAAGCAAAAGCAGAGATTTTAGAATTAGCCAAAGACGTATCTTATGAAGATGTAGAGCCACTTTTTAATACTTCTGTTAAGAAAAGCGGTACACGTATTATCACTATGATTACGCTAGGTGTTTTACTTAAAAATGGCTTAGAAAAAAATGAAGCAATTAATGAGTTTATCAACAAAGCATTAGAAGACAAAAACAAGTTGTTAGTTGAAGAAGCACAACAATTAGCTTAAAATAACAATAGATTTATTAGCCGCTAAGTCTAACTTAGCGGTTTTTTTATGTCTAAATTTTAACAACCATTTAGTATATAATCTTTTGATTTATAAGTGATTTGAATTATTTTAAATGTATAACTTAAATCAAAAATAAAATGGACGCAATACAAGAATTATTAAGTAAGATTACAGCTAAAACAAGAGAAATAGAAGATAATTATCCAGAGTTACAAAAATATTTAGACGAGCAACGTATTACATTACCAAAGGATAATAACGAAACACATATTGATAAATCTTCTTTAGAAGATTATCTAAATTCTTTACAGAGTTTGATAGATAATTATGAAAAAGAAAATAAATAAAAAAAGCCTCTTTTAAGAGGCTATTTGTGTTTATTAGGTAAGTTTTATTCTTCTTCTTTTTTACGTTTAGCTTCTTTCATAGCTTCACCAATTTGGTTACTTGCGGTAAAACTTGCAACCATTTCGTTTAGCATATTACTTCCAGCTTGTGGCGCATTTGGTAATAAGATTAGATTACTATTAGTTTCTTCACCTAAAGATTGAAGCGTATCATAATGTTGTGTTACAACAATTAAAGCAGAAGCTTCTTGACTATTAATTCCAACACGGTTTAAAACTTCTACAGACTCTTCTAATCCACGAGCAATCTCGCGTCTTTGATCTGCAATACCTTGACCTTGTAAACGTTTACTTTCAGCTTCAGCTTTAGCTTTTTCAACAATTAAGATACGTTGCGCATCACCTTCAAATTGAGCAGCAGTTTTTTCTCTATCTGCAGCGTTAATACGGTTCATTGCTGCTTTTACTTGTGCATCTGGATCAATGTCTGTAACTAATGTTTTAATAATATCAAAACCATATTCTAACATAGCATCATTTAATTCGGCTTTCACCGCTAATGCAATATCATCTTTTTTAACAAATACGTCGTCTAATTTCATTTTAGGTACTTCTGCACGTACTACATCAAATACATAACTTGTTATTTGTTCGTGCGGATAATCTAACTTATAAAATGCATCGTACACTTTTTGGCTTAACACACGGTATTGTACAGATACTTTAAGTCTAACAAATACATCGTCTAAAGTTTTAGTTTCTATAATTACATCTAATTGCTGAATTTTTAAACTTAAGCGTCCTGCAATTTTATCTATTAAAGGAATTTTTATGTGAAGACCAGATTGTCTTATACTATGAAATTTTCCGAAACGTTCTATAATTACAGCAGTTTGTTGTTTGACAACAAAAAATGCTGATATTAAAACAATAAGTCCTAAGACTATAAAAGGTATTAGTGTTAAATTCATTGGTAATGGTTTTTGATTAAAAATTGTCGATTACTAAATTACGTTATATTTGCTCACAAATTGAATAATTTCAACATGAAAACAAATAACTTCATCTTATTAGTAGCATTTTGTATAGGTTTTGTTACAATAAATTACGCACAACGTAAAAATTACAACATAAAAAATGGATTTGCTATTGGTGGTGGATTGACTCAATTTGATATTATTACCGATAATTTTGAAACCAAAAGCGATACAGGTTGGTTAATACATATGTCTGCAACGGTAGATATTCCTCATAAATGGTACAACGTAAGTTATGGTATGCAATTATCTGAAAATAAGATGAGTGTAAACGGATTTGCATCTGCTTTAAGCAGCAATTTTGAGCCTATAGATTACAAAATTTTAACTGCTCAAGTGGCTTTTTTAATGCATGCTAAATTAGCAGGACCATATTTAACTTTAGATTTTGGACCAGTTTTACAGTACAATAGTGATTTAGAATTTGATGATGAAGGTCAAGAAGAATGGATTATAGCAGAGTTTGATAGTTTACTGGCTAAAGATTTTGTAGATATTACTAATTTTAATGTGAATGGCGCTATTGGATTAACCGCAGGTTTTGAAAACTTTAAAGTAAGAGGACAATATATCTATGGGTTTACCAATATTTTAGGTGATTTAAACGATTCTAATGCTGCTAATTTTACTAATAAAAAATTTAAAGGAAATCAAAGTATGTTAACTGTAGCTTTATTGATAACTTTTTAAAGTTTAAAAGAAATAAATTAATAAAAAAAGCCTCTAAATATTAGAGGCTTTTTTTGTTTATGGTTGATTAATATTTTAATCTATTTTTTCAATTAAATTATCAATACGTTTAACAGTTTCGTTTTTACCAATCATGTATATGATGTCAAAAACATCAGGTCCTTGTAATGCACCAACTAAGGCTAAACGTAGTGGCATCATCACTTTACCAAAACCAATGTCGTTTGACGTAATCCAACCTTTTACATCATTTTGAAGTGTTTCTACTTCAAAATTTTCAATGTTATTTATGATAGATTTTACGTCGGTCATTATAGATTTTGTATCGTCTTTAATAGCTTTTTTAAAAGCTTTTTCGTCATATTCTGTTGGAGCCACAAAGAAGAAATTACTTAAATCCCAAAAGTCGTTTACAAACGTAGCACGTTCTTTAATTAACCCAACAACCATTGATATGTAATTAACATCTATGTCTTTTAATGAATCATGATTTTGTTTAAACGCTTCAGCTAAATCATCATTACTTTGATCTTGCATGTAATGGTGATTAAACCATTTAATTTTATCTGGATCAAAACGTGCTCCGGCTTTATTCACTTTAGATAAATCAAATGCTTCTATAAGTTCTTCTAAACTAAAAATTTCTTGTTCCGTACCAGGATTCCATCCTAAAAAGGCTAAAAAGTTAACAACTGCTTCAGCAAAATAACCATCTTCTTTATAACCTCTGGATACATCACCTTCTGGAGACTTATATTCTAAAGGAAATACAGGAAATCCTAATTTATCACCATCACGTTTGCTTAATTTTCCTTTTCCTGTTGGTTTTAGGATTAACGGTAAATGTGCAAATTCTGGTGCTTCCCAACCAAATGCATCGTATAATTGATAGTGTAAAGCAAGACTTGGCAGCCATTCTTCACCTCTAATAACGTGCGTAATTTCCATTAAATGGTCATCAACAATATTTGCTAGGTGATAGGTTGGCATTCCGTCTGCTTTAAACAAAACTTTATCATCTAAAATATTGGTATCAATTTTTATATCACCACGAATAATATCTTTAAGATGAAGTGTTTGATCTTGCGGACTTTTAAATCTAATCACATAATCTTCACCAGCATCTAACTTAGCTTGCACGTCTTCCGCGCTAAGCGATAAAGAATTACTTAATTTTTCTCTGTTATGCCAATTGTAGATAAACGTTTTTCCTTTAGCTTCATGATCTTTTCTGTGTGCATCAAGTGCTTCAGCAGTATCAAATGCGTAGTAAGCATGACCACTTTTTATTAATTGATCTGCATATTGTTTGTATAAGTATTTACGTTCGCTTTGTCTATATGGACCAAATTTTTCATTTTTGTTTGGACCTTCGTCAAAAGGAATATTACACCAATTTAAACTATCTATAATGTATTGTTCTGCACCTTCTACATAACGGTTTTGGTCTGTATCTTCTATACGTAACACAAAAGTACCGTTGTGTTTTTTTGCAAATAAATAATTAAATAATGCGGTACGTACGCCGCCAATATGTAAAGGTCCTGTAGGACTTGGTGCAAAACGCACTCTAACTTGTTTTGACATTTCTTTTGGTTTGAAAGTGCAAAGATAGAATAGAGTAGAAGAAACACAAAGAACTATTTTAAAACAAGTTTTAAGAGCCTTTAACAGACATAAAAAAATAAAAACTGTATTTTAGTAAGTTAAATAAAAAAATGGCTTTGAATAACTTCAATATCATACAAACCAAATTAGAACAATTTATTAGAAAATATTACACTAATGAGCTGATAAAAGGAGCTATCCTGTTTTTTAGTATTGGCTTGTTATACCTTATTATTACGTTACTTATTGAATATTTTCTGTGGTTAAATTCTGGTTTGCGTACGGTTTTATTTTGGCTGTTTATTGCTGTTGAGGTTGGTTTATTTATCAAATTTATTGCATTGCCAATAGCTAAGTTATTTAAACTTCAAAAAGGCATTAACTACAAACAAGCATCTGCAATTATAGGTAATCATTTTCCTGAAGTTAATGATAAGTTATTGAATGTACTTCAACTAAAAGAGACTAATGATAATAGCGAATTACTTTTAGCCAGCATCGATCAAAAAGCTGAAGAATTAAGCCCAGTTCCCTTCAATTTTGCGATTAATTTTAAACACAACACTAAATATTTAAAATACGCAGTTATCCCAATAGCTATTTTATTATTAAGTTTTATTTTAGGTAAAACTAATTGGTTTACAGATAGTTATAAAAGAGTAGTTAATTATCAAACTGCTTATGAGCCGCCAGCACCTTTTAGTTTTTTTGTGATAAATGAAAGCCTGCAAACCGAAGAAAACAAAACCTTCAGGCTATTTGTACAAACCGAAGGAGATGTTGTTCCAGAAGATGCACAAATCAATTTTAACGATCAGTCATACTTTTTACAACAACGTCAACCAGGTACTTTTGAGTATGTTTTTGAGCAACCAAAACAAGACATTACTTTTAATTTATCTGCTAATGGTGTTAACTCAAAACCATATACGTTACATGTTGTAGAAGTGCCAACGTTGTTAAATTTTCAGATGGTTTTAAATTATCCAAACTACACCAACAAACGTAACGAAGTTTTAAAAGGTATTGGTAATGCAGTTGTACCACAAGGTACACAAATTACTTGGCAACTTAATACAAAAGCAACAGATCAAGTCGATTTAATTAGTAAAGATACTTTAACGTTTACGACAGAAGAAAACGGTGTTTTTAATACCTCTAAACGCGTCTATAATAATTTAGACTACAACATTAGCACAAGTAATAAAAACCTTAAAAATTACGAGAATTTAGCGTATAGTATTTCGGTTATCAAAGATCAATATCCAGAACTTAAAATTGAATCTAAAACAGATAGTTTAGACCAACAAACCTTGTATTTTAAAGGTCAAGTAAGTGACGATTATGGTTTATCTAAATTACAGTTAGTCTATTATCCTTCAGAAAACGAAACCAATAAAATTGTAAAAAATATACCTATTTCATCTTCTAATTTTGATGAATTTTTAACTGCTTTCCCAAATAATTTAGATGTAGAAGCCGGTATTTCATACGAGCTGTATTTTGAAGTTTTTGATAACGATGCGGTAAATAAAAACAAAAGCACAAAAAGTTCTGTGTTTACATACAGAAAGCGTACAAAAGATGAAGAAGAACAAAAGCAGCTTAACGAACAAAACGAAACTATAAAAGATCTTAATAAATCTCTTGAAAATTTTGAAAAACAAGAAGAACAACTTAAAGAGATTTCAAAAACTCAAAAAGAAAAATCAGAACTAAATTATAATGATAAAAAGAAGCTAGAAAATTTCTTGAAGCGTCAAAAGCAACAAGAAGAAATGATGAAGCAATTCAATAAAAAGCTTCAAAATAATTTAGAAGAATTTCAAAAGGAAAATCAAAAAGAAGATCCGTTTAAAGAAAAATTGCAAGAGCGTTTAAAAGAGAATGAAGCGCAATTAAAAAAAGATGAAAAGCTACTTGAAGAATTAGAAAAGCTTAAAGAAAAATTTAAAAAGGAAGAGTTTACAGAGAAGTTAGATAATCTTGCAAAACAGGCTAAAAACCAAAAGCGTAGCATGGAACAATTATTAGAATTGACCAAGCGTTACTACGTGTCTAAAAAAATGGAAAAAATTAGCGACGAGCTTGATAAATTAGCCAAAGAACAAGATAAATTAGCTAATGAAGATCCAGAAAAAAACACAAAAGAGAAACAAGACGAACTAAATAAAAAGTTTGAAGACATCCAGAAACAATTAGAAGATTTAGAAAAAGAAAATAAGCAATTAAAATCTCCAATGGATGTTCCACGAAATAAAAATGCAGAAGAGAATATTAAAGAAGAACAACAAAAAGCAAGTGAAGATTTAGAAAAAAAGGAACAATCTACAGACGAAAAACAAAAACAAGACAAACAAAATTCTGCAAAGCAAAAGCAAAAAAATGCAGCTCAGAAAATGAAGCAAATGAGCATGAGTATGCAAATGCAAATGTCTGCATCTGGCAAACAACAAATGCAAGAGGATATTGAAATGTTACGTCAGATTATTGATAATCTAGTTGTATTTTCATTTGATGAAGAAGACTTAATGAACAAGTTTAAAAGCATAGAGGTTAACCATAATGAGTATGCTAAATACTTAAAAAAGCAATACGATTTACGCACACATTTTGAGCACGTAGATGATAGTTTATTTGCTATTTCTTTACGTCAACCCGATTTTTCAGAACAAATCAACAAAGAAATTAATGATGTATATTTTAATATTGATAAAGCGTTAGCGCAGCTATCAGAAAATCAATTATATCAAGGCGCATCTTCGCAACAATATGCTTTAACTTCGGCTAATAATTTAGCTAATTTTTTAAGTGCCGCTTTAGATAATATGCAAATGCAAATGGGCATGCCGTCACCAGGTCAAGGAGAAGGCGATATGCCACTTCCAGATATCATTATAAGTCAAGAAGAATTAGCTAAAAAGATGGAAGATGCCATGAAGAAAGGCGAGAAAGGTAAAGACGGACAACAAGGTCAGCAAGGCGAACAAAAACCTGGTGAAGAAGGACAAAATGAAGGTGACCAAAAAGGAAAGAAAGATGGTGAGAAAGGAAAGGATGGAGAAAAAGGAAATAAAGGTGAAGAAGGTAAAAATGGCAAAGAAGGAGGAAAAGATGGAGACGGACAAGGACAAGGTGGAAGCCAACAAGGCGATGGTGATTTTAATGAGCAAATGAATGCCGAATTATTTAAAATCTATCAAGAACAACAATTGTTACGTCAGCAATTAGAACAACGTTTAGAGAAAGATGGTTTAAGAGGAAATGGTGATGCCAAAAAACTTTTAAACGATATGGAAGATGTTGAATTAAAGTTAATCAACGAAGGGTTTACTAATGAAACTTTGACAAAGATGCTTGATATTAAACATCAGTTATTAAAGTTAGAAAACGCAACTTTCCAACAAGGTCAAGATACAAAACGCGAATCTCAAACTAATACCAAAACATTTTCTAATTCAACTAATAATCAATTAGAAATAGCAAAACAATATTTTAATACCACCGAAATATTGAATAAACAAAGCTTACCTTTGCAGCAAATTTATAAGCAAAAAGCGCAAGAATATTTCAAACAAAAAAATGATTAGTTTTAATTACGAAACCGATTTTCAACTTTCAAATGAAGCTAAAATTTCAAGTTGGATAACAAAAATTATAGAGCATCATAATTGCAAACAAGACGAGATTAGTTATGTGTTTTGTGATGATGAATATTTACACCGATTAAATGTTCAGTATTTAAATCACGATACCTTAACAGATATTATAAGTTTTGACTATTCAATGGGTAAAACTATTTCTGGTGATATTTTCATTTCAGTAGAAAGAGTAGAAGATAACGCTAAAGATTTTGAAGTAGATTTTAGTACAGAATTACACCGTGTTATCATACACGGTATTTTGCATTATTGTGGTTTCAAAGATAAGACTGAAGATGATTCAAAACTGATGCGCGCTAAAGAAGACGAAGCTCTTTTGATATTAAAAGAAATGTCATAGTTTGTTGTATATTTGCACGCCAAATTTAAGTCGAATTTTAAAAACGTTCCACGTGGAACAATCAAAATAATATGTTTAACGAAGTTTACGATGTAATAGTTGTTGGAGCAGGACATGCTGGTAGCGAAGCTGCAGCTGCAGCTGCTAATATGGGTAGCAAAACCTTATTAGTGACTATGAATTTGCAAAACATTGCTCAAATGTCTTGTAATCCTGCTATGGGTGGAATTGCTAAAGGGCAAATTGTAAGAGAGATTGATGCGCTTGGCGGTTACTCTGGTATTGTTAGTGATACGTCTGCTATTCAATTTAAAATGTTGAACAAATCCAAAGGACCTGCAATGTGGAGTCCAAGAGTGCAAAGTGATCGTATGCGCTTTGCGGAAGATTGGAGATTGATGTTAGAAAACACACCTAACTTAGATTTTTATCAAGAAATGGTTAGAGGTCTTTTAGTTAATAGTGGAAAGGTTGAAGGTGTAGTTACATCTCTTGGAATTGAGATTAAAGCAAAGTCAGTTGTGTTGACTAACGGAACTTTTTTAAATGGCTTAATTCATATTGGTGATAAAAATTTTGGTGGTGGTAGAGCAGGAGAAAAAGCAGCAACAGGTATAACAGAACAGTTGGTAGATTTAGGTTTTGAATCTGGTAGAATGAAAACAGGAACACCTCCAAGAGTTGATGGACGATCTTTAGATTTTTCTAAAATGGTAGAACAACCTGGTGATATAAATCCTGATAAATTTTCTTATTTAGATATCACAAAACCATTAACAAAACAACGTAGTTGTCACCTTGCTTATACAAGTGAAAAAGTACATGATTTACTTCGTGAAGGTTTTGATCGTTCACCAATGTTTAATGGTCGTATAAAAAGTTTAGGACCTAGATATTGTCCTTCTATTGAAGATAAAATTAACCGTTTTGCTGATAAAGATAGGCATCAATTATTTGTAGAACCTGAAGGTTGGAATACGGTTGAATACTATATAAATGGTTTTTCTACTTCTTTACCAGAAGATGTTCAATTTAATGCATTACGTTCTGTTGAAGGTTTTGAAAATGTGAAATTTTTTAGACCTGGTTATGCTATAGAATATGATTATTTTCCTCCTACACAATTAAAGCACACTTTAGAAACTAAGTTAGTAGAAGGGTTATATTTTGCAGGTCAAATTAACGGGACAACGGGTTATGAAGAAGCAGCATCTCAAGGTTTAATGGCGGGTATAAATGCAGCTTTAAAAGTTCAAGAAAGAGATGAATTTATCTTAAAAAGAGACGAAGCTTATATAGGTGTTTTAATAGACGATTTAATTACAAAAGGTACAAAAGAGCCGTATCGTATGTTTACTTCTCGAGCAGAATATAGAACATTATTACGTCAAGATAATGCTGATTTAAGATTAACACCAAAAGGATTTGAGCTTGGTTTAGCTTCCGAAAAACGTTTAAAACGTATGGAAGAAAAACACGAACAAGCAGAAAAGTTTGTAGAATTTTTCCAAAATACTAGTGTAACTACAAGTGAAATAAATCCGATTTTAGAGTCTAAGAATTCTTCATTAATGAAACAGCAAGATAAGATGTTTAAGATTTTTGCTAGACCAAATATTGATATTGAAGACATGAAAAAAATCGAGTCTGTTTCAAATTACATTGAAGAAAATAATCTAGATAATGAGATTATAGAACAGACAGAAATACAAGTAAAATACTCTGGATATATAGCCAAAGAAAAAAACAATGCAGATAAATTAACGCGTCTAGAAAATATCAGAATTCCTGATAATTTTGATTACTCAAAACTTAAATCAATGAGTATGGAAGCTAGAGAGAAATTAAATAAAATTCAACCTGTAACCATCTCTCAAGCATCAAGAGTAAGTGGTGTTTCTCCTGCAGATATTTCTGTTTTATTGGTGTATTTAGGAAGATAAATTTTAAACGTTCCACGTGGAACGTTTACTTTTTTATCCGTTTCAATTCTTCTTTTTTTGATTAGACTTTTAATTTATGAGTAACAAACAAACACAATTACATATAAAAGATCATTCCGTTTCTGGTGAAATGTTTCAACTAAAAGAGAACAAAACTTATGGTTTTCTAGAAACGTTTCCGCAACCAAAAGCTAGTCAACTTTCAGAATATTATAAAACGGAAGATTATATTTCTCACACAGATGCAAAACGAAATTGGTTTGAAAAAGCATATCATTTAGTTAGACGTTTTTCTTTAAAGCAAAAACAAAAACTAATCAATGGTTTTAAAACCGAAACAAAAACACTATTAGATGTAGGTTGCGGGACAGGAGATTTTTTAAAAACAGCTAAAGAAAATAATTGGACAGTTTCAGGAATCGAACCAAATGCAGATGCAAGATCAATAGCAAATCAAAAAACGGAAAATGCAGTTTTAGATATCGAAAAGTTAAATAATTTTGAATCTAATAGTTTTGATGTAATTACACTTTGGCATGTTTTAGAACATCTTCCAGATTTAGAACAACAAATTTCAACATTTAAAAAACTTTTAAAACCAAATGGTAGGTTAGTGGTTGCTGTACCAAACTATAAAAGTTTTGATGCAAACTATTATAAACAGTTTTGGGCAGCTTATGATGTGCCTAGACATTTATGGCATTTTGATCAACAATCAATTTCCAAATTATTCGCTTCTATTAATATGGAAATAGAACAAACCAAGCCAATGCTATTTGATGCGTTTTATGTTAGCTTACTTTCTGAAAAATATAAATCAGGAAGTAAAAATATTTTTAAAGCGTTTTACAACGGATTACGCTCTAATCTCAAAGCAAATCGAACAAGTGAGTGTTCTTCGTTAATTTACGTGCTTAAAAACAGCTAAAACTTATTTTTAGAAAGCATAACATTAAATTTTAACTCAAAACAACAGATAACCTTGCCTTTTTTAGAAAGTGTCTTAAATCGTCTTATTTAAAGCTGTTTTTAATAGTTAACAATTATTTTAATATTCATTTAAAATAGATTTTAATTATTTATACAATATTCACATAAAATGTGTTTATCACTTTTTAATTTTTATACATTTGCGCAAATTCATAAAAACAAAACATAAGATGAAAAAAATACTAGCTGTTTTATCGATTGCAATTTTTATTACTTCTTGTCAAAAACAAAAAATAGGATATGTTGACAATGGGAAGGTGATTAACGAAATGCAAGAAAAAGTTGATTTAGAAAAAAAATACGAAACAAAGCTTAATGCATTTAATGCAAGAAAGGATAGTATTGGAAGAGCTTTTCAAATGGAAGCACAAAAATTTCAAATGGAATCTCAAAAAATGAGCCAATCAAAAGCTCAAGAAGAATATGATAGATTAGGTCAAAAACAGCAAATGTTGCAACAACAATTTCAAATGGAGCAACAACAAATTTCTAAACCTTACCAAGAAGAAATGGACTCTTTGATTACAAAAGTAAAAGACTATGTAAAAGACTATGGTAAAGCTAATGGTTTTGATGTTATTTTAGGAACAGTCGAAGCTTCTCCTAGCGTAATGTTTGCTAAAGATGAGTATGATTTAACTGAAACAATCATCAAAGATTTAGACAGTAACTATAAAAAGTAACAAAACACATTACTTGTTAAAAAGCGTTAGACTTCGGTTTAACGCTTTTTTTTATTTATAAACTGTTATTTGTCAGTAGTTTTCAGACTTTTACTTATATTTATCCTGCTATTAATCATTTATAAAGACTATGAGAAAATTGCTAACGCATTTAATCATCTTCTTTGCTTTTTTTTACCAGGGTTTTACCCAAGTTGCAACTTCATTTAAAACTAATAAAACGTTTTATATTTATGGAGATGCTTTAGTTATTGGTAACAATAGTTTAAGCAAAGATGTTATAAAACCTTTTAACGAATTATCAATCGCGAATGATGATATTCCTATGAGTTTTGTAGATATCGATAACGATAATTCTACTTTTAACTCTAGTTCTTCAATACTTCAATTACCTGATAATCAAAACAATATAGTGTTTGCTGCGCTATATTGGACAGCAACTTATAGTTATATAAAAGGTGAAAGACGATCACAAAACGGACAGTTTTTTTTCTCAGGTAAAAGGCAAAAAGACCGTTCTTTAATTAGTAAAGTGAAGTTAAAATTACCAAATAAAGACTATCAAACAGTTAAAGGAAATTTGATTTTTGATGGATATAAAAAAAGCGGATTTCATCTTAATTCTCCATACGCTTGTTATGCAGATATTACTAATTTATTACAAAATTCTGAAGTGAAAAATGGCGAAATTACCGTTGCAAATATCCATGCTACAGAAGGTTTTGTAGCTGGCGGAAGCTCTGCTGGTTGGATGCTTTATATTGTTTACGAAGCACCAACAGAAAAGCCAAAATATATTACAACATTTAACGGTTTTGCGCATGTTGGTACAGAGCCAGTCGTTATAAATTTAAAAGATTTTAAATCTCCAGAAGAAGGTAATATTACTACAAATTTAACTTTGGCAACGCTTGAAGGTGATTCTGATATTACTGAAGACGAGTGTATTATCGCAAACCCAAACCTTAAAACCGCTATACGATTAAGTACTGATCAAAGGGAAGAAAAAAACTTTTTCAATAGCAGCGTTTATAATAAAATTAAACGTTTTCCTAATAGTAAAAATACTTTAGGATTTGATATCGCGCGGTTAACTGTACCCAATAATAAAGAAACAGTTATAGATAATAATACAGATAATGTAGAGCTACTTTTTAATACCAAAGAAGACCGATTTTATCTGTTTTTTGCAGCGTTTGAAACTGAGATTAGTCAATCATTTTTTAATGAAATTGAAACTAATTTACCAGAAAAGGCAATTGTTATAAAATCAAATAAAATAGAAGAAAAAAAGCCGAAAATTATAGAGGAAAAAATAGAAATTCAATCTAAAACAGATATTAAAGCAACTGCAATTAATAATGAAATTAAAGTTGAAAAATTAGCGCTTAAGCAACCAGAAATTATAGAAGAAAAGCCAATTGAAAATCCTATAAGTACTGAAATAGCTACGTCAAAAATTCAACAAGAACAGCTTAAACAAAGCAATGTTATTATAAGCTCTTCAACATATGTAGAAGCCTTAAAAATCAAAGAAAACCCTTTAGAAACTCAGCAATTTAAACTGATCTTAGAAAAAAACGCAGCTGAGATTGAAGGTGCAAAAAAAGGATATTATGTGATTACAAAGTTTTTCTCTTCACCAGAAAACGCTTTTAACTGGCAAAAAGATTTAAAAGAAAAAGGAATTAGAAGTGACTTTTTAATAGACGAAAACAACAAGTTGTATTACGTTTATATCTTTCATACAGAAAATTTTTATGATGCTTACATGCAACATAAATCATTTTTAGAAGAAGATATTTTTAAAGACAATTGGGTTTTTAAAGTCAATATGACAGACTTTTAATTTACTGTAAAATATACAAAGCAAAAATCGTCGGAATTAAGTAAATAACTATGGTTCTTGCACCATCATAATCTTTAGCAACGCGTTGTCCAAATAATAATAAAAGCAACGTAATAGCGCTTAAAATAGCCGCATAAAAACCTAAAGTAGCATTATCATTAACAATAAGTTGATAAATACCTAAAATAGCTAAAATACCAGCAACTGTCTCTATAACCAAAATAATAGCAACGTTAATTTCTACCATTTTTCCCATAAAAGTTTTAGAAAAATGTTCTTTTAACCAGCCAATATTTCCTTTCCAATCTAAAATTTTATCTAATCCAGATTGTAAAAAAGTGATGGCTAAAAAAAGTAATAAAATTATTTCGGTAATGTGATCTAAAATAGAAGTCATAGTTAATTAGTTTATTCCAAAGATATTAAAATTTAAAAGCAAATTTTATCTAAAACTAGTCTTGTTTAGCGTGCAAAAGTCTAGTTAGTTTTATAGATAAATCTGTAAGTATGATTTTAGAATTTCCGTTACGTTCTATGTGATAAATTGCATCTTGCAACTCATTAGAAATATCTAAAATATTGTTATTATGTACAAAAGGAGCAAACTTGGCCAAGTCAAAACTTTCAGCTTTAGCTTCAAAAAACACCAAATCATCTGCACCATAATTAAGTAATAAAGCTTGTCTAAAAAAGTCTAAGCAGAAGTTTAAAAATTGCTTTTGAGTTTCGCGACCTGTCTTTGCAATTTCTTCGCTCCAGCCAATTAAATCGTGTATTGCGGTTTTATTACCTTTCGCTTTAAAAGCAGATCTTACCCAAAACACAAACCATTTTTCAAACTGAGTATCTTCGCTGTCATGATAGACTAAATCGCAAGCTTTGTTGTAGTTACCTTCAGCTTGATGAGCAATTTTAGTAGCATCAGCCTCATTAATATCAAACTGTTTTATCAGTCCGTTTTTAATATCTTCTTCTGCTAATGGCGGAAAATGTATAATTTGACAACGCGATCTAATGGTGTTTATAATTTGCTCTTCATCTTCTGCAATAAGTAAAAAAATGGTTTTATTTGGTGGCTCTTCAATTAACTTAAGAAGTTTGTTTGCTGCTTGTGTATTAAGCTTTTCTGCCATCCAAATAAGCATTATTTTGTAACCACCTTCGTAAGCTTTAAGGCTAAGAGATTTTACAATATCTTGCGCTTCGTCTACACCAATTTGTCCTTGTTTGTTGTCTACACCTAAAAGTCTGTACCAGTCAAATAAATTTCCGTAAGGTTGTTGGGTTAGTAATTGCCTCCATTCTTCTAAAAAAGCACTACTAACAGGATGTTTTTTTATTTTATCATTTGTTGTTACTGGGAAAGCAAAATGTAAATCTGGATGCGAAAAGTTTTTAAACTTTAAGTTGCACGCTTGGTTCACTCCATCATTTTCTGCGTTTGTATTTCCGCACAAAATGTACTGCGCATAGGCAATAGCCATAGGCAAAGTACCAGAACCTTCTGGGCCTACAAACAGTTGTGCATGTGGTATACGACCATGATCTGCACTGGTTGTTAGGTGTTTTTTTATATGTTGAAGTCCTAAAATATCACTAAAAAGCATAAAGCAAATATAGTTTTCTTCTAAAATAAAAGCGAATATCTTAGCGCTTGATTTTAATAATTAGCCTCTTTTGTATCACTCTAAATGTCTATATTTGGAAATTACTTAATCATTAGTTTCAAATGAAATTTCTATCTATAATTTTTATAGCTTTTTTAGGTATAAATACTGCAATAGCTCAAGACGCTACTGTTGCTGTAGATAGTACACTTTTAAGTGGTGTTACTTTTAAATCTGTCAATGAGTTTTACATCTTTGGTGACGCAACGGTTATTGGTAATAATCTTTTAAGCGAAGACAGTAAAAAACCATTTAACAATAAGCAGGAAGATAATGACAATATCAAAATGAAATACGTTGATATTGATGACAATCCTGAAACATTTTGTTCTAGCCAAGCTAAGTTAGTATTACCTGAAGATTTTAAAAAAATAGTTTACGCAGGGTTATATTGGACAGCTACTTACGCTTATGAAAAAGGAGTAAGAAAACCTGTAAATAATGATTTTATTTATAGCGGAAATGGAGAGCGATCACCAATAATTAATCAAGTTAAATTTAAGCTTCCAAATCAAGAGTATCAGAATGTAGTAGGAGAAGTTATTTATGATGGCTCTAAAGATGAAATACATTCAATTAATTCTCCATACGTATGTTATGCAGATGTCACAAAATTACTTCAAGACACTAAAGAACAAACAGGTAATTATACTATAGCAAATGTTAAAGCTACAGAAGGCTATTTATCTGGCGGAAGTGCAGCAGGTTGGATGCTTTATGTTATTTATCAAACACCAACAGATAACCCAAAATACATATCAACTTATAATGGTTTTGCACACGTTAATGATAAACCAATAGATATTAAATTTAAAAATTTTAAATCTATAGATTATGGTAACGTAAAGACATCTTTGGTTGTGTCGGCTTTAGAAGGAGATAATAATATAGATTTGGATGAGTGTGCTATTATTAAAGCTAATAGCAAACAATTTCAATCATTAGGTAATGCAGTAAGAGACCAACAAAACTTCTTTAATAGCACTATAACTAATAATGCTAGTGTAAATACAGAACGTTTTCCTAATAGCGAAAACACTTTAGGTTTTGATATAGCTCAGTTACAAATACCTAATTATAATAACCAAATAATTAGTAATGATATAAGCGAAACAACTATGAGATTAAAAACAAAATCTGATCGGTTTTACTTATATTTCACAGCATTTCAAACCGAAATAGCGCAAACGCTTTTTGACGACGTTGTACAAGAAACAAAGCCTATAAGCAAAAACGCTAAAATAGAACCAGAAGTAGTTAGGTCAAATCCATCTACAATATCAAATGCAGATCCAAAAGAAACTAGTAGAACAGCTTATCTTTACAATAAAAAAGGTTTAAACTCTAATGCCTTTAGATATTTAAAAGGAAAAAAATCTACTCCAGTTGTTGGTATAGAAGGTGGTTACTACGTAATAACAAATACGTTTTTAGAACAAGAAAGAGCTAACAATTGGAAAGACAGCTTGATTAAAAAAGGCTTTGATGCAGATGTTTTTGTAAACTCAAAAAACAACTGGAATTACGTTTACGTGCTTAGAAGTGATTCTGCAGAAGAAGCTTTTAAGCTAATGGAAGAATTAAAAACAAATTATAGATACAGAGACACTTGGATTTTTAAAGCCAATCTCGATTAACAACAAAATTAAAACTAATGAAAACGCTTAACGATTTCAATTTTAACAACAAAAAGGCATTAATTAGAGTAGATTTTAATGTGCCTTTAGATGCCAATTTTAATGTAACAGACGCAACACGTATTCAAGCTGCAAAACCAACAATAATCAAGATTTTAGAAGATGGAGGTAGCTGTGTTTTAATGTCGCACTTAGGTCGACCAAAAGGCGTGCAAGATGAGTTTTCTCTTAAACACATTGTATCTAAAGTAGAAGATATTATTGGTGTAGAAACTCAGTTTGTAAACAATTGTGTTGGTGAAGAAGCAGAGCAGGCAGTAGCTAATTTAGAGCCAGGAAAAATTCTAATTTTAGAAAATTTACGTTTTCACGAAGAAGAAACTAAAGGCGATAAAGACTTTGCAGAGCAATTATCTAAATTAGGTGATATTTACGTAAACGACGCTTTTGGTACAGCGCATCGTGCACATGCATCTACAACAGTAGTAGCACAGTTTTTTCCAGAAAACAAATGCTTTGGCTATCTTTTAGAGCAAGAAATTAAAAGTATAGAAAAAGTAATGAATACTGGCGAAAAACCTGTATTGGCAGTACTTGGTGGAGCTAAAGTGTCTTCAAAAATTACGATTATAGAAAATATTTTAGATAAAGTAGACCATTTAATTATCGGTGGTGGTATGGCATTTACTTTTATAAAAGCTCAAGGCGGAAGTATTGGTAACTCAATCTGCGAAGATGATAAGATGCCTCTTGCTTTAGACATTTTAAAACAAGCCGAAGCTAAAAATGTAAAAGTACATATTCCTGTAGATGTTGTTGCTGCAGACGACTTTAGCAACGATGCAAACACTCAAATATGTGATATTAATAGTATTCCAGATGGTTGGGAAGGTGTAGATGCTGGACCAAAATCTTTAGAGCAATTTAAAGACGTTGTTTTAGAGTCTAAAACTATTTTATGGAACGGACCTTTAGGTGTTTTTGAAATGGAAAAATTTGCAAACGGTACCATAGAATTAGGAAACTTTATTGCAGAGGCTACTAAAAAAGGTGCTTTTTCACTTGTTGGTGGTGGCGACTCTGTTGCTGCAGTAAAACAGTTTGGTTTTGAAGATAAAGTAAGCTATGTAAGTACTGGTGGTGGCGCAATGTTAGAAAGTTTAGAAGGTAAAACTTTACCAGGTATTGCAGCTATTTTAGAATAAATTATTAATAATTAACGTTAAGCAATAAAACGCTTTTTATGTCTGTAAAAAAATCATTTTTAATAGTTTCAATTTTATCACTTTGTAGTGGTTGGCTAATAGCGCAAGATTCTTTGCTAACAAGCACTACTAGGTTAAAACAAGACCAGTTAATTTCTGGAGAAAGTTATGAAATAGATACAATTATAGATGGTCAGACGTATTATAAAAAGTCAATTAAAGCAATTTCTGCAGAAATTCCGGAAGAACTTTTAGATAACGAATACGCTGCAGAAATTGATAAAAAATGGTTAGAAGAGTTGTATAGTACAACACTTTTTGATACCATCTACAGAGATGTTAAAGGGCTTAATTATAAAGCGGTTTACTATCCAGAGTTAACTACAGACACACTAAAAGCAAGACTTAAAAGGTTAAATGCAAAAACACCTTTTAATGTAGAATATAATCCTGCATTAGAAAGTGTGATAAAAATGTTTTTAAAGAACAGGCATCAGTCTTTTGAGCGTTTAATGGGATTAAGTAATTACTATTTCCCGATGTTTGAACGCGAGTTTGACAATTACGATATTCCTTTAGAGATGAAATATCTTGCAATTGTTGAGTCTGCTTTAAAACCACGTGCAAAGTCTCGTGTTGGCGCTACAGGATTATGGCAATTTATGTTTGCAACTGGTAAACAGTACGGTTTAGATGTAAGTAGTTATGTAGATGAACGTAGTGACCCAATAAAATCTACAGAATCTGCTGCAAAATACTTAGCAAAACTCTACGAATTGTTTGGCGATTGGGACTTAGCGTTAGCGGCTTACAATTCAGGACCAGGTAATGTAAGTAAAGCCATTAGACGTTCTGGTGGATATCAAAATTATTGGAATATTCGTCCACATCTTCCACGTGAAACAGCAGGATATGTACCAGCTTTTTTAGCTACTATGTATATTTTTGAATATGCAGAAGAGCATGGTTTCATTCAGCATAAACCCGAATTTAATTATATAGATACAGATACGATTCGCGTTAAGCAAATGATTACTTTAGATCAGGTATCAGAGTTTACAGGTGTTAAAATAGAAACGCTTCAGTTTTTAAATCCTTCATATAAATTGGATATTATTCCGCATATCGAAGGAAAAAACTACACATTACGTCTACCAAGAAACATTATTGGCGCTTTTGTAAATAACGAAGATCAAATGTATGCTTACGCTAAAGCGGAATTTGATAAGCGCGAAAAACCATTACCTCAATTTTTTGAAGCAGATACAAAAACTAGATATCGAGTTAAACAAGGTGATTATTTAGGAAAAATTGCCCGAAAGTATGGCGTACGAGTTAGTCAAATTAAACAATGGAATGGCTTACGAAGTAATAATTTAAAGATTGGACAACGCTTAACAATTTACCCGCGTAATGGTGCAGCAATAAAGCAAACAACAGCTTCAAATTCAAATAGTTCAAACCTTAAAAACTACAAAGGAAAAACGTATACCGTTCAAAAAGGAGATAGTTTGTGGAGTATTTCTCAAAAATTTTCTGGAATTTCTGTTGAAAATATTAAAGATTGGAACGGTATTAGTGGTACTAATTTAAAACCAGGTATGACATTAAAATTGTCAAAAGGCTAAATTTCAATTTAAAAAACAGTGTTACAACATGAAAAAAATAATTTTATTGGTCTTAGCAGCTACACTAACAATTGCGTGTAATGAGAAGAATAAAAAAGAACAAAGATATATCCAAGACTCTTCAGGTGTTTTAAATAATCTTTCGGTAGTTATAGATAATGATTTATGGAAAGGTAAAGTAGGAGACGCTGTTAGAGATGTAGTCACTACAAACGTTCCTGGATTACCGCAAAACGAGCCCATGTTTGATGTAAATCAAATTCCACCTCAAGTTTTTAAAGATTTTGCCACAAAAAACAGAACCGTTTTAAGAGTTAATAAAGGAAAAGATGCTGGTTTAAAAATTGCAAATAATGTATATGCTAAACCGCAGAAAGTGGTGTTTGTAACAGGACAAAACAACGACCAAATTATCGAAATTTTAAAAGCTAATAAGGATAAAATAATTAGTGCTTTTAAAGCGCAAGAAGTAAAATGGCGTCAAGATCAAATTAAAAAATCGGTATTAAACACTGATGAAGTAGAGGAAAAATTAGGCGTAACGATTACTTTTCCTTCTATTTATAGATTTGCCAAAAAAGACGATAACTTTTTCTGGATAAGAAAAAACTTAAGTACAGGAACAAATAACGTTATGTTATATACTATTCCTTATGACTCCATCAATAAAGAAGGAGACATCATAGAGCAAGTTATTAAACATAGAGACAGTTTAGGTAAAAAGTACATACCAGGACCTTTAGATGGTAGTTATATGAAGACAGAAGAGGCATACTCACCATTTTTATTCAATACAACTATTGATAATAAACCAACTTATGAGGTAAGAAGTACTTGGGATATTGAAGGTACTTTTAATGCTGGTCCTTTTGTAAATTATATGATTGAGGATAAACCAAACAACAGATATATAGTTGCAGAAGGATTTACTTTTGCACCATCTGTAAACAAAAGAGACTTTGTTTTAGAACTTGAGGCGATTATAAAGTCGCTTAAAGTCAAATAAAATTTAGATATAAAACACAAAAAAACCAATGCTAATGCATTGGTTTTTTTATTATAAGATTGAGTGAAAACTACTTGTTTTCCTCTTTGTTTTCTTCTTTACTAGCGTCTTTAAATTCTTTAATTCCACTTCCTAGACCGCGCATTAATTCTGGTATTTTTTTACCTCCAAATAAAAGTAAAACTAAAACCACAATTATGGCAACTTGCCAAGGTCCTACCATACCTAAAAATATACTATTAGAAATCATAACTTTTTAATTTAGGCTACAAAGTTAATAATTAAACTTTAATAATAACGTTTTAATGCTAACTTTAGCATTTACTAAAAGCCCTTAACGTAATATTTTAATTACTTTTGTTTTTTACTATGGCAAAAAGCGAAAAAAAATCAAAAAAAATAAAGAAGAAACTACTGCATAAGTATCGTTTAGTCATTTTAAATGAAGATACTTTTGAAGAACGTTTATCTTTAAACTTAAACCGATTAAATGTATTTGTTTTAGGTACATTATCGGCTATATTTTTAATCACTTTCACCACAATTTTAATAGCCTTTACTCCATTAAAAGAATATATTCCAGGCTATTCTTCAACATCGTTAAAAAAGAAAGCGGTTGCCTTAAGTTTTAAAACAGATTCTTTACAACGCGTTATAGATTTTAACGAAAAATATTTTGCTTCCATAAAACAAGTTTTACAAGGAGAAGTTAGTGTCGCAGATTTTGATAAAGATTCCATTATCCAAGCAGTAAAGCAAGAAGTTAGTGAGGTAGATTTATCACCAATAAAAGAAGATTCTTTATTAAGAGAAAAAGTAGATAAAGAAGATAAATATAGCTTATTTGAAACTGCAACATCAAAAGCCAATTTTGTGCTTTTTCCGCCAGTTAGTGGTACTATTAGCGAGCCTTATGATGTGAAAAGTAAACATTATGCAGTAGATATTGTTGTTGAAGAAAACACGCCCATAAAATCAACTGCAGACGGAACGGTTATTTTTGCAGAATGGACAGCACAAACAGGTTATGTTATTTTAATAGAACACAGCTCTGGATTAATTTCTGTATACAAACACAATGCATCATTAACAAAATCTCAAGGCGATTTAGTTAAAGCTGGTGAGGTTATTGCAACAGCAGGAAATACAGGTGAATTAACTACTGGTCCACATCTTCATTTTGAACTTTGGAGCGATGGTTATCCTGTAAACCCAACTAATTTTATAGATTTTAAATAATGCCTTCATTTAAATCCATATTAGCAAAACCATTTGCAAAACGTATCTATAAAAAGGTTCAAAAATGGGCAAATAATCCCATAGAAACTCAAGAAAAAGTCTTCAAAAACCTTATTACAGAAGCAACCGAAACCGCATTTGGTAAAGATCACGATTTTATAAGCATCAACACTTATGAAGACTTTGTAAAACGTGTTCCAATTAGAGATTACGAAGATTTAAAACCCTACGTAGATCGTGTAGTTAAAGGTGAAGAAGATGTACTTTGGAAAGGCAAACCATTATACTTTGCAAAAACATCTGGTACAACATCTGGCGCAAAATACATTCCGCTTACCAAAGAAAGTATGCCAACACACGTAAACGCTGCAAGAAACGCCATTTTAATGTACATACACGAAACAGGAAATGCAGATTTTGTTAACGGAAAAATGATTTTCTTACAAGGTAGTCCAGTACTTCAAGAAAAAAACGGAGTGCAATTAGGTAGATTGTCTGGTATTGTAGCGCATTATGTACCAAAATACCTTCAAAAAAACCGTATGCCGTCTTGGGAAACCAACTGTATTGAAGATTGGGAAACCAAAGTAGATGCTATTGTAGAAGAAACCTTACCAGAAAATATGACCGTTATATCTGGTATACCGTCATGGGTACAAATGTATTTTGAAAAACTGCAACAAAAGACAGGCAAAAAGGTTGGAGATGTGTTTAAAAATTTTAATCTATTCATTTTTGGAGGTGTGAATTATGAGCCTTATCGCGCTAAATTTGAAAATCTAATAGGAAGAAAAGTAGATAGTATAGAATTATATCCTGCAAGCGAAGGTTTTTTTGCATTTCAAGATAAACAAGATGAAAAAGGCATGCTGCTACAATTAGACTCAGGTATGTTTTATGAGTTTGTAAAAGCAGAAGATTTTTTCAACGAAAACCAAAAAAGAATCACTTTAAAAGATGTTGAGGTTGGTGTAAATTACGTTATGATAATATCAACAACCGCAGGACTTTGGGCTTATAATATTGGCGATACCATTCAGTTTACAAGCACACAACCTTACAGAGTTATTGTTTCTGGAAGGATTAAACACTTTATTTCAGCATTTGGAGAACATGTAATTGGTAAAGAAGTAGAACAGGCAATGAAAGATGCTACAGCAGAATCAACGATTAGAATAAATGAATTCACCGTAGCACCGCAAATTAATCCAGATTCAGGATTACCATATCACGAATGGTTTATAGAATTTGAAAATGAACCCGACAATCTTTCCGCTTTAGCGCAAAAATTAGACACTTCTTTGCAATCACAAAACAGTTACTATTTTGATTTAATTGAAGGAAAGGTACTTCAACCTTTAAAAATCACTAAAGTTGAAAAAAACGGATTTCAAAATTACATGAAATCCATT
The DNA here is from genome assembly GCF_037029465.1 of Mesoflavibacter sp. CH_XMU1404-2. Taxonomy (NCBI): domain Bacteria; kingdom Pseudomonadati; phylum Bacteroidota; class Flavobacteriia; order Flavobacteriales; family Flavobacteriaceae; genus Mesoflavibacter; species Mesoflavibacter sp. CH_XMU1404-2. Next base: position 156,161 of record NZ_JAYMEM010000005.1, on the reverse strand, counting down.
GGTAAATTAGGCGGTCAAAACAAAATACCAAGATTGTCTAATGACCGAAATATAGCCGATGCATTAAAGCCCTTTTTATTGGTTAAATAATATTATATTTGTCCAACAAAACTAGATAATGAGTATAGAAAAACCACATGAAAGAACTAGAGCTCAAGAAAGCTCAAGCGCAATTGAACGCATGTATATTACGATGCGCCATTTGTTTAATCGTGGGTTTTATAAACCAATGGGTGTTTCTGGAGAAACATTAAGAGAAGCTTTATTGGTTTTACGACCAGAAATTTATGGGTCTATTGCAGAAGAAAAGGCTGAATTAGAAGGATTACTTTACGTTATAGATCGTTTACCATACGGAATAGAACAATGTAGATTTATCAATTTAACAAGTGATGAAGGTTACAAAGATTCACATTTTGAAGTTATAATTCCGCCAAAAAGACGTCGTAATTGTTACCGTATTGATGATGAGCAGATGAATATTGAAATCACAAGAGGAAGATCTGAGATTTATGATATTTTAACTCATCTTACATTTATGTTTGTTGAGTCTCACAAAATAAGTAAACGCGTACTTATTGATGAAAACGGAGCAACAACAAGAGACTGGCAAAAATTAGAACAAGCTGTTTTACAGACTAAAAAGCTTACCCAAAAAGAACGCGAAATAGCAATAACGCATACAGCAAACATTTTAGGAAGAACATTTAAAGAGCTTACTAAAGTTTATAGCGCTTTTGCATTACCTAATAAACCAGAACGCTTACTTCACATCGTCTATTGGTTAGGTAAATTAGCTATAGATGAAGTTGTAAATAACAATAAAAGAACTGTTACGTTTAGTCCTGTTTTACGAGAGCGTTTAGGGCATCATTTACATGGAGAAATTTGGTCTAATAGAATTAAAGAAACCTTACAAAAACATGGACTTTTAGAAAGACCAATTCATATCATTAGTGCGAATTTACATAGCGTAATGAATACGCTTTTTGCTCCAATAGCACTAAAAGCAGAAACATCTAAAAACGACATTTTTAAAGTTTACGAAAGCTTAAGTCAGAGTAATAATACAACACTGCGCAATAAAGTAAACCAAAAAGCGTTACAGCAAGGAATGATTTTTATTGAAGATGAATCAGGTACAAACATAGATGTACAAATTTTTGATACTTCAAAAATAGATCTTTCTAAAACAGATTTAAACTTGCCAAAACCAACCAAAAATACAGAAGCACCTGTGCTATTTGTCATGGACTATGCGTTTGGAGAACAAGCGTATGAGACTATTGATGAGTTTTTAAAACCATTTGATAATAATGGAGATAAAGTGTTTTTAAACATTGAGTCTGTATCAATAATGGGTAAAGCAGGAATTTTAGAAGGTGGCAAAGGAGACATTATGATACCTTCTGCCCATATCTTTGAAGGTACAGCAGATAACTATCCATTTGAAAACGAATTATCAAAAACAGATTTAGAAGGACAAGGAGTAGATGTTTATGAAGGATCTATGATAACAGTTCTTGGTACGTCACTTCAAAATAAAGATATACTTAAATTCTTTTTTAATTCAACCTGGAATGTTATTGGGTTAGAAATGGAAGGTGCACATTATCAAAAAGCAATCCAAGCAGCATCTAAAGTTAGACGAAGCATTAACCCAGATGTTAAAGTTAGATATGCATATTACGCAAGTGATAACCCATTAGAGACAGGAAGTACCTTAGCATCAGGAGGACTTGGTACCTCAGGAGTAAAACCAACCTATTTAATAACACGTAAGATATTACAACAAATATTTGCTTAATTAATAGCTATGAGTAAAGAATTACCAAACAATCAAAAACAAAACGAAGAAGTAGACTTAATAGTGTTTTTTAACCTAATAGGAAATGCTATTAGTAAAGTTTTAGACTTTTTCAAGAGTATTTTCAATACTATATTTTCTTCAATTATTTATGCTTTAAAAACACTTTTTAAAAGTTGGAAAATAGTTTTAGGTATATTAATTATTTCTTTCATTTTGGGCTTTGCAATCGAAAAGTCTAAACCAACTGTTTATAGTACAGAAATGTTAGTAGAACCTTACTTTAATTCTAAATATCAATTAGTAACTAACATTAATTACTTTAATGCATTAATTAAAAACAAAGAAAAGGAAACTCTAAAGCGTATTTTTGAAGTTGATGAAGAAGTTATTAACTCTATAGAAGGTTTTGAAATTGAGCCAGGACCAGAGTCTGAAAATGATAGACTATTACAATATGAAGAGTTTATTAATCAGTTAGACTCTGTGAGAGCACAAGAGTATTCTTATGAAGAGTTCTTAGAAAACAGAAGTGTTTATGCAGGAAGATATTTTTTAATAAAAGCATACGCATACAAATCTGATGTTTTCAAAGATTTAGAAGGAGGTATTTTAGAATCTTTTACTAACGATTATACTAGTAAAGAAATGAAAAGAAGAGATACTTTAATTGAAATTCAGAAGCAAAATCTTTACGAACAATTAGAACAAGTAGACTCTTTAAAGCAATTTTACATCGAAGTTGTTAAGACAGAAGCAAATAATAAAAAACAAAATGTAACTCTTGGAGAGTTTACAATAACTTCAAATGATAATTCAAAAACAAGGGAGTTTGATTTATTAAAAGAAGAGCAGCGTATAAGAAATGAAATTAAAAAATTGGAGGAAGAAAAAATAGAACAAGATGTTATTTTCGAAGTAATTTCTAGTTTTCAAAGGGTTGGAAATAACTCTTCTACAATATTTGAGAAATATTATGTAATACTACCTGTCTTAGCTTTTGTTTTATTAGTTTTATTTTTCTTTACTAAAAAGATTATAACATTTACCTTAAATTATGAAGAATAAATCTATTCTTATTACTGGAGGAGCGGGTTTTATAGGTTCAAACTTTGTTCCTTATTTTATAGAAGCTAATCCTAATACTAAGGTTGTTAATATAGACAAGCTCACCTATGCAGGAGAGCTTTCTAATTTAAAAGAAGTTGAGAACAATCCTGATTATACATTTGTAGAAGGTGATATCTGTGATAGAAAATTAATTGAGTCTCTGTTTGATAAACATCAATTTGATGGCGTTATTCATTTTGCAGCAGAGTCACACGTAGATAACTCAATAAAAAACCCTGGCGCTTTTATAGATACTAATATAACAGGTACTTTTAATTTAATAGATGTTGCAAAATCCTTTTGGATGGATGCGCCGTTTAAGTATAAAGAAGGTTGCGAAAACAACAAGTTTCATCATATATCAACAGATGAGGTTTACGGTACATTAGGAGAAACAGGATTGTTTACAGAAAGTACGCCATATGCACCAAATAGTCCGTATAGCGCTTCAAAAGCATCATCTGATTTTATAGTTAGAAGTTACTTTCATACTTACGGAATGAATGTTGTAACCACAAATTGTTCTAACAATTACGGTCCAAAACAGCATGATGAGAAGCTTATACCAACCATTATCAGAAAAGCACTTTCAAGAGAAAACATTCCTATTTATGGTGATGGAAAAAATATTAGAGATTGGTTGTATGTTTTAGATCATTGTAAAGGTATTGATTTAGTATTTCAAACAGGAAAAGCAGGAGAAACTTATAATATTGGAGGAAGAAACGAAAGGAATAACCTTTACATTGTAGATGCTATTTGTTCTATTTTGGATGAAATAAAGCCTTCAGACAAATCATATAAAGATCAAATCACGTTTGTAACAGACAGACCAGGTCATGATTTTAGATATGCAATAGATGCTTCTAAAATTGAAAATGAATTAGGGTGGAAAGCAGACGAAAACTTTGAAACAGGTATTAAAAAAACTATAGATTGGTACCTCAAAAAATATACTGAATAATGAAAGGAATTATACTAGCAGGAGGATCAGGAACAAGACTTCATCCATTAACAAAAGTTTTAAGTAAGCAGTTAATGCCTATTTATGACAAACCAATGATTTATTATCCACTTTCAACATTAATGCAAGCGGGAATAAGTGAAATTTTAATCATATCAACACCAGAGCATCTTCCTCTTTTTAAACAATTATTAGGAGACGGAAGTCACTTAGGTTGTAAATTTGAATATGCCGTACAAGATGCGCCAAACGGGTTAGCAGAAGCATTTATTATTGGAGAAGAATTTATCGGAGAAGACAAAGTAGCCTTAATATTAGGAGATAATATTTTTTACGGAACAGGACTTGCAGATTTATTAAAAGCAAATAATAATCCTGAAGGAGGCATTGTTTACGCTTATCACGTCACAGATCCAGAACGTTATGGCGTAGTTAATTTTGATAAAGAAGGAAAAGCACTTTCTATTGAAGAAAAGCCAGAAAACCCTAAATCAAATTACGCGGTTCCTGGAATATATTTCTATGATAATGAGGTAGTAAATATTGCTAAAAATATAAAACCAAGTCATAGAGGCGAATTAGAAATTACTGATGTTAATAAAGCTTATCTAGAACAAGGAAAGCTGCAAGTAAGTATACTAGATAAAGGTACCGCATGGTTAGACACAGGTACTTTTAAATCTTTAATGCAAGCCTCTCAATTTGTTCAAGTTATTGAAGAAAGACAAGGATTAAAAATAGGCGCAATAGAAGAAGCAGCTTATATTAGTGGCTTTATATCTAAACAACAACTAATAGACCTTGCAACACCACTTTTAAAGAGCGGCTATGGTAAACACTTAATTAGCTTAGTAAAAGAAGAATAATGGTTGCATTAGAAACAAAATTAAAAGACTGTTACATTTTAGAGCCTACTGTTTTTGGTGATTCTAGAGGTTATTTTTTTGAAAGTTACAATAAGCAAACTTTTGATAACCTAATTAATCAAAATGTAAATTTTGTTCAAGATAATGAGTCTTTTTCTTCACGTGGTGTGTTAAGAGGATTACATAGTCAAAAAGGTGAGTTTGCTCAAGCTAAGTTAGTAAGAGTAACGCAAGGCGAAGTGCTAGATGTAGCTGTAGATTTTAGAAAAGATTCGCCAACATATTTGCAACACGTATCAGTAAAATTATCTTCAGAAAACAAGAAGCAACTATTTGTTCCAAGAGGATTTTTACACGGTTTCGTAGTTTTAAGTGAAACAGCAGTTTTCAACTATAAATGTGATAATTTATATAACAAAGAAGCCGAAGAAGGAATTATATATAATGACTCAGATTTAAACATAGACTGGTTGTTAAATGAAGACCAATTGATGATATCAGAAAAAGATAAAGTACTACCAACAATAAAGCAATTTTCTCAATGATAAAAGTTTTAGTAACAGGAGGAAAAGGGCAATTAGCTCAATGTATACAATCAATATCTAACGATTACCCTTCGTTAGATTTTGTGTTTTTAGGAAGTAATGATTTAGATATTTCTAATATAAATGAAGTCGAAAATTATTTTAGTGAAAATAATTTTGATTATTGTATTAATTGCGCAGCTTATACAGCAGTAGATAAAGCTGAAGAAGAGCAAGAATTAGCAAAAAAAGTTAATGTTACAGGCGCTAAAAACCTAGCAATAACTTGTAAAAATAAAGACGTAGTACTAATACATATTTCTACAGATTTTGTTTTTGATGGAGAAGCAAAAACACCTTATAGAGAAGATGATTCTACAAATCCAATTTCCGTTTATGGACAAACAAAACGAGATGGAGAATTAGAAATCTCATCCAATTTATCGCAACATTTCATTATTCGTACCTCATGGTTGTATTCTGAGTTTGCTGGTAATTTTGTAAAAACCATGTTGAGGTTATCAAAAGAAAGAGAAGAATTGAGTGTAGTTGATGATCAAACAGGTTGCCCTACCTACGCAAAAGATTTAGCTGAAATTATTTTAAAAATTATAGACAGTCAATCTAAACAGTTTGGAATATACCATTATTCAAACCAAGGGGAAATCACATGGTATAATTTTGCAAAAGAGATATTTAAGCAATCACAATCTGAAATAAAACTACATAAAACCGACTCAAAAACATTTAAAACACTTGCAACTAGACCAAAATACAGTGTTTTAAATACTAGTAAAATACATTCACTTTTAAATTTAGAGCCAGTAAAATGGGAGAAAAGTTTAGAAAAGTGTTTAAAAGAAATTACTTTTGAGTAAAATATTGATTAAATGGAGTTTAAAATAGCTGTATTAGGTTTAGGTTACGTAGGCTTACCACTTGCTGTAGAGTTTTCTAAAAAGTATAGTGTAATTGGTTTTGATATAAATACAGCTAGAGTATCTGAGTTAAACAAAGGTGTTGACAGTACATTAGAAGTTGATGAAGACGAGCTTAAATTTGTTTTAAACAAGGAAAAAAATGGTTTAAAAATAACCGATAAAAAAGAAGATTTAGAAAGTTGTAATATATACATTGTAACGGTTCCTACACCTGTAGATATAAACAATAGACCATTATTAGATCCATTAATTAAGTCTTCTAAAACCATTGGAAAGTTTTTAAAAAATGGAGATATCATAATTTATGAATCTACAGTTTATCCAGGTGTTACAGAAGAAGTTTGTGCTCCTATTTTAGAAGAAGTTAGTGGTCTTATTTTTAACCAAGACTTTACATGTGGATATTCTCCTGAAAGAATCAATCCTGGAGACAAAAAACATACAATTACAAAAATTAAAAAAGTAACTTCAGGTTCTACTCCAAAAACAGCTGAAATAGTAAACAACCTGTACGCCTCTATTATTACAGCAGGAACACATTTAGCTCCTTCTATAAAAACAGCGGAAGCAGCAAAAGTTATTGAAAATGCACAAAGAGATATAAATATTGCTTTTGTAAACGAGCTTGCTAAGATCTTTAATAAATTAGAAATCGATACACAAGCAGTACTTGAAGCAGCTTCTACAAAGTGGAATTTTCTTCCCTTTAAACCAGGTTTAGTTGGTGGACATTGTATAGGCGTAGACCCTTATTATTTGGCTCAAAAAGCGCAAGAAGTAGGCTATCATCCAGAGATAATTTTGGCAGGAAGACGTCTTAATGATTCTATGGGAGAATTTGTAGCATCAGATTTTGTAAAACTTATGCTTAGCAAAGGTATTGAAGTAAAAAATGCGAAAGTTTTAATGCTTGGAATAACTTTTAAAGAGAACTGTCCAGACATTAGAAATACAAAAGCAATAGATGTATATAAAAGCTTAAAATCGTATAATATAGATGTTGATGTTTATGATCCATGGGCAGATACAAGAGAAGTTAAAGAAGAATACAAAATTAGTTTAGTTTCTGATATTACAGATAAGTATGACGGTATCATTCACGTAGTATCGCATAATGAGTTTAACAAGTTAGATTTAGCAAAATTTAAAAAAGAAAAAGCTGTAGTTTATGATGTAAAAGGGACGTTAAATGTTTCCTTAATTGATAAACGTCTTTAATGATGTACAACACTAATTTTCATAATAAAGAATTAAAAAATCTCACCTTTTTAGTAACAGGAGGCGCAGGTTTTATTGGCTCAAATCTAGTAGAATATTTACTTAAAAATCAGGCGAAAAGAGTTGTTATTTTAGATAATCTTGCAACAGGAAAACTTTCTAATATTAGCACTTTTATCAAACAATCTAATTGTGAGTTTATAGAAGGAGACATAAGAGAATTAGACACCTGTAAAAAGGCAATGCAAGACGTAGATTACGTCTTACACCAAGCTGCTTTAGGTTCTGTACCACGATCAATTAATGACCCAATAACCTCTAACGCAGTTAACATTTCAGGTTTTTTAAACATATTAGTAGCAGCTAAAGAGTCTTCAACAGTAAAACGAGTGGTGTATGCCGCATCGTCAAGCACTTATGGAGATAGCAAACAATTACCAAAAGTAGAAGACAACATAGGTAAACCATTATCACCATATGCAGTTACTAAATACGTTAATGAACTGTATGCAGACGTTTTTTATAAAACCTATGGTTTAGAAACTATTGGCTTAAGATATTTTAATGTTTTTGGGCAAAGACAAGACCCAAACGGAGCTTACGCTGCAGTGATCCCAAAATTTATAGGACGTTTTTTAAATAATGAAGAGGTTATTATCAACGGAGACGGAAAACATTCAAGAGATTTTACATACATAGAAAATGTAGTCCAAGCCAATATAAAAGCAGCTTTAACAGATCACCCAAATGCAGTTAATCAAGTATATAATGTTGCTTTTGGAGATAACACTAATTTAAATGAATTAGTTGAAGCTATTAAAAACGGACTTTCAGCCTTAAATATTTCAACGTCTTCCAAAGTAACTAACGGACCAGAAAGACAAGGAGATGTAAAGCATTCTTTAGCAGATATCTCTAAAGCCAAAACAAATTTTGAATACAATCCTGAGTTTTCCTTTTCAGAAGGGATAAAACACACGATAAAATATTATATAAATAACAATGAGTAAAAATAGTATTTCAGACAACTTAAAAACAGCAATACAAGCATCATTAAATGCAGGAAAAGCAATTATGGATGTTTATGACTCAGACTTTGCTGTAGAAGTAAAAGACGACAAATCACCCTTAACTGAAGCTGATAAAAGAGCTAATGACATTATCAATTCGTTTTTAATTCCTACAGAAATACCAATTATTTCAGAAGAAAATAAACAAACAGAATACAATGAAAGAAAACACTGGAATCAATGCTGGATTGTAGACCCAGTAGATGGTACCAAAGAGTTTATAAAACGAAATGGTGAGTTTACTGTAAACATAGCATTAGCCGAAGGTGGTATTCCAAAATTAGGCGTAATTTACGTACCTGCAATTAAAACCATCTATTTTGCTGATGTAGAAAATAAATTAGCTTTTAAATCAGAATTAAATGCTCATAATGTTTCAGTAGAAGAAGTAAAGGGTTTAGCTCAAAAGTTAACACCAAAAAACAATAATTCGTCATTAGTTGAAGTCGTTGGAAGTCGTTCTCATATGAGTCAAGAGACTCTTGATTATGTAGACGATTTAAAGCAAAAAGGAAAAGAGGTACAAATAGTATCAAAAGGAAGTTCTTTAAAGTTTTGTTTAGTAGCCGAAGGTAAAGCAGATGTTTACCCGCGATTTGCACCAACTATGGAATGGGATACTGCAGCAGGACAAGCTATATGTAATGCTGTTGGAATAAAAGTTACTTCTAATGAAACAAAAGATATTTTAAAATATAATAAAGAAAATTTGTTAAACCCTTGGTTTTTGGTTTCTAAATAATGGCTGACGTTTCGTATAAAAGACATATCGCAAAAACGATAACATGGAGAATAGTAGGTACAATAGACACTATTATTCTTTCTTGGATCATATCAGGTAATCCATTTACAGGTCTAAAAATTGGATTTGCAGAGGTTATTACAAAAATGGTATTATACTATCTTCATGAAAGAGCATGGTTTAAAATCAACCTATCAAAAGATGGTAAAATATTAGAAAGCCGCAAAAGACATATCGCAAAGACAATTACATGGCGATTTATAGGAACATTAGATACAATGATTTTAGCTTGGATTATATCTGGTGATCCATTAACAGGACTAAAAATTGGATTTGCAGAAGTCATAACAAAAATGATATTATATTATCTGCATGAGAGAACATGGTATAAGATAAATTATGGATTAAATGAAAGAAGAAAATAACATAGACATTAGTAACCATATAATTAAACATAATTATCAAGTTACTAAATCAGATAGAAATAAGCTAAATAATCATAATTCCTTTTTAATGTGGTTTACTGGATTATCTGGCTCAGGAAAATCAACAATAGCCAATCTAGTAGAACTAGAATTACATAAAAAAGGAATAAAAACCTATGTTCTTGATGGTGATAATATTAGAAAAGGAATAAATAAGGATTTAACCTTTGCACCAGAAGATAGAACCGAAAACATTAGAAGAATTGCTGAAATAGCAAATTTAATGATAGATGCAGGTTTAGTAGTATTAGCTGCATTTGTGTCACCTTACAAAAAAGACCGAGAAAACGTCAAGAATATCGTTAAAAACAGTAATTTTGTCGAGGTTTTTGTTAATACCAGTGTTGAAGAATGTGAGCGTAGAGACGTTAAAGGTCTTTACAAAAAAGCAAGAGCAGGCGAAATCAAAAACATGACAGGTATTTCAGCACCTTACGAAGCACCAGATCATGCTGATGTAGAAATCAAAACAGAAGAAGAAACTGTAGAAGAAGCAGTTGTAAAAATATTAGAATATCTAACACCAAAACTAAAACTCGAAAATGAGTAAGTATTATTTAAATTATTTAGATGAATTAGAAAGTGAAGCTATTTATGTTTTACGAGAAGTTTGGGCACAATTTCAAAATCCTGTAATATTATTTTCTGGAGGAAAAGACTCAATAGTTGTAACACATTTGGCAAGAAAAGCATTTTACCCAAGTAAAATACCTTTCTCATTAATGCATGTGGATACAGGTCACAACTTTCCTGAGACGATAAAGTTTAGAGATGATTTAATAAAAGAATTAGGCGCAAATCTTATTGTTGGATCTGTACAAGAATCTATTGATCAAGGAAGAGTCGCAGAAGAAAAAGGTAAAAATGCTACACGTAACGCACTTCAAATTACAACACTTTTAGATGCAATAGAGGCTAATAAAGTAGACTGTGCAATTGGTGGTGGAAGACGTGATGAAGAAAAAGCAAGAGCAAAAGAGCGTTTCTTCTCTCATCGTGATGATTTTGGACAATGGGATCCAAAAAATCAACGACCAGAATTATGGAATATATTTAACGGTAAGCATTTTGAAGGCGAGCACTTTAGAGCATTTCCAATAAGTAATTGGACAGAAATGGATGTGTGGAATTATATCAAAAGAGAAAACATCTCAATACCATCATTATATTTTGCACACGAAAGAGAAGTTGTTTGGAGAAGTAATTCATGGATACCGAAATCTGAATTTTTAGTTTTAGATGAAAATGAAGAAGTAGTAACCAAAAAAATTAGATTTAGAACATTAGGAGATATCACAATCACAGGAGGAATAGAATCTGACGCAGATACAGTAGAAAAAATTGCTACAGAAGTAGCTGCTATGCGACAAACCGAAAGAGGTAATAGAAGCGATGATAAGCGTTCAGAATCAGCAATGGAAGACAGAAAAAGAGAAGGATATTTTTAAAAAAGAAAACGAAGCATGTTAGACAATAATCAATTATTAAGATTTACAACAGCAGGAAGCGTAGACGACGGAAAAAGTACATTAATAGGTCGTTTATTATATGATTCAAAATCTATTTTTGAAGATCAATTAGAAGCGATTGAAACTACAAGTAAGAAAAAAGGACATGATGGTGTAGACCTAGCGTTATTTACAGACGGTTTAAGAGACGAAAGAGAACAAGGTATAACAATAGATGTTGCTTATAGATATTTTACAACACCAAAGCGTAAATTCATCATAGCAGATACACCAGGACATATTCAGTACACACGTAATATGGTAACAGGTGCATCAACAGCAAACGTTGCAACAATATTAGTAGATGCAAGACATGGTGTTATTGAGCAAACTAAAAGACATGCTTTTATAGCGTCTTTACTACAAATTCCTCACATAATTGTGTGTATAAACAAGATGGATTTGGTAGATTTTTCTGAAGAAGTGTATAATAATATTGTATCTCAATTTGAAGAAATCTCATCAAAAATGCTTGTTAAAGACGTTAGATTTATTCCTATGAGCGCTCTTTTAGGAGATAACGTGGTTAATAAATCTGAAAACATGAAATGGTATCAAGGTGCACCAATGCTTCATACTTTAGAGACCATGCACATTAGTAGTGATATCAATAAAGTAGATGCTCGTTTTCCTGTACAAACAGTATTAAGACCTCAAAGCGAAGATTTTAGAGACTATCGAGGTTACGCAGGTCGTGTAGCAAGTGGTATTTTTAGACCAGGCGATGAGATTACAGTAATGCCTTCAGGTTTTACATCTAAAATAAAAACTATAGACACGTTAGATGGTGCTTTAGAAGAAGCATTTGCACCAATGTCTATATCAATGACCTTAGAAGACGATATAGATATTAGTCGTGGCGATATGATTGTACGATCTAATAATAAACCAGAAGCTTCACAAGATATAGAAGTTATGCTGTGTTGGTTAAACAATAGTCCAGCTAAGCCAAGATCTAAATACACTATAAAACACACTTCTAATGATCAAAAAGCAATGATAAAAGAAGTTGTTTATAAAATAGATATTAATACTTTAGAAAGAATAAATGATGATGTAGAATTAAAAATGAATGATATTTCTAAAGTTAAAATAAGAACAACAAAACCATTAATGATCGATTCTTACAGAGAAAACAGAACTACTGGAAGTATCATTTTAGTAGATGATGCAACTAACGAGACTGTAGCTGCAGGAATGATTGTTTAATAAACAATGTTTAATTATTAAAACCAAAAAAATGAAAAACTTATTAGTTGTAGCATTAGTAGTGATTACAGTCTTTGCCTGTAAGGATGACAAGAAACCAGAAAGTGTTAATGAAACAACGACTAAGGAGGTATCAAATACTGAAGAAAAAAAAGAAGATAATGTTGTAATGACATTAAATGTTGTTGTACCAAAAGACGATACATTTGTTGTTCAGTTTACAGAAGATATGGCCTTCCAGTTTGAAGCAAAGGATAAAATAAAAGTTGATGTTAAAGGATCTGATAAGCCACAAGATTTAGTTTTTAAATTACCAAATAAGGTAATACCAACAAAATTTATGCTTAAGGTTGGTAGAAATAACTATAAGGATGTTTCAATAAATAAGCTAACAATTAACAGTGATGATCGTGTTTTTGAAATAAGTAAAGAAAACTTTTATCAGTTTTTCAATCCTAATAAATACATAGATTATAACAGGGAAGAAAAAACATTTACCTCTAAAGAAATAGATGGTAGATATATTCCAACATTTATTTCTAGACCAGTACTAATACAAAGACTAGAGGAAATAGTATATTAACTTTGAAGCAGTTTTTTAAAAAACATCTAAAGCTAATATTACCATTAATGTTAGCTATATTTTTTGGTTGGTTAACCTTTTCTAAGTTACCAATTTCAAAAATTATTCCCTACTTTAAATCTGCAAATTATTTTTATATATGCTTAGGTATTTTATTTGGTATTTTAAGCCATTTATCTAGAGCTTACCGTTGGCAGTTTATGCTTAAGCCTCTGGGATATTCTGTAAGAATAGAAAATAGTATAATGGCTGTTTTTATAGGGTATTTAGCAAATTTTGGCGTGCCAAGATCTGGAGAAGTTTTAAGAGCGGCAGTAATTAAAAACTACGAAGATATTCCTTTTGAAAAAGGTTTTGGAACCATAGTAACAGAAAGAATATTTGATTTAGTTATAATACTTTTAATCTGTGTTTTTACACTATTTTTTCAATTTGATTTTATATATAGTCTGCTTTTAGAAAAATTTAATCCAACTAAAATAATTTTAGCGTTTAGCTTTTTGATTATAGTATTTATATTTTTCTTTTTTTATATAAAAAAATCAAAAAATAAGTTTGCTATTAAAATAAAAGACTTTGTTAATGGTCTTTTAGAAGGTATTACAAGTGTCTTTAAAATGAAAAATAAATGGGCTTTTATTTTTCATACGCTTTTTATTTGGTTTATGTATATTATGATGTTCTACGTAACTTCATTCTCAGTAAGCGAGCTTAATAATGCTTCATTTGCATCTATAATTGTTGCGTTTATAGCCGCTAGTTTTACGATAGCTGCAACTAATGGAGGTATATTTTTCTATCCCGCAGCAGTATTATCTGCGTTATCTTTATTTGGACTTGCCGAAGAGCCAAGTTATGCTTTTGGTTGGATTATATGGACATCTCAAACATTAATGATTATTTTTATAGGTATAATTTCATTTATATTATTACCAATATTTAACAAAAGACAGTATAAACAAATTAAAAACAATTAAATTGTTTTTAATTTAATAAAATAATAAATGAAAATAACCATTATTATTCCCTGTTATAACGAGGAGAAAAGACTAAACATACCAGTTTTTTTAGACTATTCAAAAAACAATCCAGATATTGACTTTTTATTTGTAAACGATGGAAGTACAGATCGTACAGCTCAAATACTTATAGATTTTTGTAAAACCGTCCCTAGTTTTACTTTTTTAGATTTAGAGCAAAACAAAGGTAAGGCAGGAGCTATTAGAGAAGGTGTCTTGTCTTTAAAAGAAAACAATCCTTACGATTTTATAGGTTATTTTGACGCAGATTTAGCAACACCTCTTTTTGAAATAAATAATTTTATAGAACAGATAGAAAAAAGAAAAGGAATGCTTTTTATAATGGGTACACGTTTTGCTAGAATGGGAGCAAGTATTAACAGAAAAGCATCTAGACATTACATAGGAAGAATTTTTGCAACTTTAGTGAGTATTATTTTAAAAATTCCAGTTTATGATACCCAATGCGGAGCAAAAATCATACACAAAAGTGTTGTATTTGATATTTTTAGAGAGCCTTTAATAACAAAATGGCTTTTTGATGTAGAGCTTTTAGCAAGACTAGAGAAACTTTTGGGGTATAAACAAGCAAAACAAGTTATATTAGAAGTACCACTACAACAATGGGATGAAATTGCAGGAAGTAAATTGAAACCAATAGATTTTTTAAAAGCACCTATAGAACTTTTAAGAATATGGAAAAACTATTAAGCTATTAATACTTATTTAATATGAACTTTAATAAACTACTTTCTATTTTATACCTATTAATTTTGGTGTTTTGCTTATCGCTAATTTCTTATATATCTTACTACTTATATGCTTCTACAATAGATGGTAATTTCAATAGCTTTTACAAGACAGCTATACAAAGTCTAAAGTTAAACTATAATGTTTTAAATGGGCGTTGGGCACAAGGTTTAACTAATGATTTTAGATTCCATACCAATAGATTTTTAATAACTACTTTAAATAATACTTTTTTTCTATCTTCTATTTTCTATTTTGTTAAGCAATTTTTTAAAAAAAATTCTATAATAATAACAGCAGTAATTTATTTTACATTTCTTATTAATGCGCACAACCTATATCAAATTACACATTTATTAAATACGTCCTTATCATACACTTTTGGTATATCTTTAATGTTTATATTTTTTGCTTTATACTTTAGAAATAAAAGAATAAAGGATAAATATACAAAGCCAGCAATAGTAGTAAGTTTTATTATATTATTTTTTATCACAGGTTTAGTTGAACATTTGTTTATGATAATGTTATTGATTTTAGGTTTTTTTGTGTTTGAAGATGTGCTTAGATCATTAAAATACAAAAAAAACAAAATTAATGTTTTAAACATTTTATATCTTTTTACAGCGTTATTAGGAAGTGTTTTGGTAGTTTTTTCTACAGGAAGTATTAAAAGAAGACAACAAACATCTAATAGATTAGAAACAACGGAATACTCAGGAACATTTGATATAAATAGATTTTTAGAATCGTTAGGAGATAAAATTCTGGATTTATTAAACTTTAACTCATTTTTGTTTTTAATATTTATGATAGTTTTACTGTCTGTACTTAAACAAAATAAAAACTTAATTTTTTCTAAAACAGATCAAAAACCAAAAGCAATACTTTTTTTAGCATTTGCTTTTGTTTTAACAATAACACCTATTACTGTTGGTTTTATAGCCTCTAATGGTAAAGTAGGTATGCCTAAAGCTTATAACCTAACAGCTATATTGTTTTTAGTTTTTTTATCAGCGTTGGCTTATATTATAAATGTCTATGTAACTTTTAAAGTTAGAAAAAAGATGTTTTATTTAATAATAAGTTTACCGTTTGTTTTTTATACTTTTTCATATTTTATGCCAGAAAATAACCTTTACAGACAACAGGATCAAGTGTTTTCTGGAAACTTAAGAGCATCATATGAAGAAGAATATGCAAGAAGACAATATTTAATAGAAACAAATATGCTTTATAAGGAAAAAGTCATACCTAAGCTTTCTATGAAGTATAACAATAAAGTTTACGCTGCACATAAGTACCCTAAAATGAATAGATATTATTCTAGAGCATTTAACAATGGTATACCAATTTATACAGATGATAATTTACCAAGTCCTTTAGAATACACGTCATTATTTCTTGTAAAAAACAATAAATTAAAACCTGTTTTCTCACAGAATGGTTACAATGTGTATTATAATCTAAAATTACATACACTAGTTATTAAACATAACAAAACACTGTTTAATCAACCTTTAACAAATTTTACAATTGAGATAAAAAGTAAAAAAGACACAACAGAATCTATTACTGTTAATTTGAATGATAGATATAAGAAAAAAACACTTTACTATAGCGAGAATCCTAAATTTGTAGCAACTGTTTTACCAAGAGATGTTAAACAAATATCAATTAAAGAATTTGAAGGTTTTAACATAGATATAGAAACCAATTCACTTCAAGAAAAGATAACTTATAGTTTTCCTTATGGTAATATAATGAGATAATAATGATACGTACATACATATATTTATTTATTATAATTGTTTTGTTATCATGTGATACAAAACAAACACTTACTTTTCCTAAAACAGATAATATTCAAGATATTGAAGTAAGTAATTCTAAAGTTAACCAGGAAATAGAAAATGATTTTAGAGTCATAGTCGTAGGTGAGTTTACAGAGGATATGCATATCAATTTATATTATAGTAAAAATAGTTTAGAGCCTTTTTCTAAAAATAAATTTATAATGTATCCCCCTAAAAAGAATCAGAAAGCAGCTTATTTTAGATTTAAAAATGGAGAGTTACCATATAATTTAAATTTTTTTCCATGGAGAAACAAAAATTATAGAGAAGGAAAAATTATACTTCAAAAAATAATTTTAAAGTATAAAGGAAAAACAAAAGAGATAGAGTCTGATAAATTGTTAGAGTATTTTTCCATTAATCAGTATTTGGATTATAAAGAAAATCAAATAATCCCATTAAAAACAGAAGAAAGAAAATTTAATCCTGAAATAGTAGGAAATAATAGGTTTGTTTTTGAATTGAGTGAATTTTTAGGAGTAGAACATTCTTCAAAAAAGGAACCAATTACAGCTAAATCAGTTTCATTAAAAAACAAATTAAAAGTTACTTTCAATATAAAACTCAAAAAAGATGATCAGTTGTCTTTGTATTACCTTAAAAAAAACAAAATATACAACGCAAAAAACTCACAATCCAAAGTCGTTAAAGGTCAAGAAATATTTCAGAATATTGAGTTTATAATAGATACTAAAACAGGCATGCCTACTAATTTAAGGTTGGATTATGCTTCTAAACTAGAACAAGAAATTACTATTAAAAAAATTGTTATACAAAACAGTGATACTTTAATTACCATTAACCAAAATCAAGTTAAGGACTACTTTAACTCACCAGACCAGTGGAATGTAGATATTAATACAGAAAGAGCAATTTTTGGAGTAAAAAAGAATAACAACAGAATAGACCCAAAGTTATTAGGTAACAACAAATTACGTAACAAATTAAAAACCTTAAAATAAGTTTTGAAACAAAAGCTTTTGTCCATATTAAAATCTACTACATTTAAAAGTAGTGCAATAGTTTTTTTACTACGTGTTTTAGGTATGGCACTAGCCTATGCGTCTATAATTATAATATCTAGACTTTTTGGAGCAGAGACATATGGTCGTTTTGCATTATTACTTACTACTGCCCAATTTTTACTATTAATTTTTTCGTTAGGGTTACCTTTTGCAATGGTAAAACTAACCTCAGATGTTAATTTTTTTAAAAACAACACACCTCAAAATACTTATTTACTTAATGCTTTAAAAGCAGTTGTTATATCTGGTTTGATAGGTGCTATAATAATATACTTTTCTTCAAAGCCACTTGCACTTTACTTATTTAAAGATGAAATGCTATTACCTTATCTTAAAGCATTGTCTTACTTTTTTGTTTTTTTAGTTTTACACAAGTTTTTAGTTGAGTTTATTAAAGGTAAAAAATATTTTTCAAGTTACGCACTATTACTTTATGTCATGCCTTATGTGCTCTTTTTTGTCGTTTTTGGTGTGATGTATTACAACAATTTAAATACGCAAGAAGAAAGTGTTTATATAGCTTATTTACTGCCTTTTTTATTGCTAACAATAATAACGGTGTTTTATGTTCCTTTAAAAAGAATAAAAAGTCGTAACGTACATAACTACAAATCACTTTTTTTACTTTCTTTTCCTATGCTATTTAGCGCAGCATTTATTTTTATTTCAAATTGGACAGATGTTTTTATGTTAGGTGCAATGGTAAGCAAAACAGATGTTGGAATTTATAATGCAGCTTATAAAGTAGCAAGCATAGGGCTAATAGTTATTACATCTATTAATACAATTTTAGCACCTAAAATCTCAACGCTTTATAGTCTAAATAAACTAGAACTTATTGAAGTAGAAGTACAAAAAGCAACAAAAATAATTACGCTTTTAACAATACCATTAGTATTAATTATTGTACTTTTTAGTAATCAAATATTATCAATTTTTGGACCCGAATTTATTCAAGGCAAAACAGTATTAATAATTGTAGCAATAGGATTACTTTTTAATGCTCTATCTGGAAGTGTTGGTCAAGTTTTAAACATGACTAAGCACCAAAATGAGTTAAAACGCTTTACAATAATAAGTGTAGTAGTTAATATTGTGTTGAACTATATATTAATTAAAAACTTTGGAATTGTTGGAGCTGCTATTGCTAGCTTAGTTTCAAATGTTTTATTAAACTTAATGTGCGTAATTTTTATAAAAAAAGAATTTAATTTTTACGCCTTTTTTAAATTGTAATATTTATGTTGAAGTTAATTACAAAATTAAATAGAAAGTGGTTTACTTTAGTCAACAAAATTATTTATGCTTCAATTCTTAAAGTTGAGGGTAAAACTACTATTGAAAAAAGAGTAAACTTAAGACCTTTTTTTGAAGCTAATACAGCTCTAAAAATAACTTTAAAAAATAATACACACTTAAAGCATGATATTTTAATACAAGGATCTGGAGATTTAATTTTAGGAGAAAACTCTTATATAGGATCTTATTCTGTTATAGGTGTAAATGAAAAAGTAGAAATTGGTAAAAATGTGATGATTGCTAATTGTGTTTCTATAAGAGATACTGACCATAATTTTATCGATTTAAATAACGATATGATTAATCAAGGTATAAAAACAGAACCTGTTTACATAAAAGATAATGTTTGGTTAGGACATGGTGTTGTAATAACTAAAGGAGTTACAATTAATTCTGGAGCAATAGTAGCCGCAAATGCAGTTGTAACTAAAGATGTACCAGAAAATGCAATTGTTGGTGGTATACCGGCTAAAGTAATTAAGTATAGAGATGAGTAAACCTATAGATTTTATATGTGTTGGTACACAAAAAGCAGGCACTACAACCTTACATGATGTATTAAAACATCATCCTAATATATATTTACCAGAACGAAAAGAAGCTCATTTTTTTGATATTGACCAGCGTTTTAATAAAGGATTAGATTGGTGGCTACAAACCTTTTTTAAAGGTGATAAAAACAACAAGAAAATAGGTGTATTTACACCAGAGTATTTGTTTTTTAAAAATATACCAGAAAGAATAAAAGAGGTTTTAGGTACGGATTTAAAAATTATTATTGTACTGCGTCAACCAGCTAGAAGAGCATATTCTCATTATCTAATGAGCAAAAGAAGAGGTTTTGAAAATTTAGATTTTAAGACGGCTTTAAAAGAAGAGTATTCTAGACTAAAAGAAGATACATATTATAACAAAAATCATTTTAGTTATATAAGTAGAGGATTGTATTATGATCAAATAAAAAGATACATTGATGTGTTTGGAAGAGAAAATGTTAAAGTATTTATTTTTGAAAACAACATAATTAACAATATTGATGATACCTTAAAACAGTTGCAAGATTTTGTAGCTGTTCCTTACCAAAAATTAGATGCTTCAAAAAAAAGTAATGAAGCTTCAGAGCCAAAATCTAAACTAATTAGAAACCTAATTTTTAATAAGAATAACCCAATTAAAAAATTATTTGGTTTGCTACCAATTTCAGAAAACTTTAAGTTTAAAGTTGCGTCAAAAATTAATAACATAAATCAAAAACCAGCTAAGGACAAAAAATTATTACCAGAAGAAGTACAAAGTATTACCAATACTTACTTTAAAGAAGATATAGAAAAAACAGAACAGTTGTTAAACATAGATTTATCTATATGGAAATAAAAAAGCCTAACATAAATCTTTTTATTGTCGGAGCTGCAAAGTCTGGCACAACATCATTATATAATTATTTAGCTCAGCATCCAGATATTTATTTTCCAAATGTAAAAGAGCCTAATTACTATTCAGATGCAGAGGCGCATAATCCTTCGGCTTACATAAAACCTAAAAAAGGTAAGTTTTATCATAATAAAATTATTAAAGATGCTAATGTTTACTATTCTTTGTATGATGAGGTAGGTAATCAAAAAATAGTAGCAGATGCATCACCTTCATATTTATGGGATAAATTAGCTGCAAATCGTATTTGTAAAGACTTTCCGGAAGCAAAAGTGATTATGATTTTACGTAATCCTATACAACGTGCTTTTTCTCATTTTTTAATGGATTTAAAAGACGGAAATCAATCGGAAACAAATTTTAAACAAGCTATTTTAAACGATGTTAAAATTGAACCTAAAATATGGGGTAAAGCACATTTATATATAGATATAGGCCAGTATTACAATCAAGTCAAAACCTATTTTGATACTTTTGGTAAAAGTCAAGTAAAAGTAATTATTTATGAAGATTTTATAAAAGATACAGCAAATCACCTTAAAGAGATTTGCCAATTTTTAAATATCGACGCTAATTACATAGATAATATTGATTATAACAAAGTACACAATCCATATGTTGTGCCAAAGAGTAAGCTGTCTAAACTGTTGTTAAAATATAAAAATAAAGTAGGATTATTAAAAGTACTATTGCCAAATCCTATTAAGGTCTACTTAAATGAAAAAGTGTTTTTTAAACAAGAAAAAAAACCAACCTTACAATTAGAAGATAAAGAGTACTTACAAGGTATATTTTTAGAAGATATTAATAAGCTAGAACAGTTATTAAATAAAGATTTACAACAATGGAAATAGGTAACAATAATAACATAGATAATGTTAGTATAGTTATTGTTAATTATAATTGTTGGAATTATACAATAGACTGTATATCTAGCTTATTAAAGTCTACTTATAATAACTTTAATCTTTTTATAGTAGACAACTCATCTACAGATAATAGTGTCTTAAAGCTAAAAGAATGGAGTCAAAACCAACAATTATCCCATAAAGTTATATCTGCAAAAGAACAAGATGTACATAAACATTTAAAAACAAATCTACCTTTAATAACTATCGTAGAAAGTAAATTAAACAATGGTTTTGGGGCAGGAAACAATATTGTGTTAAAACCGCTAACACACAGTTTAAACAATTCTTATGTATGGTTGTTAAACCCAGATACAGAAGTAGAAAAAAATGTATTAAAAGACCTTGTTAGTTTAGCTAAGGGAAAGAAAAAAACAATAGTAGGTAACATTATTCATTACTATAATAAAAGGGAAGAAGTAATGTACTGTGGCGGATTTAAGGTAAAGCGATTTATCCACGGAGTTATAGATATAAAAAAAGAAGAAGATATTGATAAGTTAGATGCAATAGCAGGTGCATCACTTTTTACAAATATCAATACATTTAAAAATTTAGGTGTTTTACCAGAGGATTATTTTATGTATTGGGAAGAAACAGATTTTTGTAAACATGCAAAAAACAATAATTATAATTTTATAGTTAATACAAGATCTAAAGTTTTTGATCATGTTGGAGCCACATCAAAGAGTAATTTTTTAAGAGAGTATTTATATTTATTAAACGGATTAAAGTTTTATAAAAAATACTACTTAATGTATCTTCCAATAATATTAATCTCAACATTGGCAAAATATATAAAAGCTCTATTTGTTGAAGATAAAATTAAACAAAGTGCAATATATTTTGCTCATATTGATTTTTTCAAAATAGTATTTGGAAAAAAAGTAAACGTATTAAAGAGAATACAATCACAAAAAAATGAATAAAGACTTTGTTATTAACGTTTTAAAGTATCTGCCCATAAATATTTTTTTTAAAAAACTTTATGCAGGAGAAGGCTCTATTTTATTTATGCATAAAGTAGTAGTAAAACATGATAATAAAGACAGAATAAACTTGATGAAAGCTAATGAGATAGAGGTTTTTTACTTAGAGAAAATGCTGGTTTATCTTAAAAAGAAATATGACCTAATATCCTTAGATCAAATAAATGAGAGGTTAAAAAACAAATCAAAATTTAAAAAAAAGTTTATTGTAATAACTTTTGATGATGGTTATAAAGACAACCTAACATTAGCTTATCCAATATTTAAAAAGCATAATATACCTTTTACAATTTATATTACTAATTGTTATCCAAATCATACAGGTAAATTATGGTGGTATATGCTAGAAGACATCTTATTAGAGAATGATTATGTTAAATTTTTCTATCAAGAAAAGTTATTAGGGTTTGATACAAAAAATAAAAAACAAAAAAACATAAGTTTTATAAAGATTAGAGAACTAATGATTAATGCTACAGAAAAAGAACAAGATCTAATTTTTAATTATCTAGAAAAACATTATAATAAAACCCTAAAAGATTATGTAAAAAAAGAATCTTTGACTTGGGAAGAAATAAAAAAACTTTCAAAAGATTCATTAGTAACAATTGGTTGTCATACACAAAATCATTTGGCTCTAAATACGCTATCAGAAGCAGAACAGATAGAAGAAATTTTAACTTCAAAAACAGAAATTGAAGCTAAGATAGATAAGGTGTCAAATCATTTTGCTTATCCTTTTGGTACATCAAATGAGATTAATGAAAAAGAGGTAAATAATCTTAAGCAAACTAAAGTTTTTAAAACAGCTACAACTACAAGAATGGGAAATATATTTAACAAACATATTAACCATTTACACACGTTACCAAGAATTCAAGTTTTAGGAACACAACAAGACCTATCTATTTTAGATTTGTATCTTTGCGGAGCTATTCCGGCAATTAAAAATAGGTTTAAAAGAATAGTTACTTTATAAATTTGCTTTGATGACATTATCCCCTAATTTTTTTATTGTTGGTACGCCAAAATCAGGTACAACATCTTTGTTTCACTATCTGCAAGAGCATCCAGAGGTTTTTATACCGTCACTTAAAGAGCCTCATTTTTTTTCTTCACCTGAAGTAAAAAACACCTACTACAAAACAAAAATAGTAGATAATAAAGAAGAATATTTAAAACTATATGAATCAGATAAAGAATATAAAGTTGTTGGAGATTTAAGTTCGTCTTACTTATTTAACAAGCATACTGCCTCTAGAATAAGTGATTTTAATCCAAAATCCAAAATAATCATTGTCTTAAGAAACCCTGTAGAAAGAGCGGTTTCTCATTACTTAATGGATGTTAGTTTAGGGTACATAAATGTGTCTTTAAAAGAGGTTTTAACTAATAAAGAAAAATATAAAAAGTTTTATCAAGAGTACGTTGAGATTGGTTTTTATGATAAACAAATTGAAGAGTACAAAAGCAATTTTCCAGATTCTCAGCTATTAATAATTCTTAGTGAATCTCTTCAAAAAGATACAGATAATACCTTACAGAACATATTTAGATATTTAAATATTTCAACAGAATTCTCATTGTCTTCAAAAGTAGAGCATAATAAATACAGAGAAGCAAGATTTCCTTTCTTAAAAAAAATTCTAAACTCTGATATTATAAAGAGTCTTTTTCCAAATAGTATTAAAGAAAAACTTAAGCCAATTATTTACAATCAAAAAGCAGAAAAGCCTAAATTAGAAGCAGAAAAGGAAATGCTTAAAAAGATTTATAAAAACAGCATAATCAATACCGAAAATATGATTTCTAAAGATTTATCATCTTGGAAATAAACTTTACTATATTTTTTCAATGAAAAGGATTTTAATGATTGGTCGGGCAACATTGTTTTCACATCCTGGCGGCGATACAATGCAGATTACAAAAACATCAGAGTTTTTAAATAAAACCAATGTTGTTAATGTAGATATCAAAACCGTAGGAGAGAAAATAGAGTATAATAAGTACGATTTAATACATCTTTTTAATATTTGTAGACCAGCAGATTTATTAGGAACAATAAAAGAAAGCAAAAAACCTTATGTTGTATCAACTATTTTTGTAGACTTTTCAGAAGCCGAAAAAAATCACCCAAAATTTTACAGAAGATTATTAATAAAGCTTTTAAAAAACAACAATTTAGAATATCTTAAAGCTATTGCAAGAATTTTAAAAGGGCATGATAAACTAACCAATATAAGCTACCTTTATAATGGTCAAAAAAAATCAATACAAAAAATAATAAAAGGGGCAAAGGTTCTTTTACCAAACTCTGAGAGTGAATATAATAGGCTTTTAAAAGCTTATAACACCAAACAAAGGTATATGGTAATACCTAACGCTATAGATATTAGTGTTTTTTCTAAAAACCGAACAAACAATAATAAATTTGATAAATTTGAAGGAGCTGTAGTGTGTGTTGGACAAATTACACCAGTAAAAAATCAATTAAACATTATAAAAGCATTAAACAATACTAAATACGATGTTTTTATAATTGGCTCTGCAGCATCAAATTCAAAATCTTATTATGATAATTGTAAGCAAGTTGCTTGTAAAAACATTCATTTTATTTCGCATCAATCTCAAGAAGATTTGGTAGAGATTTTTAGAAGAGCAAAAGTACATGTACTAGCAAGTTGGTTTGAAACAACTGGTTTAGCTTCTTTAGAAGCAGCATATTCTGGATGCAATATTGTAATTTCAAAAAAAGGAGATCAGCAAGAGTATTTTAAAAAAGATGCTTATTATTGCGAACCAGAAAGTCTAGAGACAATAAAGAAAGCGGTAGACAATGCTTATTCAAATTCGTTTAATAACAATTTAAAAAGTAGAATAGAAAAAGATTATAATTGGAATAAAACGGCAGAAAAGACTTTAGAAGCTTATAAACTAGCATTAGATTAAAGATTAATGGATAATTTAAGTTTAAAAATAAATAAGACAAAGCTTAACAAATATGTTTTAGCTGTTTTTATATTATCTGTTTTTTGGGTAAAATCTTTTGAGTTTTCGTTCTTACTAACTTTGTTACTAACAATTTTTTATCTCCCAAAAATTAAAATAACAAAGCCATTAATAGAAGTATTACTTCTTTTATCATTAATTATTATAGTAGCTATCCCTAATACTTTTGTGTATAAATCTTCTGCTTTTGATATTTTAAAAGGATTATTATATTACTTAAAACCAATCTTAATGATATTGTTAGGATATATGGTTATCTTAAGGATAAAAGATTGGTCTTTCTTTTTTAAATTGATTATATATCTTTCGCTTTTTTTTGCATCAATACATATTATTATAGCTATAGATTGGTTTTTTAGTGATGAGCCAATTACTGTATTAAGATATAGGTCAGGTAAAGGAAGTTTAATAGAAATTCTTGGTTTTGTTTTTTTTATAGCTAGAAAAAAGATAGGTATAACATTTTCTAAATCAAGAAGAAGATTTATTTTTTTGCTTTTAGCTTCCTCTGCATTACTTTATTTTTCTAGAACACAAATAATTGGTATTGTTATATTATTATTATCTGTTTATGGGTTTACTAAACTATCAACAAAGTCAATAATGGTAATATCAGGACTTGTATTGTCTTTAATTATATTTTTTGCGATTTTAAACAATACAGATTTAGAAAGAGGAGCACCAGGTGTAGAAGGGTTTTTGTACAAGGTAAAGATAGCTCCTCAAGAGGTTTTCTCTTCAGAAATAAATATTGAAGATCATTCAGATTTATGGGACAAGTGGAGAAGCTATGAAGCCAAAAAAGCTTTTGAACAAACTTTTGATAAAGGTTTGCCTGCAATTGTTATAGGTAATGGTTTAGGCGCCAAAGTAGATTTAGAAATAGACTATTTAATATCTGGTATACCTGAAAAAGAAATACCAATACTTCATAATGGGTACGCCTTTTTAATTTTTAAATCAGGTCTTTTAGGGCTTTTCTTTTACTTATTATTTCTTCTAAGATTGTATATAAAAACCTATTTTGACAATAATGATAATTTAAAATTAAACTTGATAAGAAAATTTATTTCTGGTTTTGGATTCTATCTATTATTTTCAACTCTAATTATTAGTGGTTTATATAATATTAATGGTATTTTATCTTTGTTTTTAGGATGTTTACTTGGTTTAGAAAAACTAACAAAAGAAATTAGTTAATGAAAATAGCAATATTAGGCACTAGAGGTGTACCAAATTATCATGGAGGTTTTGAGCAATTTGCTGAGTTTTTTTCGGTTTATCTAGCAAATAAAGGTCATGAAGTTTATGTGTATAACTCGTCAAATCATCCATATCAAGATAAAAGTTTTAAAGGTGTAAATATTATTCACTGTAAAGATCCAGAAGACAAAATTGGTACAGTGGGACAATTTATATATGATTATAATTGTATACTAAACTCTAAAAAACAAAACTTTGATGTTATTTTACAATTAGGCTATACAAGTAATTCTATTTGGCATTGGTTGTTGCCAAAAAAACCAGTCATTATAACAAATATGGATGGTTTAGAGTGGAAACGATCTAAATATTCTAAAAAAGTCCAAAAGTTTTTAAAATATGCAGAAAAATTAGCGGTTAAATCAAGTGACTTTTTAATTTCAGATTCTATAGGAATACAAGATTACTTGAAACAAGAGTATAATGTAAATTCAGAATACATTGCTTACGGTGCAGAGATATTTACTCAGTCAGATGTAAAATTTATAAAAGAGTTTGATGTTGAGGCTAATGGTTATAATATGTTAATTGCTAGGCTAGAACCTGAAAATAACATAGAAACTATTTTAGAAGGAGTACAAAGATCTAATTCTAATTTACCATTTTTAGTAGTTGGAAAATATGATAATAAATTTGGAATATACTTAAAAGAAAAATTTAAAAACTCAAAAAATATTAGGTTTTTAGGAGGAATATATGATCTTGAGAAACTAAATAACCTTAGATATTATTCTAATTTATATTTTCACGGACATTCAGTAGGAGGTACCAATCCTTCTTTACTAGAAGCTATGGCATCAAATTGTTTAATAATTGCAAATGACAACGTATTTAACAAATCTATCCTAAAAGACAACGCTTTTTATTTTAAAGATGCAGATGATGTTGCTAAGCATTTAACCTCTTTAAATAAAGAAAGCTATAAAGATAAAGTTGAAAAATGCAAAGAATTAATTTTAAATAAGTTTGATTGGAAATATATTAATGATTTATATTTAAAATTTATAATTAAATGCTATGAAGACTATCAAAAAAATAATAAATAATGAAAATTTATTTGTTTATCTTCTAGCTCTAATCCTTTCTACTTTATTTATTGGTTATGCACCAAGTAGTATTGGTACAGGTATTTTTATTTTTTTATCTCTAGTATACTTCATAATTAATAAAACCAAAATAGTTTTTTCAAAACCATTAATCCTATTAATTGTATTATATGCGTTTCTTGCTTTAACTTATTTTTGGACAATAGATATACCGCTTACAAAAAGAGGAATATCTAGACTCATTACTATGGCTTTGATACCTTTAGCCTTTCATTTTATACCATTATTTAAAAAAAATCAAGTAATTAAGGTTGTAAAATATTTTTCAATATCAAATGTTTTATATGCCTTGTTCTTTTTGTTATATGCTACATATTCTTTTATACTAACAAAAGATAAAGATGTCTTTTTTTATCATAGTTTAGTTAAGGTTTTAGACTTAAATGCTATATATGCTTCTGTTTTTTTCTCTACAAGTTTAATGTATTTTTTGTTTAAAAAGCAAAAGTCAATTTTTGATAAGTTTTCAATATTAATATTATCTCTTTCAGTCATATTACTATCTTCAAAACTCATTATTTTAACAGACACCTTATTTGTTTTGACTGTTTTTATAATATCAAAAAATAAAATCAATATTAAAAAAAGTAAACTAATAATTGTATCAGTGATTGGAATTGTAATTCTGTTTTTTGCTTTAAGTAAACTTTATGAAAGATTTGAAACAGAAAGTAAGTTTACTAAAATTGAAGAGGTTTTAACCAAAGAAAAATTTAATAAGGTTTATATGTGGACAGGTACTTCTTTTAGACTATTTCAATTAAGATTATTAAAAGAACAAATAGAAGAAGATAATATTTTTTGGAAAGGTTTTGGCTTGTTTGCTTCCAGAGTAGACTTAGAGAAAAAGCATAAATCTTATAACACTTACAAAGGGTTTTATACTTATAATTATCATAACCAATATGCACAAATAATGGCAGAATCTGGAATTATTGGTTTTTTGATATTAATAATCTTTTTGTTTTTAAATTTTAAAAATGCTTATTTATCATTAAATTATACTTTTATCTATATTAGTTTTATATTAATTGTTACATTCTTTACAGAATCTTTTTTATGGGTCCAAAGAGGACTAATCTTTACTACAATTTTTACAAGTCTATTTAACAGAACTAAATTTACAACTGATTAATTAATCATTTTTAGTAAAAAGTATTATTTTAGTTAGTATCAAAATACAATTTCTCGTATATAAATTTGCTATATTTGTTTAGCTAAAGCAATAATTAGTAACCAAAGACAACCCAACCTACTTTGAAAATTCAAAATATAAACTTTTCAAGCAAAATAACAGCTTTAACAGTTGCGTTTGATATTACTGTTATAGTTTTTGGTATATTTTTGGCAAATGTCACTTGCTCTAAGCTGCTATTGTTTTTAGTATATATTGTATTTTGTTGGTTTATTATTTCAATAAAGAATAGGTTTTATAACCTACCAAGACATATTGATTCAAAAAAATTAAGAATAATAAAATTGATGATTAATCAATTTTTTAATTTTTCTATCTTAATTTATGCATTTCTAGGTTTTTTTAAGCAAATATCTTTTAGCTCATTAAATATTTTTTATTACATCATAGGAAGCTTTACAATAATATTTATTTTTAAAATATTGATGTATTTTTTTATTACTAAGTCTAGATATAAATATCATAAAGATTCCAAAAGAATAGTAATAATAGGTAACAACAGTAAAATAAATAAACTAGTAGACTTTTTTGATGAAAGAGCAGGTTATGGGTTTGATTTGGTCAAACAATTTAACCCTAATCACCCAGATTTTAGTCTTAAAGATAGTTTGAGGTTTATTTCAAATAATAAAATTGATAAAATTTACTTTTCTGTTGCAGAGTTGTCCAATAGTCAAATAAATAACTTAATTAGATTTTCAGATAATAACCTAAAAGAGTTAATGTTTGTCCCAGATAGCAAAGAAGTTTATGCAAAAAAGCTTAGTTATCAATTCTATGACTATATTCCTGTTTTATACATTAGAAAAATACCTTTAGACGATGTATTAAACAGAACGATAAAGAGAATATTTGATGTTTGTTTTTCATCGCTAGTAATAATTTTTCTGCTATCTTGGTTAATACCAATTATTGCTATTTTTATAAAATTTGAGTCTAAAGGTCCAATTTTCTTTAAGCAGTTAAGAAATGGTAAAGGTCACTCAAAATTTATGTGTTATAAGTTTAGATCTATGACAATAAATGAATTTTCTCATACTAAACAAGCTACAAAAAACGATGCTAGAGTAACTAAGATTGGTAAGTTTTTAAGAAAAAGTAGTATAGATGAGTTGCCTCAGTTTTTTAATGTGTTCTTAGGGCAAATGTCAGTAGTAGGACCACGACCACATATGGTTTCTCATACAGATATGTATGCGAAAAAGGTTGATAAATTTAGAGTAAGACAATTAGTTAAACCAGGAATTACAGGCTTAGCACAAATTAGAGGATACAGAGGAGAAATTGAAAAACACCAAGATATTGTTAATAGAGTTAGGTTAGATATATTCTACATAGAAAATTGGTCTTTTATTTTAGATCTAAAAATTATTATTAAAACTACATTAAATGCTATAAGAGGAGAGGAAAAGGCATATTAGATTTTAATACGAAATGAAAAGCAGCAAAAAAAATTATATAAAAATAAAGTCTATATTAGATTTTTTAGTTGCTTTAATGTTTTTACTATTTCTCTGGTGGCTTCTTTTAATCCTAATTATTTTAGCAAGTATAGATACTACTTCGTTTGGAGTTTTTTTTCAAGAAAGAATAGGCTACAAGAAAGAAAAATTTATAATCTACAAGATTAAAACGTATAGGAAAAACAATACAGTATCCTGGTTTGGAAAACTTTTAAGAAAATCTAAATTAGATGAAACACCTCAAATAATAAATATCTTAAAAGGAGAAATGAGTTTTGTTGGTCCAAGACCAGATATAACTGGTTTTGCAGATAATTTAGAAGGAGAAGCAGCTATTGTATTAACAGTTAAGCCCGGTGTTACTGGACCAGCATCAATCCTATTTAAAAATGAAGAGTACCTGCTACAACATCAAAAAGATACTGAAGCATATAATAAAGAAGTAATCTGGCCCAAAAAGGTTGAGTTAAATATTAAGTATGTAAAAGAGCTTAGTTTTAAAAATGACATTTATTATTTAATTAAAACTTTTTTAAATGAAAGATAAAATTTGGTTGTCTCCACCTCACAAAGCTGTAAATGAGGAAAAATATATAAAAAATGCGTTAGATAGTAATTGGATAGCTCCAGTTGGACCTCAATTGGTAGAATTTGAAAATAAACTTGAATTGTATTTATCGGGTAAAAATTATTTTACAGCATTAAATTCAGGTACCTCTGCTATTCATATAGCTTTAAAAATGTTAAATGTTGGTGTAGAAGATGAGGTTTTATGTCAAAGTTTTAGTTTTTGTGCAACAGCTAATCCTATTACATATTTAGGGGCTAACCCTATTTTTATAGATAGTGAAGAAGATACTTGGAATATGTCCCCTGTTTTTTTAGAAGAAGCAATAAAAAGTAGAATAGGAAACTATAAAAAACCTAAAGCTATAATATTTGCAAATATTTATGGTATGCCAGCTAAAATTGAAGAGATTTTAGAAGTTGCAAATAAATATAAAATACCAGTAATAGAAGACGCTGCAGAAGCATTAGGTTCCAAGTATAAAAAAACTAAGTGTGGTTCTTTTGGAAATTATTCAATAGTGTCTTTTAACGGTAATAAAATTATTACAACTTCCGGCGGTGGTGCCATTATCACTAGGGATAAAAAAAGTAAAGAGAAAGCACTTTACTTAGCAACTCAAGCAAAAGAAAAAGCATTTTTTTATGAGCATAAAGAAGTAGGTTATAATTATAGGCTAAGTAATATTTCTGCTGCAATTGGTATCGCTCAATTAGAATTAATTAAAGAAAGAGTTAAACAAAGAAGAGAAAATCATAACTTTTATAGTAAAGCTTTTAAGAATAACATTAATATAAAAGTATTTGATGAACCAAATGAAAATTACTTTTCAAATCATTGGCTAACCTGTATATTAATTAATTCAAAAACTAATATTACTGTTAATGAGGCTTTAGTTTTTTTAAATTCTAAAAATATTGAAGCAAGAGCTTTATGGAAGCCTCTACATTTGCAGCCTGTTTTTAAAAATAATCTTTACTTTGGAGAAAGTGTATGTGAAAATTTATTTAAAAAAGGTTTATGTTTACCTTCTGGTTCAAGTTTAAAAGATGAAGAAAAAACTTACATAGCCAACCAAGTTAATACGTTATTAAAAGACAATCTTTAATGTTTGATAATAAAATTATATTAATAACAGGTGCTGCAGGCACAATAGGAAGTGCAATTACACACAAAATAATCAGTCTAAACCCTAAAAAGATTATTCTTTTAGATAACTCAGAAACGGCATTATTTTATTTACAACAAAGTCTTAATAACAAAATCTCAGAAAAAATAAATGTAAATTTTATTTTAGAAAATATTAATAACAAAAAAGCTTTAAAAGAAATCTTAAAAAAAAATAAGATTGACTTTTTATTTCATGCAGCAGCATACAAACATGTTCCTGTAATAGAAAAAAATCCAATAGCCGGAGTATTAAATAATACAATTGCTACAAAAAATTTAGCAGATTTAGCAGTGAAATATAAAGTGTCTCATTTTGTATTTTTTTCAACGGATAAAGCTGTTAACCCATCAAGTGTTATGGGAGCAACAAAATTGATGGCTGAGAAGTATATAGACTTTATTGCCTCAAAAAAGTTATCAAAAACATCATTTTTGACTATAAGGTTCGGAAACATCATTAATTCTAATGGGTCTGTGATACCTCTTTTTAAAAAACAATTAGAAAAAAACAAAACGATTTTATTAACTAATAAAGAAGCGTCTAGATATATAATTACCATTGATAAAGTAATAACTCTTTTGTTAGAAAGCATTAAAATATTTAAAAACGGTGATTTATTTTTATTTGATATGGGTAAAGCGATTACGGTACAACAAATGCTTAATCAAGCAATTAATGAATTGAATTTAAAAAATGAAGAAGTAGTAATTAAAGTTGTTGGATTAAGACCCGGAGAAAAACTTCATGAGGAGTTATTAGAAGAGAGTTCAAAATTATTACGAACTCAGCATTCTGAAATATTCAAAATAAAAACAAAACAAAATCTCTCTCAAAAAAAGATAAAAAAAGTATTTAAAATATTGTTGAATAATATTAAGAGCAATAAAGAAGAAGAGGTGATTAAAACTCTTAAGTCTTTTTTAAAAAACTATAAGAGCTTAAATTCAAAATTTCAAAGTTTAGATTAAAAGCATAATTAAAACGTAGACTTTAGTTGCAAAATTTTATATTTGTAGATACAGAGAATTATTCTTAATTAACCCAATTTTTATTCTAAATAAGCAAAATAAAATTAGCTTTTTATAAGGCTTAAAATTTAGAAATATATATATGAAAATAGCAGTAATAGGTACAGGTTACGTAGGTTTAGTAACAGGAACATGTTTAGCCGAAACAGGTAACGAAGTATTATGCATAGACATAGACTCAGATAAAGTACAAAAAATGCAAAATGGTGAGGTGCCTATTTACGAACCTCATTTAGATGTACTTTTCGAAAGAAATATAAAAGCAAACCGTTTAAAGTTTTCTACTAGTTTAGAAGAAGGTTTAGAGCATGGAGATATCATTTTCCTTGCATTACCAACACCAGAAGATGAAGACGGCTCAGCAGACCTAAAATATATTTTAGGCGTAGCAGACGATATAGGAAAACTAATCAAAGATTATAAAGTAATAGTTGATAAAAGTACCGTACCTGTTGGGACTTCAGATAAAGTTAAAGAGACAATCGCAAAACACGCAAAAGTAGAATTTGACGTAGTTTCAAACCCAGAGTTTTTAAGAGAAGGATTTGCTGTAGACGATTTTTTAAAACCAGAACGTATTGTTGTAGGATCAAGTAGCGAGCGCGCAACAAAACTGATGGAAAAACTATATAAACCATACGTTAGATCTGGCAATCCAATTATCATAATGGATGAAAAATCTGCCGAGCTTACTAAATACGCCTCAAACTCGTTTTTAGCAGCTAAAATTACGTTTATGAATGAGATAGCCAATTTCTGTGAAAAAGTTGGTGCAGACGTAGATAAGGTGCGTATTGGTATGGGTACTGACTCGCGTATCGGTAAACGATTCTTATTTCCAGGTATTGGTTATGGCGGATCATGTTTCCCAAAGGATGTAAAAGCCTTACACAAATCAGGTTTGGATAATAATTACAACTTCAAAATTTTAGATGCTGTAATCAATGTTAACGCCAGACAAAAACTGGTATTAATTCCTAAAATAGAAAACCATTTCAACAATGATTTAAAAGGAAAAAATATTGCTATTTGGGGATTGGCCTTTAAACCAGAAACAGACGATATTCGTGAGGCGCCTTCATTATATATGATTGACCAACTTTTATCTCAAGGATGTAATATCAAAGCTTTTGATCCAGAAGCGATGCCAAATGTAAAGCGCAAATTAGGAGACAAAATTACTTTTGCAGATAACATGTATGATACTTTAGAAAATGCAGATGCTTTAGTTATTTCTACAGAATGGAGTATTTTTAGAACACCTAATTTTTCAAAAATGAAAGACTTAATGAAAGGTCACACTATTTTTGATGGTCGTAATTTATACGAAGTTAATGAAGTACAAAACGAAGGTTTTAAATACATTTCAATAGGAAGATAATGAGTCAAAAAAGAGTTTTAATTACAGGTGCAGCTGGTTTTTTAGGATCTCATCTATGCGATAAATTTGTTAGCGAAGGCTACTATGTTATAGGTATGGATAACTTTATTACTGGCGATTCTAAAAACATAGCACATCTTACCGGAAACTCTAATTTCAAGTTTGTAGAGCACGATGTAACCAATTACATCAATATAGAAGGTGATTTAGATTATATTCTTCATTTTGCTTCACCTGCAAGTCCTATAGATTATTTAAAAATTCCTATTCAAACCTTAAAAGTTGGTAGTTTAGGTACGCATAACTGTTTAGGATTAGCACGTTCTAAAGGTGCAAGAATGCTTATTGCTTCTACATCAGAAGTGTATGGTGATCCATTAGTTCATCCTCAAACAGAAGATTATTATGGCAATGTAAACACCATTGGTCCAAGAGGTGTTTATGACGAAGCTAAACGTTTTCAAGAAGCCATTACTATGGCGTATCACAGATTTCATGGTTTAGAAACCAGAATAGTTCGTATTTTTAATACTTATGGACCACGTATGCGACTTAATGACGGTCGTGTTATACCAGCATTTATGGGACAAGCGTTACGTGGTGAGGATTTAACAGTTTTTGGTGATGGTTCTCAAACACGTTCGTTTTGTTACGTGTCTGACCAAGTAGATGGTATTTATAGATTGCTTTTAAGTGATTATGCAAACCCAGTAAACATTGGTAATCCTCATGAAATTTCAATTAAAGATTTTGCTGAAGAAATTATCCAATTAACAGGTACAGATCAAAAAGTAATTTATAAAGATTTACCAGTTGACGACCCTATGCAGCGCCAACCAGACATTACTAGAGCAAAAGACATTTTAGGTTGGGAACCAAAAGTAGGTAGATCAGAAGGAATGAAAAAAACTTTCGAATATTTTAAAAGTCTTACTGAAGACGAGCTTTATAAAAGTGAACACAAAGATTTTACTAATTACCATAAATAATTTATGGAGTTTAAACGCGGAAGATACTCTTGGTTGTTAAGACCGTTTTTAGTGCTTTTTGACATTTTTGTCATCAATATTTTCGCGTTTTATGTATTCAATTTTAATGAAGAAAATCTTTACTTTTTCTCATCAGCTTTATTAAATAATAAGCACTTACTGTATATATTTTATTCGACTATTGCTTGGTTAATTTCAACGTCTTTAATCAACTTTTATGAGGTATACAGGTATACCTCTGTTTTAAATATAATTTCACTAATAATTAAACAATTTTTTGTTTTTGCAGTCATTGTATTTGCTTTCATAGGGATATTTAGAAGTATAGATATTCAGGCTTTTACTACATTAACGTATCTTCTTTATAGTTTTGCTTGTATAGCCTCTGTCAAATTAATCAGCTTTTATGTTTTAAAAACTTTTAGAAGTTATTTAAAAGGAAACGTAAGGCGCGTAGTAATAATAGGTAAAAGTGAAGGTGCTTTAGAGCTAAAACAGCTATTTAACCTGAAAAAAGAGTTAGGATACCAGCTAAAAGGAATGTTTGCTAACACTAAAAATGAAAACGAATTTACAGGTAACATAGAAGATAGCTTTCAATTTTTAAATGAAAATTCTGGTATTGACGAGATTTATTGTTCGATTGACGAGCTTACAGAAAATCAAGTTAATAAATACGTTAAATACGCCAATTTGCACCATTGCAATATCAAGTTTATTCCCAAAACCAATAAATTAATAACAAAGCGATTAAAAACCGATTATTACAATTATCTACCTGTCTTGTCCATGCAGGAAGTCGCTTTAAATAATAGTTTTAATAAATTGGTTAAGCGTACTTTTGATGTTTTGTTTTCGTTATTTATAATAGTTTTTATTTTATCATGGTTAACGCCGCTATTATTCATTTTAATAAAACTAGAATCTAAAGGACCTTTATTTTATAAGCACAAACGTAACGGGATTAACTATAAAGAGTTTGATTGCTATAAATTTAGATCCTTAAGAGAAACTAAAGAAGTTAAAGGAACTTACGTCACTCAAGATGATAACAGATTAACCACAATTGGTAAGTTTTTAAGGAAAACAAGCATAGACGAGATACCTCAATTTTATAACGTTTTAAAAGGAGATATGAGCGTTGTAGGACCAAGACCACATATGTTGTCTTACACAGAAGATTATTCGAAAAAAATAGATAAATATAACTTCATTTTTAGACACAATGTAAAACCAGGAGTAACCGGTTTAGCGCAAATAAAAGGGTATAGAGGAGAAGTTAAAAATGATGAAGACATTATAAACCGTGTTAAATACGATAACTTTTATATCGAAAATTGGTCACTAGTTTTAGATTTAAAAATCATTTTTCAGACTACAATTAATATCTTTAAGGGACAAAAACAAGCCTATTAATGCAACCTTTAGTGTCCATTATTACTCCAATGTATAATTCAGAAAAATTTATTCTGAAAACTATTAATAGCGTTGTAAATCAAACCTATTCT
Organism: Mesoflavibacter sp. CH_XMU1404-2; assembly: GCF_037029465.1. Classification (NCBI taxonomy): domain Bacteria; kingdom Pseudomonadati; phylum Bacteroidota; class Flavobacteriia; order Flavobacteriales; family Flavobacteriaceae; genus Mesoflavibacter; species Mesoflavibacter sp. CH_XMU1404-2. The sequence continues at coordinate 119,176 of NZ_JAYMEM010000005.1, read as the reverse complement.
AATTGGGAATTGTTGCTTATAGACGATGGTTCAACAGATAATACCATTCAAATTGTTGAAGGTTTTAAGCAGAAATACACTAACATCAAACTACTTCAAAACCAAACTAATTTAGGTGCTTCAAAATCCCGAAACAAAGGAATACTCGAAGCAAAAGGAGATTACATCGCGTTTTTAGACGCAGATGATTTATGGAAACCCAATAAGCTAGACCTACAAATACAATTTATGCAAACTCATAATTGCTACGTTAGTTTTTCTAGTTACGAGCAAATAGATGAGAGCGGTAAACCATTATATAAACTAGTACAAGCCTTACCAAAACTTACCTATAACAAATACCTAAAAACAAACTATATTGGCAACTTAACTGGAATGTACAATGCCAAAACTTTAGGCAAAATAACAAGTCCAGATTTAAGAAAAAGACAAGATTGGTTATTATGGTTAGCTGCAATTAAAAAGTCAGGCAAACCAGCGTTAGGCATGCAGGAATCTTTAGCGTATTATCGTGTTAGAGATAATTCTATCTCTTCTAACAAGATAGAAATGCTTAAGTACAATTACCTAGTCTATAAAAAAGGCTTAGGGTTTAGCACTATAAAATCACTTTACAGAATGCTTATTTTTCTATGGGAACAATTTATGGTAAAATCTAAGCTGATTGTTTCTATAAAGAAGAAATAAACTGCTTCAGCTTTCCACTTTTTTGACGGTATAATACCTCTTTTTGTTCAAAAACTAGCTTAAGATTTGGCTCTAGGTATTTATCAACCGCGTGTTGTACTGCTTGTTTTTGCTCATTGGTTAATTCGTTTTTAGCAACGTAACTAATTAAAAACGTGTCCAATTGAGTTTGCTCGATAACAAATTCTTTAACATTGGCTTCTTTATCCATCACGGTTTTAGTGACGTAATAAAAAGTCAATCCTGCTGAGGTTTTTCCACTAGGTAATTTAATAATATCACTAGTTCTACCCGTTAAATGTTCTAAAATGGGTTGTTGTAAAGTACTCGCTGTAGATAAACTTCCAATGTCACCAAGTTCGTAACGTATAAACGGATGCGCACGATTAAATAAATCAGTAATTACTACTTTTCCTGTCTCTCCGTAGGGTAACGGTTGGTTGTTCTCGTCTAAAATTTCAACATACAAATGGTTGCTATTAACTAACCATTGGTTGTTTTTGTTTTTAAAAGCGATTAAACCTAATTCTGCAGCGCCATATTCGTTAACAATTGGAATATTAAATTGTCTTTCAAGCAATTGTTTGTCAGTTTCAAAAAGCATCTCAGACGTTACAATACATACGTTTAACGTTGGACAAATATCTTTTAAAACAATGTTTTTTCGCTCTAAAAACTTCGCAAACTGTACAATACTACTGGTATAACCGTTAATGTAATCAAATTTAGTATGCTTAAACTTTTTCAATACAAGTTCTAAAGCGTCATCACTCAAATCAAAAACTGAAAACCGATAACGATTACCCAACCAATCTTTTAAACGCTCTTTGTAATACCCTTTTTGGTCTAGCGGAATTCCATAAAAACGTGCCTGTTTAGACGTGTTTAAATCAATATCATACCAAGCATAACGTTGCATAAACGTAGCCCAAGTCATTGCATGTGCAAAATTGTCTTTAGCAAAGCTAAAAGGCGTACCCGAAGAGCCAGAAGTTTTATGTTGATGTACCGTTTTTTCGGTGTATTTGTTAGATAAACGGTCTTTTAAAGGCTGCTGTAAATTGGCTTTGGTTAACACAGGTAGTTCGTTCCAATTATTGGTATCAATACCTTTGCATAACTCTTGATAAAATGGCGTGTTTTCTAAGTGAAATTGGACGATGCTTCGTAATTGTCTGCTTAAAAAATTGGCGTATGCTTTCTCGTCATAACTTTCAATTAAGCGCAACGTTTTTTTAGCTTCCTTTATCGGGAAACCTTTAAGACGTAAAGACCATTCAAATCGTTTCAAAAGGTTGAATTTTATATTGTAAATATATTACACTTTATAATGAAATTCGTCAGTTTGAGTGAATTTTCACGATTAGAAAGAGTGAAAATTTGTATCGAAAACAAGAATTTTAACTAAAATAGATCTCGATACAATTTCTCATATTTCAAAATTACTCAAATAGACAATATTTGATAAATTTCAATTACAAATTGAAAGCGAATTTAAATATTAAAACTATCTGATTAAATCCTAACAGAATTCTTTTAAATAATTATTTTTGTGCCAAACAACACAACAAACAACTCATGAATATTTTAGTATTAGGTTCTGGCGGAAGAGAACATACAATAACTTGGAAATTAGCGCAAAGCGAAAAATGTGGTAACCTTTTTGTAGCACCAGGAAACTCTGGAACAGCAAAAATTGCTAAAAATGTACCAGTTTCGGTAACCGATTTTCCTGCCATAAAAGGCGTGGTACTAAACAACAATATAGAAATGGTTATTGTTGGACCAGAAGATCCTTTAGTGCAAGGTGTTCATGACTACTTTTTAGCAGACGAAGAACTTAAAAACGTCGCTGTAATCGGACCTCAAAAAGCAGCAGCAACCTTAGAAGGTAGTAAAGAGTTTGCAAAAGAATTTTTATTTAGACACAATATTCCTACTGCAGCATACCAAAGTTTTAACGCGCAAAATGTAGAAGACGGTTATGCGTTTTTAGAGACTTTAAATCCGCCGTATGTATTAAAAGCAGACGGATTAGCAGCTGGTAAAGGTGTTGTAATTTTAAATGATTTAGAGGAAGCTAAAGCCGAACTAAAAAGTATGCTTGTAGACGCTAAATTCGGTGATGCGAGTACCAAAGTAGTTATCGAAGAGTTTTTAGACGGAATAGAATTAAGTTGTTTTGTGTTAACCGATGGTAAAAACTATAAAATACTTCCAACAGCAAAAGATTACAAGCGTATTGGCGAAGGTGATACAGGTTTAAACACTGGCGGAATGGGAGCAGTATCTCCAGTACCTTTTGCAGACCAAGCGTTTTTAGATAAAATTGAAAACCAAATTGTAAAACCAACCATTGAAGGTTTACAAAAAGATAATTTACCATACAAAGGGTTTGTGTTTATTGGCTTAATAAAAGTTGGTGACGATCCAAAAGTAATTGAATATAACGTGCGTATGGGCGATCCAGAAACAGAAGTAGTTTTACCAAGACTTAAAAACGACTTTGTTGTTTTAATGGATGCTATAGCAAATCAAACATTAGATAAAGTTACTTTAGAAGTAGATCAAAGAGCAGCAACAACAATCATGTTAGTGTCTGGAGGATATCCTGAAGCTTACGAAAAAGGAAAAGAAATTTTTGGAGTAGAAAAGCCTATGGATTCTATTTTATTCCATGCTGGTGCACAAGAAAAAGACGGTAAAATAGTAACGTCTGGCGGACGTGTTATGGCGGTTACAAGTTACGGAGAAACTTACCAAGAGGCCATAAAAAAATCTTACCAAACTATAGAAAATAATCTAGAGTTTGATAAGATGTATTATAGAAAAGATATTGGTTTCGACTTATAAATAAGAATGAGACGAGATACTTTTATCTTCTTCGTTGTTGTTATTAAACTTTTTTAATTGACCCATCCAATAGATAAATGCGACTAAACCAACTAGCATGAACAACCAGTTCATAAAATTAGCTGCCCACCAGTTTTCTAATTCTAGTGTTCTTAAAGCATCTAATGGCGCAAATAAAACGTTAACAAATAAATCTTGTATTGCGTAAAAAAAATCTTTCATGATTGTATATTTATACAGCAAAAATACAAAAAGAGTTAATGATTACAACAATTTTTAGTAAATCCAAACCAATTAATTTTTTAATTGTGTTTTGTATACTGCTTTTATCCTTTTTTATGTTAGGATTTAAGTTTACCGAAAACCTATCCGTTAATTACGGTTTAGGAGAGAAAATTACTATGTTTTTAGGGGCGTATTTTTCGGTGTTAATACTTCATTTTATAGTAGTAAAAAACGGATTATCACAGCAAAATAATATTGAATTACTAGTAGTTGCTTTATTCTTTTTAGCTGTCCCTCAATCGTTTATTTCTTTAAAGCTAATTGTCTCTAATGTGTTTATTTTATTGGCTTTACGCCGAATGATTAGCATTCGGTCTAAAAAAGAAATCATTAAAAAATTATTCGATTCTGGGTTTTTAATTGGGCTAGCAAGTGTGTTTTATTTTTGGTCTATTTTATTCTTTCCGTTAATCATAATTTCACTATTATTTTTTTCTGAATCTAAAGCAAAATATTATTTCATACCTGTGTTAGGTTTAGCAACTTTAATTATCATTTTGTCTGCAATTTCAGTAATACTTTATGATGATATTTTTTCGATTTTTCCTCAGAGAATAGACTTTAGTTTTAATTATACAGCATACAATTCGTTTCAACTTATTGGTGCAATAACAATCTTATTGTCTTTTGGTTTATGGTCTTCTGTGTTTTATTTAGCAGATATAAAAAAGAAAATGAGAAGCTACAGACCGTCATACAAAATCATGTTTGTAGCCTGTATGTTAGCCAGTGCAATAATTATAATTACTCCAAATAAAAATGGTAGTGAGTTGTTGTTTTTATTTGCGCCATTATCTGTAATTATCATGAATTACATAGAAACGATTACCGATAATTGGTTTAAAAACACGTTCTTATTGCTATTAATCATAGCACCAATAGTACTTTTAGTGTTGTAGTTTTTCACCAAAAGCTAAGTCGCCAGCATCACCTAAACCAGGTACTATGTAGCCTTTACTATTAAGTTTTTCGTCTATGGTTGCAATCCATAAATGTGTGTCTTTTGGCAAGTTTTTTTCTAAATAATCAACACCTTCTTTTGCGCCAATAACTGCGAAGATGTGTAAGTTTTTAGGTGTTCCAAAAGGTTGTAAAGCTTTGTATGTTGCCACTAAAGATTGTCCAGTTGCTAGCATCGGATCTGCCAAGATTAATGTTTTGTTATTTAAGTCAGGACAAGCTAAATATTCAACCACAATTTCAAAAGATTCTGGATTGTCCAAATGATGTCTATATGCCGATATAAATGCATTTTCTGCAGCATCAAAATAGTTTAATAACCCATTGTGTAATGGTACACCAGCACGTAAAACTGAGCATAAAACAATATTGTTGTCATGAGTTTTAACTTCCTTTTCGGCTAAAGGTGTTGTTATTTTTTTAGTAGAAAACTGTAAAGTTTTACTCATTTCATAACTTAAAATTTCACCAATGCGTTCAATATTTCGTCTAAAACGCATACTGTCTTTTTGAACAGAAACGTCTCTAAGTTCAGCTATAAATTGATTTAGGATAGAGTTTTCTTCAGATAAATTATGAACAATCATGACTTAATTTTTAAAGTGAAATACAAATTTATTATTATTTGTAAAGCCTTTTGATGTATAGCTCATTTTATTTTTAAAATGTGTAATTTTACAATCTTAAATTACAAGACATGTTTACAGACAAAGCCAATAAAATTTTTCAAGACGTTATAGAAAAATACCACGTTATCAATACCGTAGATCAACCGTTTGCAAATCCTTACGACGAAAAATCTAACCTTTTAGAACATTTATTATACCGTAAATGTTGGATTGATACCGTACAATGGCATTACGAAGATATTATTAGAGATCCTCAAATAGATCCTATTGCAGCTTTAAAACTGAAAAGACAAATTGATGCCTCTAACCAAGACAGAACAGACATGGTTGAGTATATTGATAGTTATTTTTTAGAAAAATATAAAGACGTTACACCTAAAGCAGATGCGACTATTAATACTGAAAGTCCAGCTTGGGGAATAGATAGATTATCAATCTTAGCATTAAAAATCTATCACATGCATGAGGAAGCAACGCGTGAAGATGCAACCGAAGCACATAGAGAAGCTTGCCAAAAAAAACTTGACGTATTATTAGAGCAACGTGTAGATTTAAGCACTGCAATAGATACACTTTTAGACGATATTTCTAAAGGTGATAAGTACATGAAAGTGTACAAGCAGATGAAAATGTACAATGATGACGAGCTTAATCCTGTGTTAAGAAACCAGAAATAATTTCAATTTAATTATAAGTTGAAATGCAAACAACACAACACATTTTAGTTATACGTCTCTCTGCAATGGGCGACGTTGCTATGACAGTTCCTGTGTTACGGGCATTAACACAACAACATCCAAAGGTCAAGTTAACGGTGTTAACGCGACCTTTTTTTGCGCCTTTTTTTAAACATTTAACCAATACTTCGGTTTTTATTTTTGACGAAAAACAAAAGCATAAAGGTGTTTTTGGGTTGTATAAATTATACAAAGAACTAAAAGCGCTAAATATTGATAAAGTAGCCGATTTGCACAACGTTTTACGTACCAAAATTTTAAAGTTATTCTTTTTCAGAAAGACGTTTGTACAAATAGACAAAGGAAGAGCAGAGAAAAAGGCATTAATAAATGATGAAAGTTTTAAACCCTTAAAATCTACCCACGAAAGATATGCCGACGTGTTTAGAAAATTAGGCTATTCTTTAGATTTATCAAACCCAACGTTTCCTGAAAGAAAAACGCTTCCTAAGTTAATTGTAGAGCAAGTACAACCATCAAAAAAACAATGGATAGGTATTGCACCATTTGCTCAATATCCTTCAAAAATGTACCCTTTGTCACAAATGAAAAACGTTGTTAATGCTTTAGAAGAGCAATACAATATATTTTTATTTGGAGCTAAAGCAGAACAGCAACAATTAAGTGAATTGTCAAATTCTAAAAATGTTATAAACGTTGCTGGTTTATTGAGTTTTGAAGAAGAGCTACATTTAATTTCGAACTTAGACTTAATGTTGTCTATGGACTCTGGTAATGCACATTTAGCAGCCATGTTTGGCGTAAAAGTATTGACAATTTGGGGCGTAACTCATCCTTATGCTGGTTTTGCAGCGTTTAATCAACCACAAGATTTTCATTTGTTACCTGATAGAGAAAAATACACTCAAATACCAACTTCTGTTTATGGTAACAAATACCCAGAAGACTATATGGATGTTGCAGGAAGTATTCATCCAAAAGAAGTTGTAGAGAAAATTCAATTTATTTTAGGAGCATAAAAAAAGCCTCAATTTCTTGAGGCTTACAGATTTTAACTACTAATTCATATTAATATTATCCCTTAAACTAACACATTTGTAGCATTATAATCTTTTGCTAATTTAAAACGTTTAATCGAAGAGATTAAAAAAATTGAACGAAAACGTTTGATTAATCGACTAAACACTTAAATATCCGATAAAATACTATATATCATCATAATCAATGACAATTTTTGATGTTGTAGGATGTGCCTGACACGTTAAAACTAATCCTTCGGCTACTTCGTTATCTGTTAAAATGTTGTTTTGACGCATGGTAGCTTTACCTTCTTTTATTCTAGCTAAACAACTACTACAAATTCCACCTTGACAAGAATATGGTGCATCTAAATCATGATCTAAAGCAGCTTCTAAAACAGATTGTTGCTGTGACATGGTAAATGTTTTTTCTTCATCATCTACAATTACTGTGATAGATGTTGTTCCGTCAGAGATTTCTTCAACATCTTCTACAGGAATAGCAGACGTTGTTGAGAATAATTCAAAAAACACTTTATTGTCTTCAATATTATTTTCTGCTAACACATCTTTTACGGTGTTAATCATACCTTCTGGTCCACAAAGATAAAACGCGTCAATATCTACATGTTTGTATTTATTCTTTACAATAAAGTTAACGGTGCTTTTTTCGATACGACCAAAAAGCGCATTGTTTTCTTGTGATTGACTATACACAAACTGGATAGTTAATCGGTCGCTATATTGATGTTGAATATCTAAAAGTTCATTTAAGAAAATAGTATCGTTTAAAGTTTTATTACCATAAACTAGCACAAATTGACTATTTGGCTCTTCTTCTAAAACGGTTTTTAAAATGCTTAACACAGGTGTAATACCACTACCAGCAGCAAACGCAGCAATAGTTCTGTTTTTTGAAGCGTCAGGTGTAAAAGTAAAACGACCTTGTGGTTTTGCTACCTCTAAAGTGTCACCAACTTTTAATACTTGATTGGCGTATTTAGAAAACGTTCCGCTTTCTACTTCTTTCACAGCAACGGTAAGATTTCCGCTTGACGGAGAAGCGCACAATGAGTAATCACGTCTTACTTCTTTTCCGTCTAAATCTGCTTTTAGTGTTATATATTGACCAGCTTTAAATTGATAATCTTGTTTTAAATGGTTTGGTACGTCAAAAGTTATAGAAACACATTGGTTAGTTTGACGTGTAATATCTTTAATACTTAGCGTATTGAATTGAGACATAATTTTAAATTTTATACAAAAATAATGAAGCCTAAACGGAAAGTCATATAATTATTAAAAAATTAATACCTAAGTTTATTATGCATAAGAAAATTATGTATATTTGATTTATGGCAAATTCTAAATTATATAAAGGTAGTTTAATCACAATTATTTTAAAGCTTTTAAACGAAAGTGATAAAATGTATGGTTACGAGATCACACAAAAAGTAAAAGAAATCACTAAAGGCGAGCTTAAAATTACCGAAGGCGCTTTATACCCAGCATTACATAAATTAGAAGCAGACGGTTTATTAGATGTTGAGGTAAAAAAGGTAGATAACCGTCTGCGCAAATACTATAAACTTACAGAAAAAGGAAACACAGAAACGGTTAATAAACTAAACGAATTACAAGAGTATATTAAGACCATGCAAATTTTAGTAAACCCTAATTTTAGTTTAGAGTAATGAAAAAGTTAAGTAGAGAAGAAATACAATATATAGACCAATATGTTCAAAAAAGTGGGATTAAATGGTTTGATTTAAAAGTTGAATTAGTGATCACCTTACGTATAAAACCGAAAGTGTCTTAAACCAAAATCCAAATTTAGATTTTAAAGAAGCTTTATATCAAGCAAAATTATCCTTTGGTAGCAAAGGATTTAAACCAATAATTTTAGAAAAAACAAAGCAAATAGAAAGACAGTTTTTTAAAGATGTATTTAGATATTTTAAATCCTTTTTTACAGTGCCAAAAATTATAATTACAGTTGTTATAACTTTTTTTTTATTTGGGATGTATACAAGACTAAAGGATAAAGATTTATTTTTTACAAGTCTTATAGGTGTCTTATTTATTTGTGCAATAATATTCTTTTTTAATGCCTACAAAAGAAAGAAACTAAATAATAATTTAAGTTTAACATTAAGCCATATGCTTCAATTTTCAACTTTAATAAATACAATGGTAATTTTCTTAAACCTAGGATATTCTATCCTTAGAAACGACCTTATTAAAGGCAATAACTATATATTTTTTATTTGTATATGGTTAGTTATGTTTTTAATCGCATTATCCATAGAAAATGTTTCTAAGAAAATATATGCTAATCAAAAAAGGCTGTATTTTAAATATTTATAATATGGAGAAGTTAAGTAGAGAAGAAATACAAAAAATAGAAAGCTTTTTACTAAACCTAAACATTAAATTTATTGATGTTAGATTAGAATTAACAGACCACTTAGCTACAGAATTTGAGCAAAATAGCGAATATGTTCTTTTAGAAGATTTTCTTAAAACTAAAGTTAACTTTATTAAGGATTTTGAAACTAAAAGACAAAAATCCATACATTGGAGTTATCAACGATTGCTTTTAAAACAATTATCGAAGTTTTTTTATGTACCAAAGCTTTTGTTTTTCAATGTTTTAATTTTTTTAATTGTTTATGGATTTGTAAATATTTCTCAGTTAAAAAACGGTTATGTAACTATACTGCTGTCCATTTTTACTATAAACATTATAGGTTTTGCTAAAAGAGCATATAATGAAAAAGAATTCAAAAAATTACAAATAGCACAACCACTGTATTCCATTATGGCTTTGCCATCGTTGTTTTTATATTTTGCAAATCTTATTAAAGAGCCATTACTTGAACAGCCAATTATTTTTATAGTTTACTTTTTTATAGGGTTATTAATTAATATATCGGGTTTAATGGTATTATTGAGGAAAAAGAAAGATATACAAGAATATTACAAAATGATTAAATAATTTGAAACTAACTAAAGAGCAAATACAAAACCTATATTCGTTTACAAGAAATCATTATGTGTATCATTACGACTTACAAACCGAGCTTGTAGATCATTTAGCTAATGATATAGAATCTATTTGGCAAGAAAACCCAAAGTTGTCTTTTGAAGAAGCAAGAGACCAATCCTTTAAAAAATTTGGTGTTTTTGGTTTTATGGATGTGATAGAGCAACGACAAAAAGCAATGAATAAGCGATATTATAAATATTTACTTAAAGAATTAAAATTATGGTTTTCTATCCCAAAAATAATAATAACTGCAACTTTATTTGTTACTTTTTTTACATTACTTCAAACAAGTTATGCTAAATATTTTTTCTTTATAATATTTGGTGTATTAGCAATTTGGACAATGTATAGAAGTATACAGCTTAATAGAGAATTTAGAAAAAGAAAAGAGATTTCAAGCAAAAAGTGGTTATTAGAAGAGCTTATTTTTAAACAAGCAGGAAGTATTGGTATAATTTTCTTATCTCAATTTTATAATATCTCAATGTGGAGTGATGTTTTTATATCTAATACCAAATTAGTTCTATTAACTGCAGCAATTTTTACACTCTTATATTTAGTTAATTATATAAGCTTTAGAGTTATACCAGACAAAGCAGAAAAGATACTAAAAACAACCTATCCAGAATACAGCTTGTAACAAATCCGTAAATTTAGCTACCAATACATAAAACCAAACCAAAATACTAATCTATGATAAGCAAATTTATAAGTTTAGAGTGGAAGCAGTTTTTTCGTTCTGCTAGTTTCGGAAAAAGCTTAGCGCTAAAAATTTTAATGGGCTTTTTTGCTCTTTATTTTATAGTTACTTTTTTAGCTTTAGGTGTAAGCCTTTACCCTGGTCTTAAAAAAGCGTTTCCTGATCAAGATCCTTTTATAATTGTAAACAAAGCTATATTCTATTGGGTTTTAATGGAGCTTTTGATTCGTTTTTTCTTTCAGAAACTACCAGTAATGAGTGTTAAGCCGCTACTTACACTTCCAATTAAAAGAAACACTGTAGTTAACTACGTTTTAGGGAAATCGGCTTTGTCTTTTTTTAATTTTTTACCACTTTTTGCAACAATACCTTTTAGTATTGTTTTAGCTTTTGAAGGTTACTCCAAATCGATAGTAATTACTTGGGTAATTGCTATGGTACTAATCTCTTTAATTAGCAACTTTTTAAATTTTATTATTGAAAGTGTCTCGTCAGAAACCGAGTTATCTTTTCTACCAATAATCGTAGTTGCAGGTGGTCTTTTTGCTTTAAATTATTTTGAAATTCTAGATATTTCAGGATTGCTGTCTACAGCTATTTTAGCTATTGCTAATCATCCAATTTACTTATTAATTTTAGTTGCGATTTTGGGTATTTGTTATTGGTTTAATTTCAAAATCTTAAGACAAAAACTGTATTTAGATCATTCGCTTAAAGCTAAAGTTAAAGAAGTTAATACTTCTAATCTTGGTTGGACAAAAAACTTCGGAGACATTGCTCCTTTTATGCAATTAGACTTACGTTTAATATGGCGTAATAAAAGACCAAAATCTTCAGTATTTATTTTAGTTGTTGGTTTGCTTTATGGATTATTCTTCTATCCTAATCCACAATTTCAAGATTCACCAATGATATTTGGTTTTGTAGGTATTTTTGTAACTGGTATTTTCTTAATCAATTTCGGCCAATTTATTCCAGCTTGGGATAGTGGCTATTACAAAATGCTAATGAGCCAAAACATTAAATACGAGCAGTACCTAAAATCTAAATACACATTAATGATTTTAAGCGTGATCATAATGTTTGTGCTTAGTATTCCGTATGTGTATTTTGGATGGAAAATTTTAGCAGCGCACTTTGCGGCAGCTATTTATAATATTGGTGTTAATAGCTATGTGATTATGCTTGGCGGAAGTTTTAACCGTAAAAAAATAGATCTTAACCAACGTGCTGCTTTTAACTATCAAGGTACTGGCGCAGTACAATGGATTATTGGTATACCATTATTAATCTTACCAGCAGCAATTTTTGGCTTGACTTCATTTTTTATCAATTTTCAAGTCGGTCTTTTTGCACTAGCCTTTTTAGGTTTAATAGGTATTGTGTTTCATCAAAAGTTAATGAAACTAATCACAAAAAAATACCTTGATTCTAAATATAAAATGATTGACGCTTTTAGTCAAGACAACTAACCTTAATTCACTTTTAATCATGATAAAGACAACAAACCTTTCAAAAAAATATAGCAGTAAAGAAGTTTTAAATATTTCAACTTTAGAAATTCCAAAAGGACAAAGTTTTGGATTAGTAGGAAATAACGGAGCAGGAAAAACCACCTATTTTAGTTTACTTCTTGATTTAATACAACCAACAACTGGTCAAATAGAAAATAACGGAGTAATCGTTAATAAAAGTGAAGACTGGAAACCGTTTACCTCTGCATTTATAGACGAAAGCTTCTTAATTGGCTACCTAACACCAGAAGAATATTTTTATTTTATTGGTGATTTACGCGGACAAAACAAACAAGACGTAGACAATTTATTAGCGCAGTTTGAAGACTTTTTTCATGGTGAAATATTAAATCAGAAAAAATATTTACGCGATTTAAGTAAAGGAAACCAGAAAAAAGCAGGAATTGTCGCAGCATTAATTGGTAATCCAGAAGTAATTATTCTTGATGAGCCTTTTGCAAACTTAGACCCAACAACGCAAATTAGGTTAAAACAAATCATAAAAGATTTAGCCGAAAAGCAAGGTGTAACTGTATTAGTGTCAAGTCATGATTTATTGCACGTTACCGATGTATGCGAGCGTATAGTGGTTTTAGAAAAAGGTCAAATAGTAAAAGATATAAAAACTAGCGAAGCCACTTTAAAAGAATTAGAGGCGCACTTTTCTGGCACAGCAGAAGTGTAATATCTTATAGTTTTTTCTTGGTAAATTGCCTTGCGTTAAGTTATTTCAAAAAAGATGCTTATTTTTACGCTCTTACATGCAAAATAATATAATAAAATAGCATGTAATCAGTTATGTATTACACAAAATACAACCGCATTGAAAATAGCATTTAAAATAAGTTTAGCCATTACGGTCATTGCGCTAACAATTACCAGCTGCTCTCGTAAAAAAGACAGTTTTATAAGTCGTAATTTTCACGCAGTAACCGCAGAATATAATACGTTATTTAACGGTTACAACGCGTTAGAGCAAGGACGTAATAGTCTTAATGCCACTTATTTTGATAATTATTGGGAAATACTTCCTGTAGAGCGTATGCAAGTTACAGATGAAGTTGTTTTACCAGGTCAATCCAAAAATTCTGATTTTACAAAAGCTGAAGAAAAAGCAGTAAAAGCCGTTCAAAAACACGGTATGAATATTCAAGGTAAAGAGCACAATCCACAAATAGATGAAGCTTATTTGCTATTGGGTCAAGCCCGTTATTTTGACCAACGTTTTGTACCAGCCTTAAACGCTTTTAATAAAATTTTATCAAGTTATGGCGATTCTGATAAAATCAACACAGCAAAAGTATGGCGAGAAAAAACCAATATGCGATTAGAAAATAACGAAATTGCTATTGAAAACCTTAAACGCCTATTAGAACAAGAAGATCTAGAAGACCAACAACTTGCAGATGCCACATCTACTTTGGCACAAGCTTATATTAATTTAGAGCAGTTAGATAGTGCAATTGTGCATATAAAAACAGCGTCTAAAGCTACAAAAAAGAATGAAGAAAAAGGTCGTTTCAACTTTATAAAAGGTCAGCTTTACAATGCTTTAGAAGATAAAGATAGCGCAAACATAGCTTTTGATGAGGTTATTGATTTAAACAGAAAAATACCACGTCAATATCTTATTGCTGCTGAAGTGGAAAAAGCTAAAAATTTCGATTATGAAAACGGTAATAAAATTGAATTTTTAGAACATCTAACTAAGCTTGAAGAAAATCGTGAAAACCGTCCGTTTTTAGATAAAATTTATTATCAAATTGCCGAGTTTCATTTAGAAAATAAATTCGATTCTTTAGCAATAGCATATTACAATAAATCACTTCGCACCAACTCTAAAGACAAAATTTTAGTAGCCAAAAACTACGAAACTTTAGGTAATTACTATTTTGACAATACAGAGTATAAACTAGCTGGTGCCTATTACGACAGTACTTTAATCAATATGGTAGAAAACAGTAAACCATACCGTGTAATTAAAAAGAAAAACGAAAATTTAGAAGATGTTATCTTTTACGAAGGTATTGCAGAAACTAACGATAGTATTTTAAAGTTAGTTGCTATGCCAATAGCAGAAAGAGAACAGTTTTTTGTAGAATATACAGATAAATTAAAAGCTAAAGCCGAAGAAGAGCAAGAGCGTTTAGAAACCGAAAAGCGCATAAAAGATTTTCAACAAAATACTCCAGATACTAAAAGCGGTTTTGGTCCACCACGTGGTGCTTCGCCAGCAGGTAACGCAGCAAGTTTCTATTTTTATAATCAAGAAACTGTAGCTTACGGTAAAAACCAATTTGATCAACTTTGGGGAGAAAGAAGTAATGAAGATAATTGGCGTTGGTCAACAAACGGTAGAAGTGGATTTGCTAATCAAGACGCAATTGCTTCTGCAGGAGAAAATAGTTCTGAAAACGAAAAATTCTCTCCAGATTATTATTTAAAACAATTACCAAGCACAGATAAAGAAATTGATAGTATAATGAAAGATAGAAACTATGCTTACTATCAATTAGGTTTAATTTATAAAGAGAAGTTTAAAGAATACGAGCTTTCAAAAACTAAATTTAAAACGCTTTTAAAAAGTGCTCCAGAAGAACGTTTAATATTACCTTCAAAATATAATCTGTATAAAATCTATGAAATTTTAGGACAAACAAATGAAGCTGAAATTACTAAGCAAGATATAATAAGTAATTATCCAGATTCTAGATATGCCTTTATTTTACAGAATCCAAATCAAGCAGTTGCAGACAATGAAAGAAGCCCAGAAAATCTTTACGAGCAAACCTATAAAAAACTTGAAGAGCAACAATATCAATCTGTTATAGAAGATAGTGACCAATATATAAACTACTTTGACGGCGATCCAATTGTGCCAAAATTTGAATTACTAAAAGCAACAGCAAACGGTAGATTAAATGGTTACACAGCTTACATGGATGCCTTAAACCAAATAGCATTAGATTACGCCAATACCGAAGAAGGTAAAAAAGCTCAAGATTTAGTAAATAGCTTACAATCTTTAGATAGTCAGGCATTTGTGCCAAACGATATTTCTAAAAACTTTAAAGTAGTGTATCAGTTTGAAAGCAACCAAACAGAAGATATCAAAGAATTTAAAGAAACATTAGATAAAGTCATTGAAAAAATAACATATTATGATTTATCAACGTCTATAGATGTTTATAACAAAGACAAAACGTTTTTAGTAGTACACGGTATAAAAAGTATAGATGGTGCAAAAGGCTTTGCAGATATAGTAGAAGAAAAGGATAAAAAGAAAATAGCAAGACCATTTTTTGGAATTTCGCAAGAAAATTACCAGATTATACAAATACACAAAAACTTAGATACATATATAGCAAATCAATAATCTCCCCTAAATTATGAAGAAGAGCAAAAATCAAGAACATATTTCTATCCAAAATATAATAGCAAAAGGAACAAAAATTGTAGGCGATTTTATTAGTGAAGGTGACTTACGAGTGGATGGAATTATTGAAGGAAACATACAAACACCAGGAAAAGTTGTAGTAGGAAAAGACGGCGAAATCTCTGGAAAACTATCATGTAGTAATGCTTATTTTGAAGGAAAACTTACTGGAACTTTAGAGCTTAGCGGCACATTAACATTAAAGTCTACAGCGCATATTGAAGGCGACGTTATTACCGAAAAATTAGCTGTAGAACCAGGAGCTACATTTAACGTAACTTGTGAGATGAAATCTTCTGTAAAAGATATAAATGGAACCTCAAAAACCCAAAAAACAGCTTAAGCAACTTGCTGCATTAACGGGTATTGCAATACAAATGGGTGTGACTATTTATTTGTTTGTTTTACTTGGTAAGTGGTTAGACTCTAAATATACAGAATCAGGTAAAACCTTTTTAATAATATGTACTTTAGCAGGAGTAGCTATTTCTCTTTATGCAACTTTAAGGCAAATCAAAAAACTTAATCCTTGACACTTAAATGGATAATAAATAATTGTCTAAAGCTAAGTCTCGTTGCTTTGGTATTTTTTGTAATACATGTTTATATCAACAAAAATATTGATACCGAAATTACAAGTAGACAAATTATTTATTCATACATCATAAATTATTTATTAGCCTGTGGCGTAATTGTGCTTTTATTTCTTTTAAAAAAGAAACTAAAAGACCAATTAGGTTTTATATTTATGGCAGCTAGTTTATTAAAGTTTGTATTCTTTTTTCTTCTTTTTTATCCATCATATAAAATGGATGGTGATATGACTAAGCCTGAGTTTTTTACCTTCTTTATTCCGTATGCAATTTGCCTAACGATAGAGTGTATAATTTTAGCCAAATTTTTAAATAATTTAGATAAATATTAAAGCCTAATTATAAGCCTATTAAATAATATTAAATTTTGTTTTTTGATTTTGATATAAAAGCATACCTTTGCACCGATTTTTAAGCCACTATTTATAATAAGTGATATGCAAAATATTATTTCTATAAAAACAATTAGTTTACTATTACTTTTTGTATCATCTTTTTCTTTTGCTCAAGAATATACTGAAGAGCACGTAGATAAAAGTATAAAAACTGAAATTAAAGAATACATTAATCATCACTTACTTGACTCTCATGATTTTAGCTTGACGTCATATACAACAGATAGTGGAGAGCATAAATATATTGGATTTCCGTTACCTGTAATTCTTTGGGATAATGGTTTACAGGTGTTTTCTTCATCAAAATTACATCATGGAGAAGCTGTAGCAGAAGTTAATGGTAACTACTACAAATCTTTTCACGGTAAAATTTACAAAACCGATGCAGAAGGAACAATTAACTTAGACGATCACGATCATCCAACAAATACTAAGCCTTTAGATTTTTCGATCACTAAAAACGTATTTACAATTTTTATTGTAGGCTTATTAATGTTTTTTATGTTTAGTCGTATGGCTAAAAAATATAAAACGGGAAGCATGCCAAAAGGTATGGGTAGATTTTTAGAGCCAATTATACTTTACATTAGAGATGATATAGCACTTCCAAATATTGGAAAAAAGAAATACAAAAGGTATATGCCATATCTATTAACTGTATTTTTCTTTGTTTGGATTATAAATTTATTAGGATTAACGCCTTTAGGAGTAAACGTTACAAATAACATAGCAGTAACTTTAGCGTTAGCTTTAATTACTTATCTTTTAACAACATTTACAGCTAATAAAAATTATTGGGGACATATTTTCTGGATGCCTGGTGTGCCAGTTCCAATGAAAATTATTTTAGCACCAATAGAATTATTAGGAACAATTATTAAACCTTTTTCATTAATGATTCGTCTTTATGCAAATATTACCGCAGGACACATCGTATTAATGAGTATCATAGGTTTAATGTTTATATTTAAAAACTGGTTAGGTAGTTCATTATCATTTGGTTTAGCATTTGCTTTATCATTATTAGAATTATTAGTTGCAGCATTACAAGCGTATATTTTTACAATGTTATCTGCACTATACTTTGGTTCTGCGGTAGAAGAACACCACGACCACTAAAATAAGAATGTTTAATTTTTAATATATATATTATGACAGGTTTAAATTTCGTAGGAGCTGGTTTGATCGTTATCGGTGCTGGTTTAGGTATTGGTAGAATCGGTGGACAAGCAATGGATGCTATTGCACGTCAACCAGAAGCTTCAGGAAAAATCCAAACTGCTATGCTTATTGCAGCAGCACTTATTGAAGGTATTGGATTCGCAGCGTTATTCGCAGCTTAAAAACATAAAAACAGCTTTAACGGTTGGTTAAAGCTGTTTTTTAAACTAAAAAATATTTATTAAAAAACTATAGATATAAATGGACAAGTTAATTAACGAGTTTTCAATTGGACTATTTTTCTGGCAACTAGTATTATTTGTTGGATTAGTCTTACTTTTAAGAAAGTTTGCATGGAAGCCAATTCTTGATGCAGTAGAAAAAAGAGAAGAAGGTATCCAAAATGCATTAGATGCAGCAGAAAATGCTAAGTTAGAAATGCAAAACCTTCAAGCAGATAACGATAAGTTATTAAAAGAAGCACGTGCAGAGCGCGAAGCTATGCTTAAAGAAGCACGTGAGCTTAAAAACAAAATGATTGAAGACGCAAAATCTGAAGCTCAAGAACAAGCAAACAAAATGATTGAGCAAGCGCAAGCAGCAATTGAAAGCGAAAAGAAATCTGCTATGGCAGAATTAAAAGGTCAAGTAGCTGGATTATCTTTAGAGATAGCAGAAAAAGTAGTACGTCAAGAATTATCTAACAAAGACAAACAAGTCGAATTAGTTGAGTCTATGTTAGGAGACGCTAAATTAAACTAGTCAAAAAATGGCAGGAGAAAGAGCAGCAATACGTTACGCAAAAGCAGTATTAAGTTTAGCTACAGATAATAATACAGCAGATGCTGTAAACACAGATATGGAGCTAATAAAAAATACAGTTGCTGAGAGTAAAGATTTAAAAGATATGCTTTACAGTCCTGTAATACGTTCATCTGTTAAAAAAGCAGCATTGTTAGAAATCTTTAAAAACGCTAACAAAGCAACAGTTAATTTGATAGATGTACTTATTGCTAACAAGCGTACATCTCTATTACCAGAAGTAGCTTCTAGTTATGTAACACTTTTTGAGCAACAAAAAGGAAATCAAATTGCAGAAGTAACTACAGCAGTACCTTTAACTAAAGAGTTAGAAGAAAAAGTACTAGAAAAAGTAAAAGAGCTTACAGGTAAAGAAACAGCAATAACAAATATAGTAGATGAAGACATTTTAGGTGGTTTCATCCTAAGAGTTGGCGATACACAATACAACGCAAGTATTGCAAACCAATTAAGCAAATTAAAAAGAGAATTTACAATAAATTAAATATAGTTAGATTTAAATCTAACATCTAATATCTAAATAAAGATGGCAGAAGTAAAACCAGCTGAAGTATCAGCAATCTTAAAACAACAATTGTCAGGATTTGAAGCAAACGCTTCTTTAGACGAAGTTGGAACAGTATTAACAGTAGGAGATGGTATTGTACGTGCTTACGGATTATCAAATGCTCAATACGGAGAGTTAGTAGAATTTGATGGTGGATTAGAAGGTATTGTACTAAACCTAGAAGAAGACAATGTAGGTATTGTATTATTAGGAGGATCAACTGGAGTAAAAGAAGGTTCTACAGTAAAACGTACTAACCGTATTGCCTCTGTTAAAGTAGGAGAAGGTATTGTTGGTCGTGTTGTAGACACTTTAGGAAACCCAATTGATGGTAAAGGACCAATTGTTGGTGATACTTATGAAATGCCATTAGAGCGTAAAGCGCCAGGTGTTATCTATCGTCAGCCAGTAAACGAGCCATTACAAACAGGTATTAAATCTGTAGATGCCATGATTCCTGTAGGACGTGGTCAACGTGAGCTTGTAATTGGTGACCGTCAAACTGGTAAAACAACAGTTTGTATAGATACTATCTTAAATCAAAAAGAATTTTACGATGCAGGACAACCTGTATATTGTATATATGTAGCAGTAGGACAAAAAGCGTCTACAGTTGCAAACATTGCTAAAACTTTAGAAGAAAAAGGAGCTTTAGCTTATACTACTATTGTAGCTGCAAATGCATCAGATCCTGCTGCAATGCAAGTTTACGCACCATTTACAGGTGCTGCAATAGGTGAGTATTTTAGAGATACTGGTAGACCAGCTTTAATTGTATTTGATGATTTATCAAAACAAGCGGTTGCTTACCGTGAGGTATCTTTATTATTACGTCGTCCACCAGGACGTGAGGCGTATCCAGGAGACGTTTTCTACCTTCACTCTAGATTATTAGAGCGTGCTGCAAAAGTGATTGCAGATGATGATATTGCTAAAAACATGAATGATTTACCAGAATCATTAAAGCCTGTAGTAAAAGGTGGTGGATCTTTAACAGCATTACCAATTATCGAAACACAAGCTGGAGACGTTTCTGCATATATCCCAACTAACGTAATTTCGATTACAGACGGACAGATTTTCTTAGAGTCAGATTTATTCAATTCTGGTGTACGTCCTGCAATTAACGTAGGTATTTCGGTATCTCGTGTTGGTGGATCTGCGCAAATTAAATCAATGAAAAAAGTATCAGGTACGTTAAAATTAGACCAAGCACAGTTCCGTGAGCTAGAAGCATTTGCTAAGTTTGGTTCAGATTTAGATGCTGCTACTTTAAACGTAATTGAAAAAGGTAAGCGTAACGTAGAAATCTTAAAGCAAGCACAAAACGACCCTTATACAGTGGAAGATCAAGTAGCAATTATTTATGCTGGATCTAAAAACTTATTAAGAGATGTTCCTGTAGAAAAAGTAAAAGAATTCGAAAGAAATTATATTGAGTTCTTAAACGCTAAACACAGAGATGTTTTAGATACTTTAAAAGCAGGTAAATTAACTGATGAGGTTACAGATACATTATCTGCAGTAGCAAAAGACCTTTCAGCTAAATACAAAGCTTAAAAATAAATTAATGTCACTCTTCTGTGTAAGAAGAGGCTTTATAATAAAGTAAAGAATGGCTAATCTTAAAGAAATACGTAGTAGGATAACTTCGGTATCTTCAACAATGCAAATAACCAGTGCCATGAAAATGGTATCTGCTGCAAAGTTAAAGAAAGCCCAAGATGCTATTACAGCAATGCGACCTTATGCAGATAAGTTAACAGAGCTTTTACAAAGCTTAAGTGCAACTTTAGATGCAGATACAGGAAGTAAGTTTGCAGATCAACGTGAAGTAAAAAGAGTATTAATTGTAGCAATATCTTCTAATAGAGGATTATGTGGTGCTTTTAACTCTAACATTATCAAACAAACTAACAATTTAATAGGTAATGTTTATGCTGACAAAGAAGTATCTGTATTAGCAATAGGAAAAAAAATAAACGATGCTTTTTCAAAAAGAGGAATCGTAATTGCTAATAAAAGTGAAATCTTTGATGATCTTACTTTTGATAACGTTGCAGAAATAGCACAAATGCTAATGGATAAGTTTGTTACAGGCGAGTTTGATAAAATTGAAATCGTTTACAACAAATTTAAGAATGCAGCAACACAAATAGTAATGACAGAACAGTTTTTACCTATTGTTCCAATACAACAGGATGAAAACGTTAATTTAGATTACATTTTTGAGCCTTCTAAAGCCGAAATAGTAGAAGAGTTAATCCCTAAATCTTTAAAAACTCAGCTTTATAAAGGTGTAAGAGATAGCTTTGCGAGTGAGCATGGAGCACGTATGACAGCAATGCATAAAGCAACAGATAATGCTACAGAGTTAAGAGATCAATTAAAATTAACTTACAACAAAGCACGTCAAGCAGCAATTACTAATGAAATATTAGAAATTGTTGGTGGTGCAGAAGCATTAAATAATTAATAGTGCTAAACTCAAAGCAATTATAAAAAATAAAAAGCCTTATCAATTTTGATAAGGCTTTTTTTATGGAATGCAATTTGATTATTATATTTATAAAAAACTAAGCTCATGATTAACTTTTTTAAATACATCACGTTTACATTTATAGTATTTGCATTTTTTTTACAATGTTCTAGTGTCCAAAAACTTCAAGATAGTGTAAGTTTTAAAATAGAACAACCTTATTATCAAAACTGGGTTGCAGGAGTTAAAAATGGCGGATCAGGTATTAATATATTTATTCCTGTAACTAACTTAAAGACTAATATATCATTAGACAGTTTATATTTTAGAGGGCATAAAGTTTTATTAGAAACTAAACCAAATAATCCAAATCTGTTTATAGGACGTATTTTAACTGAAGCTAATCAAAATGAAGATTTCTCTCCTAATACAGAAGAAGAAACTTCTTTCGATTTAAAAGAAAATGAAGCAGTTGTCATTTATACCGAAAACGATAAAAAGAAGTATTATAAAATTGATAATATAAAAGAAAAACAAACTGAGTATTTTCCGAGTGCGCCACCAAAACAAAATTAATTATTAACCTACTTACATTATGAAAGCCCTTAAATCAATAACACTAATTGTGTTATTTATTTGTATTTGTAATTGTTCACCTTCTAAATACGCATTACAAAAACAAGCACCAATTCAATTAACGCAAACCTATTTACAGCATTGGACAACCGGTGTAGCTATTGGTAGCTCTGGTGTCAATCTTTATTTTTCTAACCTTTATCCAAACCATTCAAGTATTAAAATGGATAGTGTGTACTTTAGAAAAATGAAAGGAAAACTA
The DNA here is from genome assembly GCF_037029465.1 of Mesoflavibacter sp. CH_XMU1404-2. Taxonomy (NCBI): domain Bacteria; kingdom Pseudomonadati; phylum Bacteroidota; class Flavobacteriia; order Flavobacteriales; family Flavobacteriaceae; genus Mesoflavibacter; species Mesoflavibacter sp. CH_XMU1404-2. The sequence continues at coordinate 96,511 of NZ_JAYMEM010000005.1, read as the reverse complement.
ACACCTTTAAAAGGTCAATATTTTTCTCGATTAACAAAAAGATTAACTAATGAAGAAGGAAATGCACTAACAACTAAAGGTTTTTTTCCTTTTCAATTAGAAAATAGAGAATGTGTAATTAGTTATATAGAAAATGGTACAACTAAGTATTACAAGGTTTCAAATATAGAAGAAAAAGAAGGTGTTTACTATCCAGAAGGACCACCAATTAATTAATGTTTTTATTACTGTAACAAATTCAATACATTTAGGTCAAAATAAACAACCTTTTGAGCGGATTTAAATCTCTTTTTAAGCAAACATTTATTTATGGTTTAGCAACAGTACTACCCAGAATGTTAAGCTTTATACTTGTGCCATTATACACAGATCCTTCAGTGTTATCAAGAGCTGAATATGGCGAAGTATCTTTTATTTTTGCTTATTTCGTTTTATTTAATGTGGTTTTAGCCTACGGAATGGAAACCGCGTTTTTTAGATTTTTTAATAAAGAAGAAAATCAAAAAAATGTTTTAAATACATCAGCAACATCTTTAACAGTAAGTAGTTTAGCTGTTCTAGGTATTGCTTTTCTTTTTAGAAATCAAATTTCATCTTTAATTGAAATTGACTTACAATACTTAAACTTAGTCTTTTTAATATTGCTTTTAGACGCATTAGTAATTATTCCATTTGCTTGGTTAAGAGCTACAAGTCAACCTACAAAATACGCTATAATTAAGATTTTAAACGTAGCTGTAAACTTAGGACTAAATGTGTTTTTATTAGTCTATTTAAAAGATTTAGCCGAAACTAACTCCATTTTCAATTCTATTTATAAACCAAAATTTGAAATCAATTATATTTTCATTTCTAACGTCATTGCAAGCGCATTAACGTTACTTTGGTTGTTACCATTTTATAGAAAAGTGAAGTTTAAAATAGATATTAAACTTTGGAAAAAGATGATGAACTATGCTTTACCTGTACTTATTGCAGGCGTTGCGTATTCTATAAATGAAACCTTTGACCGAATTCTTTTAAAAGAATTATTGCCCGAAAATATAGCAGATGACCAAATAGGTATGTATTCTGCATGTTATAAACTAGCGTTATTTATGACGCTTTTTGCAACAGCTTTTAGATTAGGCATAGAGCCTTACTTTTTTAGTCATTCAAAAGCTAAAGATCCACAAAAAAATTATGCCAAAATATTAGAGTTTTTTATTGCATTTGGGGCAATTATCTTAGTAACGGTAGTTGTTTTTGCAGATATAATAAAACCTATAATTATCAGAAGTGAAGCTTATTATGACGCCATGTGGATAGTGCCTTTTATCCTATTAGCAAACTTTTGTCTTGGTATTTATCATAACCTATCCGTTTGGTACAAAATTACAGACAGGACTAAATATGGCGCCTATATTTCGGTTTTTGGTGCAGTAATTACATTGTTAATCAATTACATTTTAATACCTAAAATAGGATTTAAAGGCTCTGCAATAGCTACACTTTGCGCTTATAGTTTAATGATGTTTTTATCTTATTTCTTCGGAAGAAAATACTATCCAATTCCTTACAATTTAAAGAAAATAGTCATTTATTTATTGGTGTCGATTAGTTTCTCTTTCATCTATTTTTATAATTTTAGAGGTAATTATTTTATTGGTTTTACTGCAATAATTGTACTTTTAGGCATAGTTTTTCAACTTGAAAAAAATGAAATTAAAAAACTACTCAAATAACATTTCATGCAAATAAAAATCATTAATAAATCTAATCACGCTTTACCAAACTACGAGACTATAGCGTCTGCTGGAATGGATTTAAGAGCAAATATTGAAGAGTCAATAACCTTAAAACCTTTAGATCGTACCATAGTTAAAACAGGTTTATTTATTGAGTTACCAATAGGTTTTGAAGCGCAAGTTAGACCTAGAAGTGGTTTGGCAGCAAAAAAAGGAATAACCGTCCTAAACGCGCCAGGAACAATAGATGCAGATTATAGAGGAGAAATAGGTGTTATCCTTGTCAACCTTTCTAACGAAGATTTTACGATAGAAAACGGCGAGCGTATTGCACAGTTAGTAATTGCAAAACACGAACGTGCCGAATGGATTGAAGTAGAAACTCTTTCTGAAACATCTCGTGGAAAAGGAGGTTTTGGCAGCACAGGAGTCAAATAATTCATGCGAAAGCAGGAATCTCTAAGCAGGTAAAAATGAAACTTTGGTACGTCTATAACATGACAAATAAACCTAATGGAGTTTTATACATAGGTGTAACTAACAATATAGATGAAAGAGTTAAGGAGCATAAGTTAAAAGTATACCCTAAATCATTTACAGCTAGATACAATTGTGATAAATTAGTTTATTTTGAAGAATATGAAAATGGTTTAATTGCTAAAAAAAGAGAAAAGCAATTTAAAAAATGGAAAAGAAACTCGAAAATTGAGTTAATAGAAGAAATGAATCCTAACTGGACAGATTTGAGTCTGAATTGGAATCACAACTTTAATAAAATAAGAGAATAAATTCCTGAAAAAAGAAATCTAAAACCCAAAAAATAAGTTTAATTAAAAAAGATACCTGCTTTCGCAGGCATAAAAAAATGAAAATAATAGTACCTATGGCGGGAAGAGGATCTCGTCTAAGACCACATAGTTTAACAGTCCCAAAACCATTAATTCCTGTTGCTGGACAACCAATTGTACATAGATTAGTAAAAGATATCGCAAAGGTTTTAAAACAACCAATAACCGAAGTTGCTTTTGTTTTAGGTGATCCAGCTTGGTTTGGAGACGATGTGGTAGATAGTTTAACAGATTTAGCGACAAGTTTAGGTGCAAAAGCCTCAATCTATCGTCAAGATCAACCTTTAGGTACAGGTCATGCTATCATGTGTGCAAAGGACAGTTTATCAGGACCAGCAGTAATCGCTTATGCAGATACTTTAATACGTGCAGATTTTAATTTAGATCCAGAAGCAGACTCAGTAATTTGGGTAAAGCAAGTAGATCAACCAGAAGCTTACGGCGTTGTTAAATTAAATGACAAAAAGGAAATTATAGAGCTTGTAGAAAAACCACAACAATTTGTTAGCGATTTGGCAGTTATAGGTATTTACTATTTTAAAGAAGTAAGCCAATTAAAAGATCAGCTACAAAAGGTATTAGATAATAATATTATTAATGGTGGCGAATATCAAATTAACGACGGAATTAAAGGCATGATGGCAGACGGAAAAGTCTTTAAAACAGGCGAAGTTAGCGAGTGGATGGACTGCGGAAACAAGACCATAACATTAGATACAAACCAACGTATGTTAGGCTTTTTACAAGCAGATGGAGAAGAGCAACTTGTTTCTGATTCTGTTAAAAATGAAAATTCAAGTATCATAGAGCCTTGTTATATCGGAGAAAACGTAGTACTTAAAAATGCAACGGTTGGACCATATGTTTCTATTGGTAATAATTGTGTTATCGAAAACTCAACCGTTAAAAATAGTTTAATACAAAACCAAACTAGTATAAAAAATGCTAATTTAGACGAAGCTATGATTGGTAATCACGTTAAGTACGACGGTAAGTTTACTAAAATTAGTATTGGAGATTATTCTGTTTTGGAATAAATTTCTGCGAAAGCAGAAATCTTATAGACATAAATTGGAATAATTATTGACCTAATTAAACTAAAAAATCACTTAAACCTTAGTCACAATAGGTTATTTAGATGAAAAAAACGCTTTACATCTTATATTTCCTTTTCGGAATGTTATGCATTCCGCAGACTAATTATGCCCAAATAGATTTTAATAAAACACCAAATGACGACTTAGGAAATTTTGAAGACGAATTTCAAAATAATTTCTACGAAGCTATGAAACAACACGGTATAGAAAATTATGACCGTGCTGTAGATAACTTAAAACGTTGCTTAGAATTAGACGATTCTCATGTGGTTATTTATTATCAATTAGGAAAAAACTACAACAAGCTTAAAAATTTTGGAGAAGCTGAAGATGCATTAAAAGATGCATTAAGAATAGAGCCTGATAACGAATGGGTTTTAGACGAGTTGTATCATGTTTACATTCAGCAAAAAGAATATAACAAAGCCATAAAAACTGTAAGACAATTGGTGAAATACCATCCAGATTATAAAGAGGATTTAGCCAATATTTATGTACAAACAGGTAATTTTAAAGATGCGCTTAAAATTTTAGACGAGTTAGATGAAGAGTACGGTATTACAGACGATAGAGACTTACTACGTAACCGTATTTACAACGCAACAGGTAGAAAAAAAGATCAAATTGAAAATCTTGAAGATCGAGTAGATAAAAACCCAGAATCTGAAGAAACTTACTTAAGATTAATCTATCGCTACAGCGAAAATAACGATAAGAAAAAGGCTTTTGAAACAGCAAAAAAACTATTAGAAATTAACCCAAAAAACGAGCTTGTTCACTTAGCATTATATAAGTTTTATTTAGATGAAGGTAGCCACGATAAAGCAATTAATTCTATGAAAATTGCTTTACAAAGCTCAAAAATTAATCCAGATTCTAAAATAAAAGTGCTGGCAGATTTCGTGAAATTTGTAAGTAAAAATCAGCAATACGAACAAGATTTAGTAGATGTTACCGCTATGCTAACAAAAATAGAATCTAGTGGTAAAACGTTGGTAGAACTAGCTCAATATTATTTACTTAAAGGCGAAAAACAAAAAGCAATAAACTTTTACGAACAAGCATTGCAAAAGGAAGAAGAAAACTTTGGTATTTTAAGAAATATCATCCTTTTACATATAGATTTAAAGCAATTTAAAGAAGCCGAAGCACGTAGCCAAGAAGGTATAGAAATTTTCCCATCACAGCCTGTTTTATACCTTACGCATGGCGTATCTTTAAACTATCTAAACAGACCAAAAGAAGCTATAGAAAGCTTAGAAATGGGCTTAGATTACATTATAGATGACAAACCAATGGAAGCCGATTTTTACAATCAATTAGCCAAAGCTTATACGGCAACAAACAATTTAACTAAAGCAAAAACGTTTATTGATAAAGCAAAAAAATTACAATTATCTAATTAATGACTATTAAAACTCAATTTTCTCTGTATACAATACTATTCTTGTTTGTATTTGTTGGTTGTAAATCAACCAAAACTATTGTTGCCAATGGCGAACTAAACAGTAGATTAACAGCAAGACAATTAATCAAACAAACCGAAAAAGTAGAATCAGATTTTAAAACTTTAGTCGGTAAAATGAAAATTGAATACATCGAAAAAGATAGATCTGAAGGGACAACAGTTAGTCTTCGTATAGAAAAAGATAAAACCATTTGGATGAGTAAATTAGGTTTGGTAAAAGCACTAATAACACCAACAAGAGTGGCGTTTTATAACAAACTAGACAATACTTATTTTGATGGTGATTTTACGTATTTAAGTAATCTTTTAGGAACAGAATTAGACTTTCAAAAAGTACAAAATATGCTTTTAGGTCAATCTATGTTTGCTCTTAATGATAAGGATTATGAGATTGATTTATTTGACCAATCTTACCAATTAAAGCCAAAAAAACAACGCGATTTATTCGAGCTTTTTTTAATGTTCAATCCAAGTCATTTCAAAATGGACTCGCAGCAAATTGCACAACCTAAAGAACGTAGAATTTTACAAATAGACTATCTATCTTATCAAAAAGTAGACAATCTAACCTTGCCTTCAGAAACAAAGATATTTGCTATAGAAAATGAAGATCAGTTAGTGATTAATTTAGAATTAAAATCTGTAGATTTGAATGAAGATGTACGTTTTCCGTTTAGCATTCCTTCAGGATATAAAAAAATAGAATTATAACCATGAAATTCAACCAGTTTCTAACTCTTTCATTAATGTTTTTGTTGCTTGGCATCACTTCCGCGCAAGCGCAAAACAATAAAAAAGACCAGCTTGAAGCAAGACGAATAGAGCTTAGAAACGAAATAAAAAAAATAAACAATCTTCTTTTTTCTAACCAAAACAAAAAGAAAGATCAAACGGCTTTAATAGAAGACTTAAACTATAAGTTAAGTGTGACCAATAATCTAATAAAAGTCACCAATCAACAAGCTAATTTATTAACAAGATCTATCAATAACAATCAAAAAGAAATTTCGCAATTGCGTGACGAGCTTACCATTTTAAAAGAAAATTACGCAAAAACAATTCAAAAAAGTTATAAAAATAAAAGCGAACAAAGCCGTGTAATGTTTTTATTGTCTTCAGATAATTTTAGACAAGCTTATAAGCGTTTACAGTACATGAACCAATATGCGAAGGTACAGAAACAGCAAGCCGAAGACATAAAAGTAAAAGCTAAAAAACTTCAAGATTTAAACTTAGACTTAGTTAAGCAAAAAGAAGAAAAAGATAAGTTAATTGCTGAAAACAAGGTCATTCAAAATCAATTAGAAGCCGATAGAAAGCAGCACCAATCTATAATGGCAGAGATTAAAAAAGACTTAAATAAGTACGCATCTCAAATAAAAGAAAAGCAACGCGAAGCTGCCGAAATAGATAGAGAAATAGACCGAATTATTAAAGCAGAAATAGCAAAATCTAATAAAAAAGCAGGCAAAACTTCTACCTACGAATCTGGTTTTGCACTTACAGCAGAAGCAAAATTAGTAGCAGCAGACTTTTTAAATAACAAAGGAAAATTACCTTGGCCAGTAGAAAAAGGAGTTGTTAGATTACGTTATGGTAAACAACGCTCTTTAATAGACCCAAAACTAGAAATACAAAGTAATGGTGTGCGTATAGCTACCGAAAAGGACGCAAAAGTTAGAGCAGTTTTTAAGGGTAAAGTTTTAGCTGTTATGGTACAAAAAAAGAGTAATCCTGTAGTGTTAATACAACACGGTAATTACATTACAGCTTACGGAAACTTAAAAACAGTTTACGTAAAAAAAGGTGATGAAATTTCTACAAAGCAAGATATAGGCGAAGTGTTTACAGATAGTGATGGACAAACTATGCTTAAGTTTAGTGTTTATAAAAACAACGCATCACAAAACCCTGCAGAATGGGTTTATAAAATGTAATTATTAGGTTATGAAACAATTATTAATTACAACAATAGCATTAATTACCTTTTTTTCTTGTAAGGCTCAAAACCCAATCATTCCATTATATAATGGAAGCGATTTATATGAGACAGAAAATGCATATTATAAAGATATAGATGGAGACTTTACAAAATTGGTAGGAACATGGCAATATACAAATGGGAATGAAATTTTGACTTTAAAATTAAGAAAGGAAGAATTAAGCTATTATAATGAAGATAATGATATTTCATTTTATGAAGATTTAATGTATGGAGAGTTTAAATACATAGATTCAAACGGAACAGAAGTTATCAATACCTTAAACCAAATAGATAGCTTTAATGACATTTCAGAACATTTGATCTATGGTGGTTATATAAAAGGAAAATACAGTTATCCCGTTTGTGAAGACTGTTCTGAAACAGAAAGAAGAGTAGAAGTCTTAATTGAAGATCCAGAAAGAAGTTATTTTGATTATGAAATGGAAATAAGACATATACCAGAAGACCAATTAGCAGGTAATCCAGAGCAAATAAAAATTAGAATAAAACCAGGACATTTAATGACTTACGAAGAAGGACAACCAAGTGATCACAGATTACCAACTTATCAAGAAATAGTTTTAGAAAAACAGTAAACAGTTAATTAAGCTAATAAAAAATAATTTACTCAAACAAAGCTTTTAACTCAGTAGCATCTTTTGGTTGCATTTTACCTGCTAACACTAAGCTTAGTTGCTTACGTCTTAAAGCTGCAGCGTAACGCTCTTTTTCAATGTCTGTTTCTGGGACAAGTTCTGGTACTTTTACAGGTCTTCCTATTTCGTCAACAGCTACAAAGGTGTAAATAGCTTCATTAGCTTTTGTACGTTCTCCAGACTCACGATCTTCAATCCAAACATCAATATATATTTCCATAGAGCTTTTAAAGGCTCTAGACACTTTAGCTTCAACAGTAACAACACTTCCTAAAGGTACAGCTCTATTAAACGCTACGTGATTAACAGATGCAGTTACCACAATACGTCTACTATGGCGTCTTGCACTAATACTTGCAGCACGATCCATACGTGCTAATAATTCACCACCAAAAAGATTATTTAACGGATTAGTTTCACTAGGTAATACTAAATCGGTCATTGTTGTTTTTGTACTTTCTGCAGTTTTTGGTGTCATGTCTTAAATTTTTTGCAAAGGTAAGGCGATTTGTAGTTTTAGTTTTAGCTTTTTACAAATAATTATGAAAACAAAAAGCCTCACAATTTAATGTTGTGAGGCTTTTATTATTTGTTTAAAATAGCTTAGTCTAATTGTTTAATAAGTAGCCAAGCGTCTTTATTACTGTTTTTTCTAATACTGTTTAAGGCATTATAAGCATCTTCTCTAGAAGTATAACTTGCATAAATTACTTGATGTAAACCATACTTATTAGTACCTATTTTTCTCGCTTTATAGCCTTGAGCTCTTAATTGCTCTACTTTTTTATCAGAGTTTTCTTCAAATCTAAAAGCACCAGCAACCAAATGATAATTACCTGTTTGTTTATTTACGTTTAAAGTTACGGCTGGTAAAGGATTACTAATTACAAAAGTAGCTTCTTGTATTTGATCTTCTAATTGTGCATCTGCTTCTTCTTGAGCTATTTGGTTATGGTTTTCTATGTTTTTGTAGTAATTATTTACTCCAAAACCACTTAAACCTAAAGCAATAATAGCAACTGCAGCATATTTAAGATAAGGTCTGCTTTTACGTTTTTCTTGTGTAATAGCAATGGTTGGTACTTCTTTTTCAATAGTTTCAACCTCTTTTTTGTATTCTTCTCTAGTTACAGAAGGACTTACAAATTGCGATAACCCAAACGCATCTGTTAAATAATTAAGGTGATAAGATGGTGTAAATTCTATTTTACCTTCGTTATTTAACTTTAAATCTCCAATGTTTTCAAAGGTTAAAGTTTCACCTTCGGTTAAGTAAGATTTTAAAGATTTAACACGCATTGCAATGTTTTGCGTAGCAACTTCAAAAGGTATTTTTTCTACATCGGCAATGTAACGGGCTAAAAGTCCGTCATTATTTTGTATTTGTTCATTAAACGATAATACTTTTTTTGGCGGATAAAACGCGTTGGTAGAATCGTGTACTGTAGCCGATTTACGTTGTGTTAAAAAAGCACCAAACTCTGGCACAGTCACACAATCGTAACGGTATAACAAATCGCTGATGTAGGTTTCTAATTGCATAAAAACAAAGTTATAAATTTTTAAAAGCGAATAAAATTTAGACCCTATTATTTATTAACAGCAATAAATTTCTTTTCTTGTAGCTTAAAAATCAGAATAATATAAAATGAAAGATAGCCAATTACTGCATATTTTAGCCTTACAACACGTATCAAAAATTGGTGATACGACTGCAAAAAAGCTAATAAATCACTGCGGAAGTGCAGAAGCTGTCTTTAAAGAGAAAAAAAGCAATCTTCTAAAAATTGATGGTATTGGTGAAATTCTGTTAAGCGAATTACATAAATCTAATCATCTTGAAGCTGCAGAAAGCGAGTTAAAATACATAAAAGAAGAAGGTATTAATTGCCACTATTTTTTAGATGAAACTTACCCCGAAAATTTAAAACATTGTTTGGATGGTCCTATTTTATTGTTTTCTTCAGGGAATATCAACTTAAATAATCAACACATTATTAGTATTGTTGGTACTAGAAAAATAACAACATCAGGTATTGCTTTTTGCGAAAAATTAGTAGAAGATTTAGCAATATATAAGCCTATAATTGTTTCAGGTTTTGCTTATGGTACAGATATAACCGCACATAAAGCAGCAATAAAAAACAAATTGCAAACCATTGGTTGTTTAGCGCATGGATTAAACCAAATTTATCCTAAAGTACATAAAAAATATGTGGCTGAAGTAGAAAATAATGGCGGTTTTTATACTGATTTTTGGAGTAGTGATACTTTTGATCGCAACAACTTTTTAAAACGAAATCGTGTTATTGCAGGTTTAAGTCAAGCAACCATTGTTATAGAATCTGCAGAAAAAGGCGGAAGCCTTGTAACTGCAGATATTGCTAATTCTTATAACCGAGATGTTTTTGCGGTACCAGGTCGCATAACAGATAGCCAAAGTGTTGGTTGTAATAACCTAATTAAGCAGCAAAAAGCACATTTGCTATCTACACCATACGATATTCCATATATGCTTAATTGGGAATTAGAAGCGTTAAAAAAGCCACCAATACAAAAACAGTTATTTGTAGAGTTAGATGCAGATGAAAAAATAGTATATAACTACCTAAAAGATAACGATAAAGAGCTTTTAGATGTTATTGCTATAAACTGCAAATTACCAACTTACAAAATGGCAAGTATTTTACTTAATATGGAGTTAAAAGGTGTAGTTAGACCTTTACCAGGAAAATTGTTTGAGCTTATTTAATTAATATCCAACCTTTTCTCTAACTCTAGCTAATACATTATCTGCTACTTTTTTGGCTTTTTTTGCACCAATAGCTAACGCTTCGTCTATTTTATCTAAGTTTTGCATGTAAAAGTTATAGCGTTCTCTTTGAGCTTCAAAAGTGGTTAAGATTAACTCGTAAAGCGCTTGCTTAGCATGACCGTAACCGTAATTACCATTTTCGTAATTGGCTTTCATTGTTGCAATTTGTTCTTCGTTGGCTAATAAGCTGTAAATAGCAAAACAGTTACACGTACTCCAGTCTTTAGGTTCTTCTAACGGTGTACTATCTGTTTCAATACTCATTATTTTTTTACGAAGTTGCTTTTCTGGTAAAAAGATGTTGATGTAGTTATCTCTACTTTTGCTCATTTTTTCGCCATCTGTACCAGGAATAAGCATGGTGTTTTCTTGCAGTTTTTCTTCAGGTAAAACAAAAGCTTCACCCATTTTTGCATGAAAACGAGAGGCAACATCTCTTGTAAATTCGATATGCTGAAGTTGGTCTTTACCCACAGGAATAACCTCTGCATCATACAATAAAATATCTGCAGCCATTAGCATTGGATACATAAATAATCCAGAGTTTACATCTTCTAAACGGTCTGCTTTATCTTTAAAACCATGTGCTAATTGCAATCTTTTAAAAGGAAAGAAACAGTTTAAATACCAAGCAAGTTCTGTAACTTGAGGGATATCACTTTGTCTATAAAACACTGTTTTTTCTATGTCTAATCCAAAAGCTAACCAGGTTGCAGCAACAGAGTAGGTGTTATGTCTTAACTCTTCTGCATTTTTAATTTGTGTCAAGGTGTGCAAATTTGCGATAAACAAATAAGATTCGTTATCACTGTTTTCTGATAATTTTATAGCAGGTAAAATTGCACCTAAAATATTACCTAAATGTGGTGTTCCTGTACTTTGAATTCCTGTAAGTATTCTTGCCATGATTAAATTTAATTCTGAATGGCAAAGGTAATTTTTTTAGTAGAATAGCTCAATTAATTTAATTAGTTTTGAACCCAGATGAAGTTAATTAAGTACATTTTTTGGACATTTTACCGTATTTGGTTTTACATTTTGGTAGCCTTGCCAATAGTTGTGCTATTTCCTTTGCTTTTAATTTCTATTTCTAAAGAGTCTTGGTATCCTTTCTTTTTTAGGTTGGCGCGCTTTTGGGCACGTTTTATTTTAGTTGGCATGGGTATGCCAACTAAAATAAATTATTTACAAAAAACCGAGCGTAAAAAAAGCTATATGTTTATTGCTAATCATACATCTATGATTGACATTATGTTAATGTTGGTAGCGGTAAAAAATCCTTTTGTTTTTGTTGGTAAAGCCGAGTTGGCAAAAATTCCGTTGTTTGGGTTTTTCTATAAACGTACGTGTATTTTGGTTGATCGTGGTGACGCAGAAAGCAGAAAACGTGTTTTTATGAGAGCTCAAAGACGATTAAAACAAGGTTTAAGTATTTGTATTTTTCCAGAAGGAATGGTGCCTGAAGAACATATTGATTTAGCCGAGTTTAAAGATGGTGCTTTTAGACTAGCTATAAACCACAAAATACCGATTGTACCATTAACGTTTGCAGATAATAAAAAACGTTTTTCTTATACCTTTTTTAGTGGTGGACCAGGTGTATTAAGAGCGACTATGCATCCTTTTATACCGACATTAGATTTAAGCGTTAATGATACTAAGTCTTTAAATGAAAAGGCTAGAATTATCATAGCTAAGCAATTGGAGAGTTATAAAAGAAAAAAAGCTACTCTTGGCACAGAATAGCTTTTTTGTAATAGCAGTTTTTCTTCTATTTGAAGAAGAACAACTAAAACTTAGAATTTGTAACTCAATCCAGAGTATAACCCTATAATATAAGGGTTAAAGTCTCCAGAAGTGTTGTTGTATGCATTTATTTGATATTTAAAGGTAGGTTCTATATTAAGTTGTATATGTTGTGAGAAATCATAATAAAGACCGATACCTAAGTTAGTAGAAAAACTAACATTATTTATATTGTTTGCCTTTCCGATTGTTGTTTTAAACCCTGCTAATTCAGAAACAACTTCATTATCTTCTAGAAAAAAAGTACTTACACCACCAATTATGTTTAAACTAAATCTTTTATCAAGAATAGCGTACTCAACTTCTAAAGGAACTTCATAATATGAAATACGTTGACTAAGAGCTGCATCTCTCTGTATGCCTAGAGAAGATGCTTGTAAAACGGCATTATCAGTACTCATTAAATTTAATGACTGATTATTGACAGGATAAAGAGAAATGTTTCTTAAAAACTTTTCACTATTACTAACATTTTGAAATACGATAACATCATCTGTATCAAAACTTAAATTCAATCGGTTAATACCTGATCTTATTGTAAGTTTTTTGTTTAATGCGTAGCCAACTTTTACTCCATAGCTAGTGTTAATCTCTCCTGTTTTATTATTTGTGTTAAACTCTTCATCAATGTGAGAACCTTCGCCAAAACTGTTGTAGTAAACAGGTGCAGCATTAGCATAGACGCTCCACCTGTTGTAATTTTCTTCTTTTTCATTATTTGGTTCTTCGTTCTCTGCTTCTGTAATAGCAGTTTCTATAGCATTTTCTTGTTCTTCTTCTTTAGTGTTTGTGTCTAAAAGAGATGTGTTAGATTCATTTTCTTTTGATGAATTTTGTGCTAATGTATTATTATAGGTTTCTTGATTTAAAGTCTCGTTCTGTTCGTTTATAACTTTTTTGTTTTCAACTTTATTAAAAGCATAATTAGAATTGTTTTCTTTTTTTGAAGACTCAGCAATTTTATTGTTTTGTTCATTTAAACTTGCTGATTTGTTGTAATTTGAACTATTACTTTTTTGTTTAGAATTTTTAAAAGTATTGCTGCTAGAAGCAGTTAAATATGTTCCTTTATTTGAGTTACTTCTAAATTGTTTATTAGATGAATCTTCTTTACTTTGATTAGGATTTGAAACAATTTTTTCATCTTTCTTTAAAGTTTCGCCTTTTGATTCTTTTTTAGATGAATTTGATTTAGTATTAACCTCTTTTTTTTGAGGAGAATCTACAATGATTGGTGTTATTTCTTTTTCAGAATTTGATAAAGAGTTTCCTATAAGTAGTAATATTAATAATGATACTGCAATACCTGAAAGCTTTACCCAAAACGGAATAACAAATACAGATCTATCGTCTTTTTCTTCTTCAAGTTGATTTTGAATGTTTTGCCATACTTTTTTGTTTGGCTTAGCATCAAAGTCTTTAAACTTTTCTTGAAATAATCTATCTAAATTCTTTTTACTCATTTATAAACTTTGTGAATTATTTCCGCTAGTATAAGTTGTTATTTTTTCTTTTAAAATCACTCTAGCTCTGGCTAGATTAGATTTGCTAGTACCTAAATTAATTTCTAGCATTTCTGAAATTTCTTTATGCGAATACCCATCTAGGACGTATAAATTAAAAACTAGTCTATATCTATCGGGTAATTCTTGTATGCAGCTTAACAAAAAGTCTAAGCTTACATTGTTTTCATCTATATCTACTTCTTCGTCTTCTATTGCATCTTCATTAACAATATCAAATACTTTCTGTTTTCGGTAGCGTTGTAAAGCAGTGTTGATTGTAATTCTTTTTAACCAGCCTTCAAAACTTCCTTTATTTTTATACTGTTTAATTTTTTTAAATATGGTTATAAAACTGTCTTGTAAATTGTCTTCAGCTTCTGCATAGTTACGCGAATACTTTAAGCAGATAGAGAATAATTTACTTGAAAAAAGTTCATATAATTCACTTTGTGCTTTAGTATCATTTTTTTGACAGTTATATATGAGCTGGTCTAAACTCAATGCATATTTTATTAATTAAAACTTATTGTTCTACTGGTACTTCTATTATTAGATACATATCTTCACCGTTATCATCTACTCCTTGCCAAAAGTTAAAAACATAAGTTTCTTCTTGTTCAGCTCTTACTGTAAATGTAGTTTCAGACTCTTCTACAACTTCGATGCAGTTATTGTTATTTTCTAAAACTTTAGCCAAAACAGCAACTGTACGTTCATTATTATTTTTGGTATAATAAATGTAATCAAATTGATAACAAGAATTTGGTCTTGTATAAGTTACTGTAATTTCATGATCTTCTCCTTGTGTAAAGAATTCAGGCGCATCTACACTTAATATAGGTAAAAACTCTCTATGAAAGGTTACTTCGTTACCATCATCTAAACTGCATGATAAAAAACTTAAGCTTATAAGTAATAAAATTATTTTTTTCATTAGTATTTAATGCTATTAACTAATTAATAGATGCATAAGGATTAAAAAGGTTGCGTATAAAAATAAAAAATCCCGAATTAATCGGGATTTTATTTTATTGTTCTTCTTTTATTGCGGCTTTTATTTTGTCTTCTAGTTCTTCAAATAATTCTGGATTATCTTTTATAACTAGTTTTACAGCGTCTCTACCTTGACCCAATTTTGTGTCTTCGTAACTAAACCAAGATCCACTTTTCTTTACAATGCCTTTATCTACAGCTACGTCTAAAATTTCTCCAACTTTACTAACACCTTCACCGTACATAATATCAAATTCTGCGGTTTTAAATGGCGGTGCTACTTTGTTTTTAACTACTTTAACTCGTGTTTTGTTACCCATTACATCTCCGTTAGAATCTTTAATTTGTGTAGATCTTCTAATATCTAATCTTACAGAAGCGTAAAATTTAAGAGCATTACCACCAGTAGTAGTTTCTGGGTTACCAAACATAACTCCAATTTTTTCACGTAATTGGTTAATAAATATTACGGTACAATTGGTTTTGCTAATAGATGCAGTTAACTTTCTTAATGCTTGAGACATTAAACGTGCGTGTAATCCCATTTTAGAGTCACCCATTTCACCTTCAATTTCACTTTTAGGTGTTAATGCAGCAACCGAATCGACTACAACAATATCAATAGCGCCAGAGCGGATTAAATTATCTGCAATTTCTAAAGCTTGCTCGCCATTATCTGGTTGAGAAATAATTAAATTATCAATATCTACACCTAATTTTTCGGCATAAAAACGGTCAAAAGCATGTTCAGCATCAATAAACGCAGCAATACCACCTGCTTTTTGTGCTTCAGCAATTGCATGTAAGGTTAATGTGGTTTTACCAGAACTTTCTGGTCCATATATTTCTATAACTCTACCTCTTGGATAACCACCAACGCCTAAAGCGATATCTAAACCTAAAGATCCTGACGGTATAGCGTCTACATCTACCACTGCAGCATCACTCATTTTCATTACTGTTCCTTTTCCGTAGGCTTTATCTAGCTTATCTAGTGTTAGTTGTAAAGCTTTTAGTTTTGCTTCGTTTTCTTTGCTCATTTTCAGTACTTTTTATAAAATTTCAATGCTAAAATACTACTTTTTTAACCATTTTTATTTTTCTCACGCAACCTTTTTAAAGTTTTTGCATCTACTTAACAAAAGAGGGAAAAAATAGCTATGAAAAAGAAAAATTTATTCCTCTTTTAGATATTAATTCTAAACTGCTAAGGAATGAAATATTTAAAAAAAATAATCTTGATTAATGCATTAGGCGTTTCAATCTCTATTTTCTTAAATAGCAGTTGTAAAGCCGATGGAGGTTAACTCGTAACATTTTTTAATCGAAAAATTAAAAAATTATTAACGAGTTAGTCTGTTAAAAGTCCTTTGTAAAACACAAAGGACTTTTTTCTTTTATAGAAAAATATTTCTTTTATTTGTAACGTATTGAAGGATTACTCATTTATTTTAATGAAATACAACGAACAATTTTCTTATATTATTTTGGTATTATTCTTTATCAATTGTAAGCCTGTGCAACCTTTCAAATCAATTAAAGAGGAAAGAAAAAGTATGGTCTTAGTCAATAAAGAATTAGATATTAGTAAAAACCAATTAAGACAAATAAAAAAAGAAGATTCTGTTTTGTTCTTGTTGTCAAAATCTTTGAAAAACTCTGTAAAACCAGAACGGTTAGAACGTAGATTAGATTCTTTTTACCAAAAAAGGTATACAAAAAAGGAATTACTAGTAATGTTAGAATTAGAGTATATCTTTAGGAATGACAAAAACCCAAATATAGAACTAGACAGAAGTAAAAAACCTAAACAAGGCATAGATATTACTAATGTTGATGATGGCTCAAAGTTTTTAGATAGTTTAATTGAAAAAAATGTTAAGTTAAATGTTAAGAATAAAGATTCTTTAAATTAAAAATTCTTGTGTACTATATAAAGTCCTTTGTAAAAAAACAAAGGACTTTTTTCTTTTTAAATTTTAAGTGTTTGTTTTTCAAAAAATTAATACCAAAATACAGCCTTTAATCTTGCAATACCCATTTTAAATTCTACCTTTGCACCGATTTATTAACTCTTAAAACGTAAGTATAGCATGCAACTGTACAACAAATTAAGCGCTAATGAACGTGCAGAACTTATTGAAAAAGCAGGTAAAGAACGTCTTACTTTGTCTTTTTACAAATATGCGCGCATTAGCAATCCACAAGAATTTAGAGACCGACTGTTTATTAAATGGAACAGTTTAGATGTTTTAGGTCGAATTTACGTCGCTACCGAAGGTATCAATGCTCAATTATCGCTTCCTGCCGAAAATTTTGAAAACTTCAAAACTCATTTAGACAGTATTGACTTTTTAGAAAATGTTAGACTTAACATTGCTGTAGAGCAAGACAATATGTCTTTTTTAAAACTAAAAGTTAAGGTTCGTGATAAGATTGTTGCCGATGGATTAAACGACGATACTTTTGACGTGACCAACAAAGGAATACACGTTAATGCCGAAATGTTTAACGATTTAATCGAAGACGAAAACACGGTATTAGTAGATATGCGTAACCACTACGAAAGCGAAATAGGTCACTTTAAAAACGCCGTAACGCCAGATGTAGATACCTTTAGAGAATCTTTAGATATTATAGAAGACGATTTAAAAGCACACAAAGAAGACAAAAAATTAGTGATGTATTGTACTGGTGGTATTCGTTGTGAAAAAGCCAGCGCCTATTTTAAACACAAAGGGTTTAAAAACGTTTATCAACTTGACGGCGGAATTATAGAATACACAAGACAAGTCAACGAAAAAGCTTTAGAAAATAAGTTTATAGGAAAGAATTTTGTGTTTGACGAGCGTCGTTCAGAAAAAATTAGTGACGATGTTATTGCACAATGCCACCAATGCGGTAAACCTTGTGATACACACGTAAACTGTGCAAATGATGCTTGTCATTTACTATTCATTCAATGTGACGATTGTAAAGCTGAAATGGACAATTGTTGTTCTTCAACTTGTAAAGAAATAAACGCACTGCCTTACGAAGAGCAAAAAGCATTACGTAAAGGACAAGGAAATAGTAACGACATCTTTAAAAAAGGACGAGCAGACCATTTACCATATAAAAAAGACTTGCGTAATATTTTTGAAACCCTAAAAAGTAAACAAGATTAGTACGATGCAAAAGATAGAATTAATGGCGCCTGCAGGAAATTTTGAATCCTTGCAAGCGGCTTTAGATAATGGTGCAGACTCGGTTTATTTTGGTGTAGAGCAACTAAATATGCGTGCTCGTGCGTCTATTAATTTCACTTTAGACGATTTAGAAGAAATCTCTAAACGTTGTCAAGCCAAAAACGTAAGAACTTACCTAACGCTTAATACTATTATTTACGATCACGATTTATCTATCGTAAAAACCTTGGTAAAAAGAGCGAAAGAAGCTAATATTACCGCCGTAATCGCAATGGATCAAGCGGTAATTGCTGTAGCTAGAGAGTTGGGTATGGAAGTTCATATTTCAACACAAATTAATATCACAAACATCGAAACGGTTAAGTTTTACGCTATGTTTGCAGATACAATGGTGTTAAGTAGAGAGCTTAGTTTACGCCAAGTAAAACACATTACAGATCAAATTGAAAAAGAACAAATTAAAGGACCATCAGGTCGTTTAGTAGAGATTGAAATTTTTGGTCACGGTGCGTTATGTATGGCGGTTTCTGGTAAGTGTTATATGAGTTTACACTCGCATAACTCATCTGCAAATCGTGGTGCTTGCAAACAAAATTGCCGAAAAAAATATACCGTTATCGATCAAGAAACTGGTTTTGAAATGGAATTGGATAACGAGTATATCATGTCACCAAAAGACCTTTGTACTATCGACTTTTTAGACCAAGTAGCAGATGCTGGAATCAAAGTTTTAAAAATTGAAGGTCGTGGTCGTGCACCAGAATATGTGGCTAGAGTCATCAAGTGTTACCGAGATGCAATTGATAGTGTAGAAAATGGCACTTACGATAAAGACAAAGTAATTGGTTGGATGCAAGAGTTAGAAAAAGTCTACAATCGTGGTTTTTGGAGTGGTTACTATTTAGGTCAAAAATTAGGCGAATGGAGTAAAGGTTCAGGCTCGCACGCAACGCAAAAGAAGGTGTATATTGGTAAAGGCGTTCATTTTTATCCAAAAGCTAAAATTGGTGAATTTAAAATTGAAGCGTACGATTTATCATTAGGTGACACTTTGTTAATTACTGGTCCAACAACAGGCGCAAAAGAGTTTGAGCTTAAAGAAATGTTGGTTAATGACCAAGCTTTAGAAAAAGGAACAAAAGGAGACTCAATCACCATTCCGTTAGAGTTTAGAGTAAGACCATCAGACAAACTTTATAAAATTGTAGAAAATAAAGTAGAAGCTTAATGGTTGTTGTTACCTTACAAAGAAACAAGTGTATTGGCTGTAATTACTGTGTAGAGTTGGCACCAAATCAGTTTAGGATGTCAAAAAAAGACGGTAAAACCGTGTTGTTACATTCAACCGACAGGAAAGGTTTTTTTACCCTAAAATCTAACGATTACGAAATTTTAGAACCTTGTACTGAAGCTTCAAAAGCATGTCCGGTAAATATAATTTCGGTAAAAGACATTTAAAAACGCCTAAATTTTATTATTTTAAAGTCATAAGAATAATCTTATCTTTACAAATTGAAGTGGCTCATTTTCCGCGAAAGCGGAAAAAGCTACAAATTATTAATCGTCATCTAAAGCTAACTCCTTTAGATTCAATATATACATAAAATAGTATGGCTTGTCAAAGTTGCGCTACAGGAAAGGATGGACAGCCTAAAGGTTGTAAAAATAACGGAACGTGTGGTACAGATAGTTGCAATAAATTAACGGTTTTTGATTGGTTAGCAAACATGTCTTTGCCTAACGGAGAAGAACCTTTTGATTGGGTAGAAGTACGTTTTAAAAACGGACGTAAACACTACTATAAAAATACCGAAAACTTAACGCTTAGTATTGGAGATATTGTAGCTACTCAAGCACAATCTGGTCACGATATTGGTATGGTTACCCTTACGGGAGAACTAGTGCGTGTACAAATAAAACGCAAGAAAGTAGATACCAAAAACGATGTCTTAAAAATCTACCGTAAAGCATCACAAAAAGATATAGATATTTGGAGTGAAGCAAGAGACCGTGAAGAACCAATGAAGGTTAAAGCGCGTCAATTTGCTATAGATTTAAATCTAAAAATGAAAATCTCTGATATCGAATTTCAAGGTGATGCAAGCAAAGCAACCTTTTATTACACTGCTGAAGAACGTGTAGATTTTAGAGAGCTAATTAAAGTATACGCTAAAGAGTTTAGAATAAGAATAGAGATGAAACAAGTTGGCTTTCGTCAAGAAGCTTCAAGACTTGGTGGTATAGGTTCTTGTGGTCGTGAGTTATGCTGCTCTACGTGGTTAACAGATTTTAGATCGGTAAGTACAAGTGCAGCGCGTTACCAGCAATTATCACTTAATCCGTTAAAATTAGCTGGTCAATGCGGTAAGTTAAAATGTTGCTTAAATTACGAGCTAGACGCGTATTTAGATGCTTTAAAATCGTTTCCTAAAACAGATACAAAATTATATACCGAAAAAGGTACAGCAGTATGCCAAAAAACAGATATTTTTAAAGGACATATGTGGTACGCTTATGAAGGCGAATGGATGAATTGGCACTTAATTACCATAGAACAAGCCAACGAAATTATAGAAATTAACAAACAAAAAAAGAAAGTTGCTAGCTTAGAAGAATACGCTGCAGATCTAACAGTAGATACTAAAACCGAATTTGAAAACGTTGTTGGTCAAGATAGTTTAACACGCTTTGATAAACCAAAACACAATAAGAAACGTAAAACTAATAAAAACCGTAAGCGTAATAAGCCAAAAAAAGTAGAAGCTAATAGTAATACAAATACTAATAGCAACTCAAACAATCAAAAAAGAAGAAATAAAAAACGTCGACCAAACAAAAACAAACCAAACAACAATAATGAAAACAAATAATATAATTGTTTTATTACTATTTGTTTTAGTGATGTCTTGCGACTCTAAAGCTGTTTATGACGAGTATAAAAGCGTGTCTACAGCTTGGAATAAAGAAGATGTTGTAAGTTTTAAAATTAATCCGCCAGATTCCATAAAACCTTACAACTTGTTTGTTAATTTAAGAAACACCAATGCTTATAAATTCAGTAATTTATATTTAATTGTTGAAATGAAATTTCCTCACGGAAAAGCAATAACAGACACTTTACAATACGCAATGACGAAACCAAATGGCGAATGGCTTGGCGAAGGATTATCTTCTGTAAAAGAAAATAAGCTGTGGTATAAAGAAGGTGTTATTTTTAAAGAAAAAGGAGAATATAAAGTAAACATACAGCACGCCATGCGCCAAAACGGAAATGTAAATGGCGTAGTAAATTTAGAAGGTATTACAGACGTAGGTTTTAGGATAGAAAAAACAGAATAAACAAGCATAGATGGCAAAAACTAAAAAACAAGAAACAACAGGTTTTGAAAAATTCGTTAGATGGTTTTGGATGCTTTTTTTAGGAGGCATTCTTTTAATCGTTTTAATATTCTTTTTAGCATCTGTTGGTGCTTTTGGTGAAATGCCAGACCATACCCAATTAGAAAACCCAGAAACCAATTTAGCTACCGAAATTATTTCTTCAGACGGTAAAACATTAGCTAAATTTTATTTAAATGATAACCGTACACCAGTACGATATGAAGACTTACCTCAAAACTTAATAGATGCTTTAGTAGCTACAGAAGATGCTAGATATTATGATCATTCAGGTATTGATGCAAGAGGATTATTACGTGCAGTTTTAAAACCAGGAAGCGGTGGAGCAAGTACCATTTCTCAGCAGTTAGCTAAACAATTATTTCATGGTGAAGGATCAAAAAATATTGCAGAGCGTTTAATTCAAAAAGTAAAAGAGTGGATTATTGCAGTTCGTTTAGAACGTCAGTATACTAAAGAAGAAATTATCGCTCAGTATTTTAATATCTATGATTTTGGTAATAATGCTGACGGTATTAGATCTGCAGCAAGAATTTACTTTGGTAAAGAACCCAATGAGCTAACGGTTAAAGAATCAGCCATGTTGGTAGGTATGTTTAAAAATTCCTCTTTGTACAATCCAAGACGTAATGAAGAAGGTGTTCATAATAGACGTAATGTTGTTCTATCACAAATGACCCGTTATGGTGTTTTAGATGAAAAAGTTAAAGATTCACTTCAAAAAACAAAACTTGATTTAAACTTTAATCCAGAATCACACAACGACGGTACAGCAACTTATTTTAGAGAATATCTTAGAGCATTTCTAAAAGACTGGGCAAACGATAAGAAAAACTACAAAGCAGACGGTTCTAAATACAATATTTATCAAGACGGATTAAAGGTGTATACAACTATAGATTCGCGTATGCAAAAATATGCAGAAGATGCAGTTGTAAAACACATGAAAAAATTACAAGCAGAGTTTTTTCATCAAAATACACCAGACCGTAACCCAACAGCACCATTTTTAGATTTAGATAAAGATGAAATTGAAAGCCTTATGCAACGTTCTATGCGACAATCAGAACGTTGGAGACACATGAAGTACGATTTAAAGAAATCTGAAAAAGAAATTATAGCGTCTTTTGATAAACCAACAGAAATGACCATTTTCTCTTGGGAAAGAGGAGAAATAGATACCATCATGAAACCAATGGATTCTATGCGCTATTACAAGCACTTTTTACAACCAGGTTTAATGAGTATGGATCCTCAAACCGGACATGTTAAAGCTTGGGTTGGTGGTATGAATTATAAACACTTTAAATATGATCACGTAAAACAAGGTAAGCGTCAAGTTGGATCTACATTTAAGCCATTTGTTTATGCAACTGCAATTAATCAGTTACATATGTCACCATGTGATAAATTACCAAAAGCACCATATACTATTGAAGCTGGTAAATTTGGAAACCAAAAAGCTTGGGCACCAAAAAATTCTGATGGAGATTACAGTGGAGAGATGACACTAAAAGCAGCATTAGCTAACTCGGTTAATACTATAACAGCTAGATTAATGGATAAAGTAGGTCCAGAACCAGTAGCTAAACTAGCAAGAGATTTAGGTGTCGAGTCAGAAATACCAGCAGTACCATCTATCGCATTAGGAACACCAGATATTAGTTTATATGAAATGGTAGGCGCTTATTCTGCATTTGCAAACCAAGGTGTTTATACAAAACCAGTTATGGTAACTACCATAGTTGATAAAAATGATACTGTTTTATATCAATTTGTTCCAGAAACAAAAGATGTTTTAAGTGAAGAATCAGCATACGTAACAGTTAAATTAATGGAAGGTGTAACCACTGAAGGATCAGGAGCAAGATTACGTCGTACTTGGATGCCAACTAGTGGTGTTTATACCGAAATTATTACTGGTTACCCTTACGGTTTTACTAATCCAATAGCAGGAAAAACAGGAACTACACAAAACCAATCAGACGGTTGGTTTATGGGTATGGTACCAAATCTAGTAACTGGAGTTTGGGTTGGTGCAGAAGATAGAGCAGCGCATTTTAAATCCATTACTTACGGTCAAGGCGCCTCTATGGCGTTACCAATTTGGGGAATGTACATGAAAAGCTGCTACGAAGACAAAGAATTAGAAGTGTCTAAAGACGAATTTGAAAAACCAAAAGACCTTTCGATAGTTGTTAATTGTGATAACTACGAAGAAGACAATAACTCTAACTCAAATGGGTTAGATATGCCAGAAGAAGACGTACCAGACGAATTAGAATTCTAAAATTCTTCAACAATAAATTTTAAAAGCCATTCTTTTCAGAATGGTTTTTTTTATTCTTAAATTTAAACCACTAAAAAACTAAATGATGATAAAAAAAACCGTTAATACAGTTCAGGAAGCTTTAGATGGTGTAGAAGATAACATGACTTTTATGTTAGGTGGTTTTGGGTTAAGCGGAATTCCTGAAAATGCAATAGCTGAATTAGTAAAACGAAACGTGAAAAACGTGACTTGTATTTCTAACAATGCAGGAGTTGACGATTTTGGCTTAGGGCTTTTACTTCAAAAAAAGCAAATTAAAAAAATGGTATCTTCTTACGTAGGAGAAAACGACGAATTTGAAAGACAAATGCTGTCTGGAGAATTAGATGTAGAGCTTATTCCACAAGGTACATTAGCCGAAAGATGCCGAGCAGCTCAAGCTGGTTTTCCTGCTATTTATACACCAGCAGGTTACGGTACCGAAGTTGCCGATGGTAAAGAAACCAGAGAATTTGATGGTAAAATGTATGTCTTAGAACATGCCTTTAAAGCCGACTTTGCTTTTGTAAAAGCATGGAAAGGTGACGAAGCAGGGAATCTTATTTTTAAAGGAACAGCACGTAATTTTAATCCAGTAATGTGTGGCGCAGCAAAAATTACAGTTGCTGAGGTAGAAGAATTAGTGCCGGCAGGAGAATTAGATCCTAATCAAATACATATACCAGGTATTTTTGTACAACGTATTTTTAAAGGAGAAACTTTTGAAAAACGTATAGAACAGCGTACAGTAAGACCAAAAAGTTAGATATAAGTCTAAAGTTAAAAGTATTTAAAGTGTCTAAAGTTATATTAATCAATTAACAGAAAGTCCTTTATACTCTAAATATTAATTTTGTGCCTAACTTTAAGTATTTAAGGCACTTATAACTTACAACTAAAAATGTTAGATAAAAACGGAATAGCAAAACGCATTGCAAAAGAAGTTAAAGATGGTTACTACGTTAATCTAGGTATTGGTATACCAACTTTGGTGGCTAATTTTGTAAGAGACGATATAGAAGTAGAATTTCAAAGTGAAAACGGAGTACTTGGTATGGGACCATTTCCGTTTGAAGGTGAAGAAGATGCAGATATTATTAATGCAGGAAAACAAACTATTACAACCTTACCAGGAGCTAGTTTTTTTGATAGCGCCATGAGTTTTTCTATGATTCGTGGTCAACACGTACATTTAACCATTTTAGGTGCAATGGAAGTTGCTGAAAACGGAGATATTGCAAACTGGAAAATACCAGGAAAAATGGTAAAAGGTATGGGAGGAGCAATGGATCTTGTAGCAAGTGCAGAAAATATTATCGTTGCTATGATGCATACCAATAGAGCAGGAGAGTCTAAATTACTTAAAAAATGTTCTTTACCATTAACAGGTGTTGGCTGTGTCAAAAAAATAGTGACTAATATGGCTGTTTTAGAAGTTACAGAGCAAGGCTTTAAATTACTAGAACGTGCTCCAGGAGTATCTGTTGAAGATATTAAAAATGCAACTGAAGGCACATTAATTATTGAAGGTGATATACCTGAAATGGATGTTTAAGACTTCCTTTTAATAATTATTTTCTGTAAGTAATTTCACAAAATAAGAATCTAAAAACCGATGAAATGTTAAAAATTTATGCATTTCATCGATTTTTTTTACATTTAAACTGATTAAATGAAAATAAATTAGATATTAGCAGTCCCAAATTTTACCAAATAGATATTCCCATATCTACCATAAACTTTTGCTTATGTATTATACTTCAAATCTACCTGAACAACCTATAAATTACATAAGCAAAGTTTTTGTTACTCTAAAAAACACATTTAGATTAACTAAAAATCTTTTAGTACTTACAAAAAAGTTATTTATGTTATAATCCTTTTGGGATAGCTTCTATTAATTTTTTGGTGTAGTCTTTTTTAGGTGAAGCATAAATAACATCTGCATCATCTAGTTCTTCTATTTTACCTTTATTCATAACCAATAATTGATCGCTCATATATTTAACAACTGCTAAATCATGAGAAATAAAAATATAGGTAAAACCAAAGTTTTCTTTTAATTCATTAAGAAGATTTAAAACTTGCGCTTGTACAGATATATCTAATGCCGAAACAGACTCGTCACAAACAATTAGTTTTGGTTGAAGCGCAACTGTACGTGCTATACCAATACGCTGGCGCTGTCCTCCAGAAAACTCATGCGGATAACGATTAAAAGCACTTTCATCTAAACCAACACGGTTTAAAATGTCTATTGTCTTTTCTATTCTTTCAGTTTTTGAGTTGTAAAGCTTATGTACTTGCATAGGTTCCATAATTGCTTGTCCAACGGTTAAGCGTGGATTTAAAGACGCAAATGGATCTTGAAAAATAATTTGAATGTCCTTACGTAATGCTTTTTCTTCAGCTTTATTAAGAATTGTAATATCCTTTCCTTTGTAAAAAATGTGACCTGATGTTGGTCTGTTAAGTAATAAAATAGCATTTCCTAAGGTAGATTTACCGCAACCAGATTCGCCAACCAGACCTAAAGTTTCACCTTCATATAACTTAAAACTAACGTTGTTGACTGCTTTAAAACTTTCAGGTTTAGAGAAAAGACCAGATTTAGAAATGTATTCTTTTTCTAAATTAATGACTTCAAGAATCGGTGTTTTGCTATAAATTTCTTTGTGAGTTTTTGCTCTTAATTCGGCACTAATAGTTTCTTTAGAAACCGTTTTTTGCATGACATCTTTTATGGTTGGAAGTCGTTTAAGCCTTTCGTTTAAAGAAGGTCTAGCTTTGATTAGTGCTTTGGTATATTCGTTTTGTGGATGTTTAAAAATAGAATCGGTTTCATTTTGTTCTACAATTTCACCTTGATACATCACTAACACACGTTGTGCAATTTCAGAGATTAAAGACAAATCATGAGTAATAAATAAAATACTCATTTTAGTGTCCTGCTGAAGTTCTTTCAACAATAAAATAATATCCTTTTGTACGGTAACATCTAGTGCAGTTGTCGGCTCGTCGGCAATCAATAATTTTGGTTTACATGCAATAGCCATAGCTATCATAACGCGTTGTTTTTGTCCGCCAGAAATTTCATGAGGATACGCTGTATAGGCACGATTTGGGTTTGGTAGTTTTACCTTTTCAAAAAGTGAAATCACTTCTGCTTTGACTTCTTTTTTGCTTAATGATGTGTGTTTAAATAAAATTTCTTCTACTTGTTTACCGCAACGCATAGATGGATTTAAAGAACTCATAGGTTCTTGAAAAATCATAGCAATCTCGTTACCTCTTATATTTTGAAATTGTTTATCGTTAAGTGTTGTTAATTCGGTAGTATTAAAAATGATGTCTCCAGAAGTAATTTGACTTATTTTTTTTGGCAATAATCCCATTATTGCTAGTGATGAAACAGACTTCCCAGAACCTGATTCGCCAACAACACCAACAATTTCATTTTCAAATATGTTGTATGAAATATTTTTAATAATTGGTTTTAATCCATTTTCAGATTTAAAACCAATAGAAAGGTTTTTTATTTGAAGTAATTTTTCGCTCATTTTAGGTAAAAGTAATCAAATTCTTTCAATGCGATACGGTTAAAACCGTAGGTAAAGTCTTATAAGATTTTTTTAAGTGTTTTTTATCGAATATGTTAAGTATTTCTTATTTAATTAATTGTTTTATTGATACATTCAGAAAATATTTCACAAATTATTAACTAATTTATTAATCATTACACATGAAAAACAAAATTACTTTAACAATTTTAGGCTTGTTTTTTGTAGTTTTTGCATTTGCACAACAACGTCACTGTGCAACTATGGAAAACTTAGAACACAGAAAACAGTTAGATCCTAAACTTGAGCAAAGAATGGCTCAAATTGAGGCGTTTACTAAAACTAAAGTTCAGCAAATGCAAAGTAACACCAATAGGGTAGATGGTAGTATAATTACCATACCTGTTGTGGTTCATGTTTTGTATCGAAATTCTACCGAAAATATTAGTGTAGCTCAGATACAATCTCAATTAGACGTATTAAATGAAGATTTTAGAAGAACAAATCCAGATGCAGATAACACGTGGTCGCAAGCAGCAGATACCGAGATTCAATTCTGTCTAGTAACTGTAGATCCTAACGGAAATGCTACAACAGGTATTACCAGAAAACAAGTAACTAGACAAGATTGGGGAACAAGTGATGATATGAAAAGATCATCTACTGGTGGTGTAGACCCATGGAATACAAGTGAATATTTAAATATGTGGATTGTCCCAAAAATGACAAGTGGCGGAAGTACTATTTTAGGGTATGCACAATTTCCTGGCGGAAGTGCAGCTACAGATGGTGTTGTAATGGCGTATAATTATTTTGGACGAGTTGGTAATGTTTCTGCACCTTTTGATGGTGGTAGAACAACAACTCACGAAGTTGGTCACTACTTTAATTTAAGACATATTTGGGGAGACTCTAACTGTGGTAACGATTTTGTTAGTGATACACCAACACATCAAACAGCTAATTATGGTTGTCCAATAGGACAATCTTCTTGTGGATCTACAGATATGCCACAAAACTATATGGATTACACAGACGATTCTTGTATGAACCTATTTACACAAGGTCAAAAAAACCGTATGCGTGCTGTTTTAGAAGCTGGTGGAGTTAGAAGAAGTCTTGCTTTATCTGACAAATGCGGTGCTGCTCCACAACCTACATGTAACGATGGTGTACAAAATGGAGATGAAACTGGTGTAGACTGTGGCGGATCTTGCACACCTTGTCAAACAGGTCCTCAATACTGTGCTTCTCAAGGGAACAATGTTAATGACGAATATATTTCTAGAGTACAATTAGCAAGCATTGATAATGCTTCTGGTGCACAAATGTATTCAGATTTTACAAGTATATCTACAGACTTATCTAAAGGTTCTGGTTATACAGTAACTGTTACACCAACTTGGACAGGAACTACTTATTCAGAAGGATATTCTGTATGGATTGATTATAACCAAGATGGAGATTTTACAGATTCAGGTGAGCAAGTTTGGACAAATGCAGCAACACAAAACTCACCAGTTAGTGGAAGTTTTACTGTACCAGCTTCTGCAACAAACGGAGCAACAAGAATGAGAGTTTCTATGAAATATAACGGTATTCCAACGTCTTGTGAGGCATTCTCTTATGGTGAAGTTGAAGATTATACGGTTAATATTATAACAGGAACACCAGATACAACGCCACCAGTAATTACTTTAACAGGAGCATCTACAATTAATTTAGAAGTTGGAGACACTTATACTGAATTAGGAGCAACTGCGACAGATAATGAAGATGGAGATATTTCTTCAAGTATCGTAATAACAGGAACTGTTAATACAAATGCAGCAGGAACATATACAAGATTTTACAATGTAAGTGACTCAGCAGGAAACGCTGCTACACAAGTAACAAGAACAGTAATTGTTACACAACCAACAACAGGATCTTGTACAGGAGGCATTAGTGCATTCCCTTATTCTGAAAGCTTTGAAAATACTTTAGGTGCTTGGACGCAATCAACGTCAGATGACTTTAACTGGACTGTTGATGCCAACGGAACGCCTTCTAGCAACACAGGACCATCTAGTGCAAGTGCTGGTACATATTATGTGTTTATGGAGTCTTCTTCACCTAATTACTCAACAAAAAGAGCAATTTTAAACTCACCTTGTTTTGATTTAAGTGCAGAGTCACAAGCAACTTTTAGTTTTGATTATCATATGTACGGCGCAACTTCTATGGGAAGTTTAGCTTTACAAGCAAGTGATAATAACGGAGCAACTTGGACTAACGTTTGGAGCCAATCAGGTAACCAAGGTAATTCTTGGCAAACAGCTACTGTAGATTTAAGTGCTTATGTTGGTGGTACTGTTCAATTACGTTTTAACGGTGTAACAGGTACAACTTGGCAAGGTGATATGGCGGTAGATGCCATTAACTTATCTACTTCTGGTGCCGGTAATGCAGGTTGTTCTAACGTGACATTATCAATTACTTTTGATAATTATCCAGAAGAAACAGCTTGGACATTAACTAACAACTCAGGTCAAACAGTTGCATCTGGTGGTACTTATGGATCACAAGCAGATGGTTCTACTTTAAATATTCCTGTTGGATGTTTAGATGATGGTTGTTATAACTTTACAATTACAGATACTTACGGAGATGGTATTTGCTGCTCATACGGAAATGGTTCGTACACGTTAACTAACACAGATACTGGTGCTACATTGGCTTCTGGTGGTTCGTTTACAAGTTCAGAAACTACTAATTTCTGTCTAACGAATAATGTTAAAACATTTACTAGCACAGTAACTAATACAAATGATTTTGATAAGCAGTTTAAACTATATCCTAACCCTGTTAAGCAAACACTTAATGTAGATTTAGTTGGTTTTGAAGCACAAAGTTTTGAAATTAAAAATATGCTTGGTCAAACAGTATTAAAAGGTACTTACAAATCTAGCATAGATGTATCTAAGTTTAATAGCGGTATTTATATTTTACAATTGAATATTGGTGAAAAAACCAAAATCAAACGATTTATAAAAGAATAATCCCTCAGCTTACCAACCAGCCATTAAACTGAAAAATCCAGAGTGAAAGCTCTGGATTTTTTTATTTTCAGTCACCTCAAATGTGGTCTAGAGGTAAAAAAACTTAGGTCTTGACTGCGCTCGAACTGACAACTTTAATTTTGAATAAAGGTTTTAAACATGAAGTATTTCGTCATCCTCTAATAAATTATCACCTCTTAATCGCAATAACACTTGTGCTACAGCAATAGTGTCTTTTTCGCAATAGGTAATAATTCTGTCTATATTATTTTCTTCATAATAAACTCTAAAAACTTCACTACCATCAATATCATCTTTTGGCGAAGGTATGCCTAAAACATTAGTTAATAATTTAAGAGAAGTAAAGGTTTTATAGTCACCAAACTTCCATAATTCTAAAGTGTCAAGATGAGGTACTTCCCAAGGTTTTTTACCAAAAAGGTTTAGTTTATATGGCAATTCCATATTATTTATAATCATGCGTCTAGCAATGTATGGGAAGTCAAATTCCTTACCATTATGCGCACAAAGTAAATGTTTTGCGTGACTAAAATGAGTAGTAAGCAGGTTTTTAAAATCTTGTAAAAGTTGTTGTTCTTCACCATAAAAAGAGGTTGTTCTAAACACTCTT
Source organism: Mesoflavibacter sp. CH_XMU1404-2 (assembly GCF_037029465.1). NCBI lineage: Bacteria > Pseudomonadati > Bacteroidota > Flavobacteriia > Flavobacteriales > Flavobacteriaceae > Mesoflavibacter > Mesoflavibacter sp. CH_XMU1404-2. Next base: position 65,482 of record NZ_JAYMEM010000005.1, on the reverse strand, counting down.
GTATCACCATGAATTTTAAAATAACCAACCGAAATACATATAATTTTACCAAACTCAGCCCAGATACCTGCACGTTCATAAAATTCTTCTGCGGTAAAATCGTCTTTACGTTGGTATTGCGATTTGTGTTCCCAAAGTGCTTGCTTAGTAGCATCTAAATCAGAAAAATGTTGCGTTTCCGGAACCGTTTCAATATCTAAAAATAATATGTGTTCTAGGTTGAGTTTGCTAATCATTATACTTAATTATTTAATGAACACCAGTACCGTCAAAGTAAATTTCTGTTATTGCGGTATCATTGTATTTATTGCCTTTATAAATATCTAATATTTCAAAACGTAGTACATTATCTTCATTTTCTCCTTTACTCCAATTATAATCAAAAACAAATTCTTGTGAGGATCTATTATCTTTTAGATTTAATATGGCGAATGGTTTATTATTAACGTAAAGTTTTAATTTTTTTACTCTATTGTTATTTTTCCAACTTTTTTCAGTTTTCATGTAACCATTACTAACAAAAATTTTATTTACTGGAGGACTATGCTTTTTAAAATGATACTCAAGATATTCACCTATTCCAGAATCATCTTTTCCTTCTACCCAAGCAGTTTCATAGCTTAAGTCATTAGCTTTTTTTGCATCATAACTAAACGTTTTCATGGATTTTAATTCTGAGGATGCTATTACTTTATAATTACCGCCGCCACAATACCAGCTACATCCGCCATCAATAATATCCCAGACACTTTCAGTTGTTTCATCATAATTCTCATAAAGTTTTTCTAGCTCTTTATTTTCTTGGTCTGTTAACTCTACTTTTTCATCACCATACTTTTTAGAGTACAATTCATAAAATCGTTCTAAGTTTTTTTGAGCTTCAATACTTAAATCAGGGATAACTTCACTGATAGGATTTAATTCTTTAACTTCATTTTGATTAATGAAGATAATTGATAAAATTGATATAACTGCAAGATAAATTTTACTCATTCTCCAACATTTTATAAGCTTCTTCTATATACGTTGAAATATCTGGTGTAAAAGTAGCTACAGCATCACCAGGTCCTTTGCTATGTCCAAGCCTAACAATAATCACGTTATCTTCTGGCTCTACAATAACATATTGTCCTAAATGACCGCGCATCATAAAAAAGGATTTATCGCCCATAGTTTTTAGCCACCATCCGTAACCATATTGCGGACTTTCTTTAAATCTAGGTATTACTGATTTTGCTATAAATGTCGAATCTAATACTTGTTGTCCATTCCATTTTCCGTGGTCTTTGTATAGTTTTCCTAAACGTGCAAAATCTTTAGCATTACTTGCAATACAGCAATAGGCTTTTACCAAATCGTGTGCTTCGCTGTCTAATTGCCAAAGGGTTTGATTTTCGCTACCTAAGGGTTTCCAAAAACTTTCTTCTAAATAGTCGTATAGTTTTTTACCTGTTGCTTTTTCTATAACCATAGCAAGCATTTGTGTGTCACCACTTGCATATTTAAAGGCTTGTCCTGGTTCATTTACAACTTTTAAACCATTTATTACTTTAGCTAAGTCATCATCAAAATAAGCACGTGTGGTGATTGAAAATGGCGAATAATAAGCTTCATCCCAATTGGTACCAGAGCTCATTGAAGATAAATCTCCAACCGTCATTTTTGAAGCTTTTTCATCACAAAAAGCAGGTAAAAAATCGCAAACTGGCTGATCTAAACTTTTTATATGACCTTGCATTATGGCTTTACCCAACATGGCAGAGACATAACTTTTTGCCATAGAAAAGGAGTTAGATTTTGAGTTTTCATCATAACCATCATAATACTTTTCAAACCAAATACTATCATTTTTAATGATTACATATGCTATTGTGCCTAAGTCTTTATTGGTTTTTTCTAAGGTTTCTGTTGGCGCTACGCTGTTGTAGTTTTTATGATTTGCCCAAGGTTGAGGTTGACCAATATTTATGGTTGCATTGTCGAATTTTTTGTAATCATCAAGAAATGCTGTAGTATAACCACGAAGATAAATGGTACGTACAGCTTTTATTAAATAGTCAGTATCGGTAATGTAAAGTACTGCAATTAATAGCGCAAAAAGGATTACGATAACTTTTAGGGTCTTTTTAAGAAATTTCATTTAGTGATTTATTTAGTTGAATAAATATAACAAAACTTTGAAAGTAAATTCTGTTTTTAGCCGAATACTTATTCTTAAACTAAAATAAGCTTTGCTGTTTGTATGGGCTTTCGTGCTCTAATAACCATTGTTTACGGTGTAAACCGCCAGCATAACCAGTTAAACTTCCATCGCTTCCAATAACGCGATGACACGGAATAACAATCCACAATGGATTTTTACCATTAGCATTAGCAACAGCTCTAATCGCTTTTACATCGCCTAATTGTTGTGATAATTTAAGGTAAGTCGTTGTAGTTCCGTAAGGAATAGTTTGCAAAGCTTTCCAAACTTTTTGTTGAAAATCTGTGCCTTGCGGATTTAATTTTAAACTGAAATATTCTCGCTTACCTTCAAAATATTCGTTAAGTTGATAAACACAATCTTGTAAGATTTCTGGAATTATATCGGTTAGTTTTTCTTTAGATTCCCACTTTCGTGGGAATGACAAATTATCGGTTTCGCCTTCATTATAATCGGCGAGTTCATTATTATTTAATACCGAAATTGAAATTATGCCATCTTCATCACCTTCTATTTTAGTGACTCCTAAAGGTGAATTGATGTAGCAGGTTTCCATTATTTTCCGTTTTCGATGATACCTAGTTTTTTAGCGCGTGCCTCCCAGCTTTTTCTTGCTAAATGTTGAAGGTCTGAAACGTTATCACTTTCGTCCATAATTTCAAGACCTAAAAGGGTTTCAATGACGTCTTCCATAGTTACTAATCCGCTTACGCTACCATATTCGTCTACCACTAAAGCCATGTGGTTACGGGTTTCAACCAATTTTTCAAATAAGATAGGAATAGGTAAATCTCTTTCGACGATTATGATGTTTCGTTGTAAATCGGCAAGTTTTTTATTACCGTTACCAAGTGCCATTTCTTTAAAGATTTCGTCTTTAAGAACTAAGCCCTTTATATTGTCTTCTACATCAGTATAAATTGGAATACGAGAAAAACGAAGGTTTAAATTTTTGTTGAAAAAATCTTCTACCGTAGTCATATCGTTTTCTATTTTCATGACGGTTCTTGGTGTCATGACGTCTTTAGCTTTAACTTCTTTAAACGTTAGTAGGTTTTTGATGATTTTGCTTTCGTTTTCTTGAAAAACGCCTTCTTCATGCGCCATATCGGTCATAGCATGAAAGTCCTCGCGACTTAACACACTACCATGATGTCCTTTACCACCAATTAATTTTGTGGTTAATTGCAATACCCATAAAATACCGGTCCATTTTAACGGAAATATTAAAACATTTAAAGCTTTTGAGGTGAAATTAGCTAACTGTCTCCAGTAGGTAGCACCAATGGTTTTTGGGATAATTTCTGAAGCAACTAAAATAAGAATGGTCATTATAGAAGACACCACACCAACCATTAAGTCTTCTGTAAACTGTATGCCAAAAATAGTTTTTGTTTGTGTGCCATAAAGCTCTGCATAAGCTGCTTTGGCTTGTACACCAACTAAAATAGCACCAACGGTATGAGCAATTGTGTTAAGGGTTAAAATGGCAATTAAAGGTCGGTCTACATCTTTTTTTAAGATTTCTAAATTTTCTGCGTAGTGTTTACCTTCTTGTTTTTTTACATTGATAAATGTAGGTGTAATACTAAGTAAAACCGCCTCAAGAATAGAGCATAAAAACGAAAAGAAAATAGATATAAAAGCGTAAAATAGGAGTAATCCCATGGGTTGTTTTTGTTTTAGTTTATGCTAAGTTAATGAAATAGAAATTATCATTAAAATATTAGTCTTTGCTATTAATTTCTTACTTCTAAGCCATAATTGAATGACTGAATTTTTTCTTTACTATAGAAGGGCTCACTCCATTGATATACACCATTTATTGTGTAGTAATGCATTTCTCTAAAATTTGAGTTTTTTCTTAGTTGAACAATGCCAAAAGACGGTTTATTGATAAAACCATTATCTAAATAATAATTTTCATCGTATAAAGATACAACTACAAAAATGCCATTTTTAGGAAAAGGGATTTCTTTGATTTTGGCTAAATTAATTTCAACTAATGGTTGATTTTCAAATTTTCCTACAACTAAATCCTCCTTAAAAATTGGTTTATCAGGAATGTTATTTACAGTATCACAGGTCATTAAATTAACTTTAAAAGGAATGAATTTACTATTAGAAATTGCCTTTTTATTTTTTGATTTTAAAATAATTTTTTTGATAAAAAAATTTGTTTTTTCTTCATTTGGAACATAAACAGCTATTTTAAAACCGTAAGGAAACATCAGGTCTTTATTACCATAATTTAACTCTCTTATAGATTTTTTTGGCAATAAAACTTTAGTTACTTTTTTAACTTTACTTAAAAATACTTCATCTAGAACAGTAGAGTTTTCTTGTAAATAAATAGTGTCATTTTTAATAATATCATCAAACAAAAGGTTTTTCGTTCTAAATTCGAGATGAGATATACTTAAAGTATCAATTTTGGTGTCTAGATTTAATTTAAATTTTCCCTTTTCATTTGAATAGGTTTTTAATTTTCCATCAATAATTATGTGAGCATATTCAATTGAAGTTGAATCTATTTCACTTAAAAGTTTAAATTCTTTTATAGACTGTGAGTAGCTATAATTAAAAACAAAAAAGGTTATATAGATTATCTTTTTTAACATTAAAGTAATTTTACAACATCCTTAGCAACCCTTCGACTACGCTCAGGATGACAGATTATGTTTGTTTTTTTTATAAAAGTTAAATATTATTAATAATCTTAACAACATCCTTAGCAAAATACGAAGCTATAATATCAGCACCAGCGCGTTTAATAGCAGTCACTTGCTCCATCATAACAGCATCGTAGTCTAACCAACCTTTTTCGGCAGCAGCTTTAAGCATCGCATACTCACCAGACACTTGGTAAACCGCAACAGGCACGTCCACTTCGTTTTTAATCTCACGAACAATATCTAAGTAGCATAATCCTGGTTTTACCATGACGATGTCTGCACCTTCGTCTATATCCATTTCAGTTTCTCTTATAGCTTCAAAACGGTTAGCATAATCCATTTGGTAGGTTTTTTTATCTTTTGGTACATCAACCATATCTACAGGAGCAGAGTCTAACGCATCACGAAAAGGTCCATAAAACGCAGATGCATATTTGGCTGAATAACTCATAATGCCTGTGTTGATAAAACCTTCGTCTTCTAAAGCCTCGCGAATGGTTAAAATACGACCATCCATCATATCACTTGGTGCGACAAAATCGGCACCAGCTTTGGCGTGAGAGACGCTCATTTCTGCTAAAACTTCAGCAGTATCATCATTAATAATTTGTCCGTTGTCTACAATACCATCATGACCGTAAGACGAAAATGGATCTAAAGCCACATCTGTCATTACTAAAATCTCTGGACAGGCATTTTTTACTGTTTTGATAGCGCGTTGCATTAATCCGTCTGGATTTAAAGCTTCTGTCCCTTTATTGTCTTTTAAGTTATCAGGTACTTTTACAAATAGTAATACCGATTTTAAGCCTAACTTCCATAGCTCTTTGATTTCATGTTCTAATAGATCTAAGCTGTAACGATAGTAGTTTGGCATAGAAGCAATTTCTTCTTTTATGCCATTACCTTCTACCACAAAAAGTGGTACTAAAAAATCGTTTGGAGATATGATGGTTTCTCTAACTAAGCTTCTAATGGCTTCGTTAGTTCTTAGTCTTCTATTTCTTTTTAAAGGATACATGTAATTGTGTTTTTAAGTATTTAACTTAAGTGATTTATTTTGCAAAACCTAGATAATACCAACGGTTATTTTCTTTTACAAATTTAGAATTTTCATGGATAACATCTGGTTTTCCGTTTTCAAAAAAGAACGCATTAAATTTTACCGTATCTACTGTAGTTTCTAATACTTCTAATTTTAACCATTGAACAGATTTTGCCCATTTTTCGATATTTTTCTTGTCTTTTATAGGTCTTGTACTTTTATGATGTGTTTGCATTAGATAATCGCCATTTGCTAATACAAAAGCAGAATATCTTGAGCGCATTAATTGCTCAGGTGTTTCTGTTTCACCTCCATTTTTATGAAAGATTTCGCAGCACTCTTTATAAGGTTTTTGTGATCCGCAATAGCAATCCATAAGTTACACCCAGTTTTTAGGGTTTTTTAATACGTCCAATAATTTAGCTTCGTCACTACCTTCTTCTGGGTTATGGTCGTAAACCCATTGTACATGTGGCGGAAGACTCATTAAAATACTTTCTATACGTCCGTTAGTTTTTAAACCAAATAAAGTGCCTTTATCATGTACTAAATTGAATTCGACATAACGACCACGACGTATTTCTTGCCAATCGCGTTGTGCTTTTGTGTATGGTAACTCTTTACGTTTTTCTACAATAGGAAGATAGGCTTGAAGGAAACTATTACCAACTTCGGTTACAAAATCGTACCAGTTTTCCATGCTCATATCTTCGGTTGCTTTGCAATAGTCAAAAAATAATCCGCCAATACCTCGTGCTTCGTTACGATGTGTGTTATGAAAATACTCGTCACAACGTGCTTTGTATTTTGGATAAAACTCAGGATTGTGTTTATCGCAAGCGGTTTTACACACTTGATGAAAGTGTTTTGCGTCTTCTTCAAAAAGGTAATAAGGTGTTAAATCTTGTCCGCCACCAAACCATTGGTCTACAATATTTCCATCTTGGTCATACATTTCAAAATAGCGCCAATTAGCATGTACTGTTGGCACCATTGGACTTTTTGGGTGAATAACTAGACTTAAACCGCATGCAAAAAAATCGGCATCTTCTACGCCAAAATACTTTTGCATACTATCTGGTAATTTACCATGTACTCCAGAAATATTTACACCCCCTTTTTCAAACACATTTCCGTTTTGGATCACGCGTGTACGTCCGCCGCCACCTTCTGGTCTAACCCAAATATCTTCTTCAAATTTGGCTTCTCCATCTATAGCTTCTAAACCAGCAGTAATTGTGTTTTGTAAGTCTTGTATGTATTGATAAAATTTATGTTTCATTTTTTAATTTTTATCTGCTTTAATCAGTTGTACAGTTTTTAAAGACGCCGCAGTTACAGATAATGGTAATACTAAAATAACGCCAATAACAGGAATAAGTAAAAATAGCATAAAAACAATGCCATTACCTATAGCAACACCACGATAGCGTCTTACAAAGTCTATACTTTCACGGTATTTAAAATGACGCTCTAAGGTGTAATCCATATTACCAAAACCAGCGTAATAAGCTTGTGTTAAAAAGAGTAATATACTTGAAGCTATACCAATAACAGGAATAAAACTAATTAGTAATATTGGAATGGTAAGTAGTAATTCTTTAACTAAATTTCTTAGATTTATTTTGATACCTCTTGATAATTGTTCTGAAAACGAGGTGTTACGATGTTGGTGTTTTTGGATACCTGTTAAATGTACTTCAATTTTTTCTGAAACTGGACTCATAAAAGGAGCAGAAAGTGCCATTATAATATGCTTGTAAAGAATTAATCCTAAAGCAACAACTACAAAACCACCAATAAAAGATGAAATGGTTGTAAAGGTCTCTTTTCCCCAATCCCAAAACCATATTTTTGCAATAAAATTACCAATATTATCCGATAATCCGTAAGCCGAAACTCCAATAATTACGGCTGTTACAAAGCTAATGATGATGGGAATGAAAAAATATTTCCAGAGTTTTAATTTTGAAATTAAGCCGAAAGCTCCTGTATAACCTTGTAACCCTTGTAGTATGTTTTTTATCATAACTTTAGTTTAAAAGTTGTGCTTTGACTACGCTCTACTTGAGACGTTAGCGATTGAGGCTTTGTTGAAGCTCTTTTATTTGCCATTAAAAGCAAATAAAAAGCGACTGCCGAAAGCGCGACCTACTTTTTATGTTTATTAGTAGAATTTTTTGACTAATTGTTACTTAAAAAAGTAGGTAACGCCCAAAAAATGTTAGGCTTTATAGTTTTTTACAGCATCTATAAATGCTTTTGCGTTTTCTAAAGGGATGTCTGGTAAAATACCATGACCTAAATTTACGATGTATTTATCTTTGCCAAATTGGTTAATCATATCGGTCACCATGTCTTTAATTTTTTCTGGTGAAGAATATAATCGTGTTGGATCAAAATTACCTTGTAAAGTAATGTTTCCGCCAGTTAAATAACGTGCGTTTTTAGGAGAACACGTCCAGTCTACACCTAAAGCAGATGCGCCAGATTTTGCCATAACGTCTAACGCAAACCAACAACCTTTACCAAATGCAATTACAGGAGCATCTTCTTTTAAAGCATCTATAATTTGTTGAATGTATTTCCATGAAAACTCTTGATAATCTTCAGGAGAAAGCATTCCGCCCCAAGAATCAAACACTTGCACAGCGTTACAACCTGCTTTTACTTTTTCTTTTAAGTAGGCAATGGTTGTATCTGTTATCTTTTGAAGCATTTGATGTGCAGCAACTGGATTTGTAAAACAGAATTTTTTGGCTTTATCAAAGTTTTTACTGCCTTGTCCTTGTACACAGTAGCATAAGATTGTCCATGGAGAACCTGCAAAACCAATTAACGGAATCTCGTCATTAAGTTTTTCTTTTGTGGCTTTTATAGCTTGGTATACGTAGTCTAATGCTTCTGTAACGTCTGGTACAATTACATTGTCTACATCTTGTTGTGTGCGAATTGGATTTGGTAAATAGGGACCAAAATTAGGTTTCATTTGTACCTCAATATTCATGGCTTGAGGAATTACTAAAATATCGCTAAACAAAATAGCTGCATCCATACCGTAACGACGTATAGGTTGTACGGTAATTTCACTTGCTAATTCTGGTGTTTGACAACGTGTAAAGAAATCGTATTTGGCTTTAATTTCCATAAATTCTGGAAGGTAACGACCTGCTTGACGCATCATCCATACTGGTGGACGTTCAACAGTTTCTCCTTTTAATGCTCTTAAAAATAAATCGTTCTTAATCATATTTTTATGTTCCGTTAAAACGGTTTTTTACTTGTTGGTGTAAAAGTCATTTACTAATTCTATAACGCTTTCTACAGTTGGTACTTTGGCAATGCGTACATCTTCAAAATGTTTGCTTGCTTCTTTTGCTGTAGTTTCTCCAATGCAAAACGCAATACCTTTAGCAACGTTTTCTTTTTTATAACTCTGTACTGTTGAAGGACTGTAAAACATAACGCCTTCTACAGATTCAGGTACTTTTAAACTATCGTATTTAGTTTGATAAGCTTCGATTTCGTTTACCTTGATATTGTTGCTTTCTAAAATGCTTGGTAAATCGTCTAAGCGTAAGTTACTACAGAAATAAGTAACTTCTGTACCTTCCATATATTCAACTAAATAATTGGCTAGTTTTTTTGCGTTTTTTTCGCTGTGTTTAACTTTACCAATTCGTTTTTCTATTAGTTTTTTGGTGCGTCTTCCAACGCAGTAGATATTTTTAAATTGAAGCTCGATAGGAGAAAAGCTTGTTAATAAAGCTTCGACTGCATTTTTACTTGTAATAACAACGTTTTCAATTTCGTTTTTTACAAATCTTGGATGAATACGATTAAGGCTTATTTTAATAAAGTCGCTACTTTCTGGCGTTACTTTTTCGTTGAATAAGAATCGTTGATCTTCTGTAAACGATTTTGTTGAGTAGATATTTACTTCTTTATTCTCGTCCTTTAGTTGATCCATTAAACGTTTTCCGCCGCGTTCTATAATATATTCTGCAGCCCATTCGGCTAAATCATGATGCTCACCGACAGCTTTTGTGCGTTTAACTTCAATTTTTTTGGTACCATCTTTACTTAACAATACACCGTGAAAGTGAATTTCGTCATTTTTAATGTAAGCAGATCCACCAATTGGTGCAGTACAGCCACCTTCTAATTTATTTAAAAATTTACGTTCTATGGTTGTACAGATTTCTGTCTCTTCGTGATTAATTTCTGAGATGATGTTTTTAGTCTCTTCGTCTTCATCTAAAACAGCAACCATAATAGCGCCTTGTGCTGGCGCAGGAACCATCCATTCTAAATTTACAGAGTTTTCGGGTCTTAAATTAAGACGACCAATACCTGCAGCTGCAAAAATTGCTCCGTCCCAATCATTATCTTCAAGCTTTTGTAAGCGTGTGTTTACGTTACCTCTTAAATCTACGACGTTATGGGTTGGATAGCGGTTTAACCATTGCGCGCGTCTGCGTAAGCTACCTGTAGCAATGGTTCCTTTTTTTGAAGCTAAAAACTCTTCATTTTTTTTAAAAACTAATGTGTCTCGAATGTTACCACGTTTTAAAACAGCACCTTGTACAATGCCTTTAGGTAATATTGTTGGGACATCTTTTAAAGAATGTACTGCAATGTCTATATCGTGATTAAGCATTGCTATATCTAAAGTTCTAGTAAAAATTCCGGTTATTCCAAGCTCGTAAAGTGGTTTGTCTAAAACGATATCTCCTGTAGATTTTACAGGAACTAATACGGTTTTATGACCTTTTTCTTCTAATAATTTTTGGACAACTTTGGCTTGGTAAAGGGCTAGCTCGCTATCGCGAGTTCCTATTCTAATGGTTTTAGACATTGGTTGTGGTGTTTTCTAATTGAAACACTTTTTTTATAAGTTCTAGACTATCGTCTGTTGAGGTTAAATCGTCTTTTAAATGATGCGCAAAATGATTAGTAATTTTTTGAATGATGTTATTACTAATTAATTCGGCTTGTTCTTCGTTAAAGTTAGCCATTTTTTTGCGTTGCGTATCTAATTCAGAAGTTTTAAAGTCTAATAATTTATCTTTTAAAGCTTTAATTGTAGGTGCAAATTTGCGGGTAGTTAACCACGCGTCAAATTCGGTTTTTATATCTTCAATAATAGATTCTGCTAAAGGAATATGCTTTTTTCTGCGTTCTAAAGTCTCATCGGTAATTTGTGATAAATCATCTAAATGAACCAATTTTACATTTTTTAAATCGGTTACATCTTCGTTTACATTTTTAGGTATCGATAAGTCTAAAATTAATAAGCCTTTTTTAGATTGAATAAGATGTTTATCAACCGTTGGGTTTTGTGCGCCTGTAGCTACAATTAAGATATCTGCTTTATTAATTTCTTCTTGAAGGTTTGCATAATCTTTTACAATAAGATTAAATTTTCCTGCAATAGCTTCGGCTTTATCCTTTGTGCGGTTAATTAAAGTGATGTGCGAATTCTTAGAGTGTTTTACTAAGTTTTCACACGTGTTACGACCAATTTTTCCTGTTCCGAACAATAAAATGTTCTTTTCTGAAACATCATCTACATTGTTCAAAATATAATGAACTGATGCAAAAGACACACTAGTTGCGCCTGTAGAAATATCGGTTTCGGTTTTTATACGCTTGCTAGCTTGTATAACCGAGTTAAGTAAACGCTCTAAAAACGGATTTAATAAATTAAGCGCTTTAGACGCTGAAGCACTTTTTTTAAGTTGCCCAATAATTTCAAAATCACCTAAGATTTGGCTGTCTAAACCAGAGCCAACCTTAAATAAATGCGATACTGCATCATTACCTTTATAGATGTAAGCGTATTTTTGAAACTCTTCTACATTACCTTTTGAGTTATCACAAAGTAATTGAATTAGCTGATATGGATGTTGTGCAAAACCGTAAATTTCGGTTCTGTTACAAGTTGAAGTGACTACTAAACTTTCTATTCCGTTGGCTTTGGCTTGTTGTAATAACGCACTTTTAGAGGTTTCATCTAAACTAAAATGACCTCTAATTTCTGCATCTGCTTTTTTATAACTTAAACCTAAGGCATAGAAATACGTGCCTAACGATTTTTGATAATGCTCCATGTTTTACCTGACTGGGACTTTATTAGGCTACAAATTTATACAGGAAGCTAAATAAAAAATAACGCTAAAAGAACTTTTAATATCGATTAGCGTTTTTTATGCGTCTTTTTTTCAAAACAATAACAAATGTCATATTTTAGCAGTGAATACAATGGTTTTAAGCTCTTTTGTTTAGAATCATTCTAAATAAAAGCTAAATATGTCGCTTTCAGCAACTAAAAAAAATAACGCTACAGGTTCTTTTGAAGAAACACAGGTTGATGATGAAGTTTTTGTATTAACTTATCAAAATGAAACTTCTGAAAATCAGATTATTGAGCGCTATATTGATAACAGTTACATCCAATTTCATTTTTGCTTAAAAGGCTTTAGCACCTTTGTTTTTAATAATGGAAATTACCGTTTAGATATTAAAGAAGAAACGTCTTTATTGCTTTATAATCCTGAACGTGATTTGCCTATTTACTTAGAAGTTAACCCAAATTGTTGGTTGGTTACGTTATTGATTTCAATTGAAAAATTTCATGGATTATTTTCTCAAGAGGCTAATTATATTACGTTTTTAAGTGAAGATAATCGCGATAAAAAATATTACAAAGACGGAAAAATTTCGCCATCTATGGCTATTACATTAAATCAAATTGTAAATTATAATTTGAATTCGTCTATCAAAAATTTATACTTTAAAGGAAAAGCTTACGAGTTGTTAAGTCTTTATTTTAATAAAGGTGAAGATGCAGATATAGAGCAATGTCCGTTTTTAGTAGACGAAAGTAATGTGGCAAAAATTAAAAGAGCTAAAGATATTATTATTGCAAAAATGGCAGAACCGCCAACGCTACAAGAATTATCTGAAGAGATAGGATTGCCATTAAAAAAACTAAAGGAAGGATTTAAACAAATTTATGGCGATTCTGTATTTAGCTTTTTGTTTGATTACAAAATGGAAGTTGCTAGAAAATTATTAGAGTCTGGAAAGCATAATGTAAATGAAGTAGGACTGCGTGTTGGCTACAGTACAGCAAGCCATTTTATAGCGGCTTTTAAGAAAAAATATGGGATAACACCTAAAAAGTATATTTTATCAAAATAAAAAAGCTGTCTGAAAACTGTCATTCTGAATGAAATGAAGAATCTCTTGGAATTACAAAGTGTCGATTAAATCTAAATAAGATTCTTCGCTTCGCTCTGAATGACAAAAAAATAGTATTTAAACAGTTTTTTTATTAATCGTTAAGTCGTTTTCGGTTTTTGTGTATGACTAGTTCTAAGACTTCTTCAATAAGTTCTTCGTCTTCTTTGTTTTCGTCTATGTAATCACCGCTATATCCAGATTTATAAAATACTTTTGTTTGTAATTTTTTAGGATCTTCTGGTTTTAAAAATGCTGCGTAGTAGAAGCGTTTATCTTCGTCTTTTTCACGTTTTTTGATAAACATGTAGAAGTAAATTTCACCTTCTTTATCATTATCGGTAATAAATTCTCTTTTACCAACAAAGTGAATAGAATCGCGTTCTTCTTGAATAGTTTTACTTTCAAAAAGAGTAGATTTTGCGTACATCTCTTGAGTTATTTTTTCTTTTAAATAAGGTTTAAATAACTTGTGTCTATACATTTTATCTACTAAAGTCGATTGGTTTTTAAACTCTTCTATTGTTTTTTCTTTAAGCTTTTCAGGTATGCTTTCGTTAGCTTTTTCTAATAAAACATAATAGGTTGTAAGTGCTTGATTATTGTTGCTATCTAACAGTTTTTCAAAGAAGATTTTTACGTTTTGCTCGTTTCTGTAAGGGAATAATAATTTTACATACTCTGGTAAAATGCTACTATAAGATCTGTAACCATAATTGTTGCTGTTACTTAAGCTACGTTTTACTTCAATCTTACCATCGGTTAAAATTTGCTTTTTATACTTTTTGTAAATTTTTGTTTTTACAACGTTACTATCTTTAAGGCGTGTTAAAAGCTCGTAAATTGGTTCTTTGTACTCTTTAATTGTGGTGTACTGCATGATGTTTGGAAACAGCGTCTTTTTAAGTTCTAAAGAGTCGCGATAACTGTAAAACATATAATTTATAGATTTATCTAACGGTAAATCTTTGCTTAATAAATCTAAAAACTGCTCGTAAGATTTTTTAGATTTTTTATTGATTAAAGATTTTAAGATGGTTGTTTGAATATCTGGCTCTGAGTAAGAATCTAGATATAGTTGTCTTAAAAAAGCATCGGTACGCGGATCTTCTAAATCGCTTAATTCTGAAATTAAAAAGGTTTTTAAATCTTCTTTATTCTCTGGAAATTCGAAATTTTTAATCAAATCTATCATTGTACTAGCATTAGCTTTGCTAAACTCAACTTTAGACTCTGCATTAAAGACAATACTATCATTATCTCTTAATGCTTCATAGAAAATATTGGTTTTATCGCTAAATACCGATTTACCTAAAAGTGTATCTAATGGTTCAAATGAATCATAAAATTTAGTGATAAATTCTGAAGGCCCAGAAATAGAATCTGTTAAGGTTTTAAGTTCAAAAAGCGCACCTTCTTTAAGGATGTTTTTTACTAAAATTTCTTTAGCACTTAAAGAGTCTTTTATGGTAAAATCATAATAGTACTTACCATCTTTTTGATACTTTTTCTTATCTACAACTTTATACTTTTTAAAGTCGTCAGTGTAGTCTTTATAGCTGCTGTAAGGGTTTAGATCATCATCTACTTCTTGCCATAAACTATCAATATTTTTATACATCTGTAAGTCATGAAATTTAACTTTAGAGATGTTTATTTGCTCGTTAGCTTTAGAAAAATAAGTGGTGTTTTTTGTCTTTTCTTCGTAGTCTTTTTTCTTACTACTGTAACCATAATAGTTATCATAAGATGGCGCCTTGGTGTTTGTGACTACTGAAAAATAAAGCGTTGTATCTGTAATTTTTTTAAACCCATCGTGCTTGGTAGCTTTAAATTTAAATGAATCAAAAAAGGCTTTTGCTTTTTGATCATCTTCACCAACATAACCTAACAAATAATAACTTCCGTCTTTTACAATACTTTTAAGATGAATATTTTCTGTACTAGTCGAATCTTTTTTGGCAATACCCATATAACTATAATATGGTGTTTTCTCAAAGCTTCCTGTATGGTCTTCAATTTCTAAATCTTTATAAAAGTTTGTGACAATAAATTTAGCTTCAAACTTATCTTCTTCAATGTAATATGTGTCATTATAAGCGCCTTCTTTTAAGAAATAGTAGTTGTTTCCAACTTTACCTTGTATAAGTTTTTGTCCAGCATTTTCAAGGTTTTCTGTAACTATATATTTAGGAAAGTTAACCTCGTATTTATTATAGTTTGAAGTGAAGTTTTCAAACTCTGAAGTTGGTTTTTTAAAAGTAATAGAATCAAAAATATCTGCTTCTTGGTTTAAAACATAGTCTTTTGGACCAGCTAACTTTACAATGATTACCTCTAAAGGTGTTTTGTAAATATGGTATTTTTGATAGTCTCCTTTTTTAGTTTTGTTTAAAACACTTATACCAGGATATGGTGAAGTAATTTCTTCTTTCTTAATAATATCTCCAGGAATATCTTCAAACAAAAAGTCATTTAAACGCTCTAAAGTAATGTCTTTTTCGTGCGGTAAATATTCAAAAGTATTAAAACGATTAATGGTTAAATATGCGCCATTAGTCATGTCTGGAGAGATGTAATATTTTTGACTTCCGTAAGCAAATTCAAATAACTCGGTAAAACTATTGATACTTATAAATTGATCTGGCGTACTATTTAAAGTTGTTTTTTCTGGTAGGATGTAATCCTCAATCGCGTCTTTTTTTGCTTTACCAACTTCGGTTTGTTCAGATAGTAAAGGTTTTACGGTGTATCCTTTCTTTCTAAATAACTCTAACATACCTTTTTTGCCAGGTAAATGTGCTGCGCCAACACCAGCAAATACAGTTTTGGTTTGCATTAAGCTATCCATAACATGTACCATATTTGCATTACGTTTGTAAAGCATATGCTCTCTAAAAAACTCGGTATTTGTTGCTTCACCAATAGAGTCTAAAAGCTTTAAATTTCTGTCTCTATAGGTGTTTTCTTGAACTAAATATGGACTTTCTTTTTCGTAAATTTTCTGCAACCAAGGATCGATTTTAGACTTTCTGGCATTATACTGCGCTTTTCCAACTAAAAAACGAGATTCTTCTAAATCTTCTAAACTAAAAACTTCTTTTTCTTTTTTCTTACCAGCTTGATAGATAAACATATCTAGGTAAGTTTCTTCTTCAAAATTGTCAGAATAGCCATCTTTACGGTATAAATAGCCGTTAATCATACGGTTATCTGCTCTTATGCTTCCTCTAATTTCAACTTCTTCAGGATGATCAATGCCCATTAAATTAGAGTAAAAGTTTTTATCGTAATTTCTGTAGCTATAATTTTGAGGAGAAAGTATAAGTGTTTCGTAATTGAAAGGTAACCAAGATGATGGATCAGACTCTAATGCTACGGTTTCACTTTTATCTAAAGCTTCAAAAAAAACATCGTCTAATCTAAACGCCACTTTTTTACTAACATGCATTGTACCATAAATGTATGATGGTTTGGTTAAACCATTACCAGATATTTCCCATAATAAACTTTGATTTTTTTCCTGAGCAATTGATGTAAGCGAAATTGCGCAAATAAGCGCAACAATATATTTTTTCATATGTTAAAACAGTATAGGTAAGGTAAATATATTAAACTAAATTAGATAACAAAGGTTTTGATTATATAATCATAGACTTTTAGTATTTTAACGAATAAAAATAAGACGGTATTATAAAATTAGAGTTGTATTTTTACAGTCTTAAATTTTTGCAAATGAAAAAAGGAGTACTTCTAGTTAATTTAGGCTCGCCCGATAGCCCAAACCCAAAAGATGTCAAAAAATATTTAGGCGAATTCTTGATGGATCCGCGTGTAATTGATGTGCCACAATGGGCAAGAACCCTTTTGGTAAAAGGAATTATCCTTAACACAAGACCAAAACAAAGCGCTAAAGCTTATCAAAAAATTTGGTGGGAAAACGGATCGCCATTAATTGTGATTAGTGAAGAATTACAGCAAAAAGTGCAAGAACAAGTAGAATATCCTGTTGCTTTAGCGATGCGCTACGGAAGTATAACCATTAAAAAAGGGTTACAAGAACTGGTAGATAAAGGTGTAGAAGACGTGTTTTTAATTCCTCTTTATCCGCAATTTGCTATGGCAACTACCGAGACTATTTTGGTGTTAGCTGAAGAAATCAGGCAACAACATTTCCCTAATTTAAAGATTGAAAGCTTGCCAGCGTTTTATAATAAACCAGAGTATATCAAGACGCTTTCAGAATCGATAAAATCTCATTTACAAGATAAAAATTACGACCACTTATTGTTTTCTTACCATGGTGTTCCAGAAAGACACATTAGAAAAAGTGATATTACCAACGGACATTGCAAACCTAGTGATATAATAGATTGTGCATGTTGTAAAACTGAAAGTAAAGCACATGAATTTTGTTACAAACACCAATGCAAAGAAGTGACAAGATTAGTTGCAGAATATTTAAATTTAGAAGAAGGAACTTACTCAACATCCTTCCAATCTAGATTAGGATTTGATCCATGGTTACAACCTTATACAGACCGAACTATTGAACGTTTAGGTCAAAGCGGTGTGAAAAATATGGCAATAGTAACGCCTGCTTTTGTTAGTGATTGCCTAGAAACTTTAGAAGAAATTGCTATGGAAGGTGAAGAAATTTTTCATGAAGTTGGTGGTAAAGACTTTACTACGGTTCCGTGTTTAAATACCGACCAAAATTGGGTAAATAATTTGGCAAAATGGATTGAAGAATGGGCTAAAACACCAGCAACAGTCTAAATGAAAAGTAGCAACTCATCTAACTTAGGAACAGAAACCATTAGTAAATTACTGGTAAAACAAGCAGTTCCGGCATCTATTGGTATACTAGTCATGTCTTTAAACATTTTAGTAGATACCATTTTTGTTGGAAATTGGATTGGATCGGTTGCTATTGCTGCAATTAATGTGGTACTTCCGGTATCCTTTTTTATTGCTGCTTTAGGGATGAGTATTGGTGTTGGAGGATCTTCTATTATTTCTCGCGCTTTAGGTGAAGATAATTACAAAAAAGCATTACGTGTTTTTGGTAATCAAATTACTCTAACTCTATTATTCACAATAATATTTGTAATTTTTGGATTGCTATTTGTAGATAATATTATTCCCGCTTTTGGCGGAAAAGGAGATATTTTTGAGCCTGCAAAAGTCTATTATACAATAGTGCTTTACGGTGTTCCGTTTTTGGCGCTTTGCATGATGGGTAATACAGTAATAAGAGCTGAAGGAAACCCAAAATTTGCAATGTACGCTATGTTAATTCCATCTATTGGTAATCTTATACTTGACGTTGTTTTTATCAAGTTTTTAGATTTAGGAATGGCAGGAGCAGCATGGGCAACAACAGGATCGTACTTATGCTGTTTTGTTTATATATTGTGGTATTTCTATTCAAAATATTCAACGTTAAAAATTCAAGCTAATCAATTTAGGTTAGACAAACCTATAGTTTCAGAGATTGCTAGTCTTGGTTTCGTAACATTGTCTAGGCAAGCTGTGGTTAGCGTAACCTATTTATTTTTAAATAACATACTATACAAATTAGGAGGAGAAAACTCTGTTACTGCTTACGCTATTGTTGGTCGTATGTTAATGTTTGCTTTATTTCCTGTGTATGGTATTACTCAAGGATTTTTACCAATTGCCGGTTTTAATTACGGTGCGAAAAATTATAAACGTGTTAAAGAAACCATTTTCACAGCCATTAAATACGCTGTTATTTTAGGAACAGTTGTCTTTATTTTGTTAATGGTTTTTCCTGAATTTATCACAAAATTGTTCACTTCAGATACCGAAGTTTTAAAAGAAACACCTCATGCTATGCGTTGGGTTTTTGCAGTAACACCAATTATAGCAATACAGCTAATTGGCGCAGCGTATTTCCAAGCAATTGGAAAAGCAACACCAGCTTTATTATTAACGTTAACAAGGCAAGGTTTCATTTTTATACCTTTGTTGTTAGTGCTGCCAAAGATGTTTGGAGAACTTGGTGTATGGATTAGTTTTCCAATTTCAGATGTACTTTCAACTATAATCACTGCTTATTTTTTATATCGCGAAGTCAAAACTAACTTAGTACCAAAAGACTAATGGAATATTATAATTATATAAAAGCGTTACACCTTATTTTTGTTGTGACTTGGTTTGCAGGTTTATTCTACATTCCACGATTATTTGTATATCAAATTGAAGCGTTTCATAAACCATCGCCAGATAAAGAAATTTTAGGTAAGCAATTAAAACTAATGGCAAAACGCTTATGGTTTATCATAACTTGGCCAAGCGCTATTTTAGCAACTATTTTTGCAATTTGGCTACTTGTTTTGCAACCATTTTGGTTAAAGCAACCTTGGATGCATGTTAAATTAACCTTTGTTGTTTTATTATACATTTACCATTACATGACCCATGTTTACTATAAACAATTACAAAAAGATGAAGTTAAAAAAACTTCAAACTTTATGCGACTTTGGAACGAAGGCGCAACATTTATACTTTTTGCAGTCGTATTTTTAGTGATTTTAAAAAGCGCCATCAATTGGGTGTTTGGTGTTGTTGGAATAATTGTTTTAGGCGTTTTATTAATGCTTGGATTTAAGATGTATAAACGCATTCGCGAAAAAAATCCTAACGCTTAAATCATAATCTAATTTTTGGTTTGATTATTGCTATATTTAAGGAATGAAATTCGGAAAACTTTCTTTACGCGTACGCATATTTATAGCTATGATTTTTCTGGTGCTATTAGCTTCCATATTAATAGCATTAGTAGCTGCCTATCAATATAGCGAAGAAACGCAAGATTACCACAAACAACGTTTAGAGCGTAAGGAAACTAGCATAAAACGTCACATAAATTTTGTGATAAGAGAAACGTCTTTTGAAGTTGTTTCAGAAAAAATTCCTTTCATTTTTAAAGAAGAAATCTATAAAATAGCAGACGTACATGGACTACAAGTTAATCTTTATGATTTAGAAGGTTCTTTATTGATTTCATCTAAAGCGGCATTACCACAAGACGTTAAAGAAAAATGCTTAAATGCAGAAATACTTAATATTTTAAACTCTACAGTTAATCATAGATATGTACAACAACGTGATGTAAAAGGACAAAGTTTTAGGTCATCTTACACCTATATTACAGACCAAAAATTTAAGCCTTTAGCTATTTTAAATCTACCATATTTAGAAAATGACGATTTTCTTTCGCGAGAGTTAAATGAGTTTTTTGAGCGCTTAAGTTATGCCTATCTTTTAATGCTAATTATAGCTGTGTTTTTGGCGTTTTTAATTTCAAAATATATTACCAAATCACTAAAAACAATTAGTGAAAAAATTCAGCAAATTAGGCTAGAAAAACGAAATGAAAAAATTGTTATAAAATCTTCTTCTTCAGAAATTGATACACTTGTAAAATCGTACAATAGTATGCTTGACGAGCTTGAAGAAAGCGCTGTAAAACTTGCACGAAGCGAACGTGAACAAGCATGGCGCGAAATGGCAAAACAAGTAGCGCACGAGATTAAAAACCCTTTAACGCCAATGCGATTAACGGTGCAAAGTTTTCAAAGAAAATTTGATCCTCAAGATCCTGATATTGTCAAAAAGTTAGATGAATACAGTAAAACACTTATTCAGCAAATTGACACTATGAGTTCTATTGCAAGTGCATTTTCAAACTTTGCAAAAATGCCTGCACAGCAAAACGAAATGCTTAACGTAGTTAAAATTATAGATTTAGCACTAGATATTTTTAACGAAGATTATATAGAGTTTTTACCTGAAAAAGAAGAAATTATTGCCAAGTTTGATCGTACTCAATTAATAAGAGTAGTCACTAATCTGGTTAAAAATGGTATACAATCCATACCAGAAGACAGGCAGCCAAAGATTGTAGTGCAAGTTTTGGATTTAGAAAAAGATGTACAAATTAATATTTCTGATAATGGATCAGGAATTTCAAAAGAAAACTTAGACAAAATTTTTGAACCAAAATTTACTACAAAGTCAAGCGGAATGGGACTTGGACTAGCTATGGTTAAAAACATTGTAGAAACTTACAAAGGAACCATTACCTTTGTAACTGAAGAAAATACAGGAACGACTTTTACCGTTTCGTTTCCTAAAGAATAAAAAACACTTCTATTATGAATTTTGAAAATATACTAAGTACAACCAATCAAGGTATTACTACGATTACAATTAACAGACCATCAAAGTTAAATGCTTTAAACAAAGCAACTATTGAAGAGCTTCATCAAGCTTTTAAAGCGGCAGATCAAGATAAAGAAACTAAAGTGATTATAGTTACTGGTAGCGGCGAAAAAGCATTTGTAGCTGGCGCAGATATTAGCGAATTTGCCAATTTTGATGTTGAAAATGGCGGAAAATTAGCAGCAAAAGGTCAAGAAATTTTATTTGATTTTGTTCAAAATTTAAATACGCCGGTAATTGCAGCAGTTAATGGTTTTGCACTTGGTGGCGGATTAGAATTAGCTATGTCTGCTCATTTTAGAATAGCAAGTGATAATGCAAAAATGGGCTTACCAGAAGTTAGCTTAGGTGTTATACCAGGTTATGGCGGTACACAACGTTTGCCACAATTAATAGGAAAAGGTCGCGCTATGGAAATGGTTATGACAGCAGGAATGATAGACGCACAAACCGCATTAAACTATGGTTTAGTAAATCATGTGGTAACTCAAGACGAATTATTGCCACTTGCAGAAAAGATTGCTGGAAAAATCATGAAAAACTCCAGCGTAGCTATTGGTAAAGCAATAGATGCAGTTAACGCAAATTACAAAGATGGCGTTAATGGTTTTGAAGTAGAAATTGAGCAATTTGGGGCTTGTTTTGGTACCGAAGATTTTAAAGAAGGTACTACTGCGTTTTTAGAAAAAAGAAAAGCAGATTTTCCAGGTAAGTAAAACGATAAATTTAAATTTCAAGCATAAAAAAAGTGAGCCTAACAAGCTCACTTTTTCATTTTTCAACTAAATCTAACTATAAGTCAAATTTCTCTTCAAATACTCTACCTTCTGTGGTGAATACTAATTTGTAATTTCCTTTTTCTTTTTCAGATAATTTAAACACTTTGTCAAGTGTAATATCATTTTCTAAAGTTTCGGTATGGATTAATTCGTAATCTCCGTTAAAATCTTTATCAAAAAATAACTCTATTTTTAAAGGTGCTTTTCTTGTAGATAATTGAGATACAAATAATAATTCGTTTTTTAATCTTACAGACGGTTTGTAAACAACAGTTTCTTTGTCTTTATTAAAAGTAACATTGTTATAAGCCACAGTAAAAGGAATGGTATGCACTTTTAATGTTTTTTCTAACTCAAAAAAGTAATCTCCGTTTGGTAATGCTGTTAAGTCAAATGTTTTGTTGTAATTACCATTTTTGTTAATCGTCTCTTTGTAGATTACAATGTTATTTTGGTCTATAATAGATAATTGTTGTCCTTCTTCTACATCATTGATGCTAACCGTCGTTTTTTCTGCATTTGCGTTTACGCTAAAAGTTCTGTCTTCGTTTGCAATTGTTAAAGTAGTTGCTAAAACAGCTACAACTAACAAGCTTTTTTTAATTAATGTTTTCATAATTTTTCTTTTTTGAGGGTTACACTGCAAATGTATGTGCGTTTTACAGTTTAGAAAACAGCTAAATTGGTAAAAATATATGCTATATTAACAGATATGATTATTTCGAAAACGTTATAGTGAAATATAGCATATTTTCAGGTTAAATTTGCATAGATTTTAAAACAGATAATTTGTAATTTTGTTTTAGAATTAATCTTGAACGTTTTGGCAAACAATAAACCAACATTCGAAAAAATAACTCCAGACTTTGGAAGCTCTATTACCGCTATTCAAAAAACAAAAAAGCGTAAAAGGAGTGATGCGTTTTGGCATTTTCATCCAGAAATAGAGTTGGTTTACGTTAATAAAGGAAAAGGTAGACGTCACATTGGTAACCATCTATCTTATTTTAATAACAGTCAGTTAATATTAATTGGCTCTAATTTGCCACATAATGGGTTTACAGACCGATTGACTTCTAAAGGAAAGGAAACACTAATACAATTTAGACCAGATTTTTTAGGCGATCATTTTTTTAATATTCCAGAGATGGCTGCAATTGCAACCTTACTTGAAAAAGCAAAAAAAGGAATTTTATACAGACCAGAAACAAAAAAACTGGTAGGTCCAAAAATTGAAAAGTTACCAAAACATAAAGGCCCAAAGCGAGTAATTAAGCTTTTAGAAATTTTACATCTTTTATCACAAGCAAAAGACTATGTTTTGTTAAATGCAGATGGTTATGCTTTTGAAACACAGCCACAAGACAGCCAAAAGATTGATAAAATTTTCAAGCACATCAATGCTAATTTCCAAAGTCATATAAGTTTAGAAGAAGCTGCAGACCAAGTTAGTATGACGGTTCCTGCATTTTGTAGATATTTTAAAAAAGCAACAGGAAAAACCTTTACGCAGTTGGTTAACGAGTATAGAGTAGTGCATGCAACTAAGCTTCTTTTAGAAAGCAAAAGCAGTATTACAGACATCTGTTTTGAATCTGGATTTAATAACTTCTCTCACTTTAATAAAACCTTTAAGGAGAATACAGGTAAAAGTGCATCGCATTACAGAAGCGAAATGCAACATCTTATTGGTTAATCAAACATTTTGTTGATAATTATTCGTTTATGTGAAATTTCAGAGTCATATATTTTGTAATTTTACAAAAATTATAAAATATGTTGAATAATTCTATTAAAAAAGGACGCGGAGCACAGCAAAATGTTCATAATCGTTTTTTTGAGTTGTCTCATGAAGTAAGAGATGATTTTTTAGAATTTTGTGAAAAAGAAGGAGAAATAGCAGATAAGGACAAAACCCAATATTTAGAAGTCTATCCAAAAACAATCGTAAATAAAGTAAATTCTCCAGATGTTGGTATGTCATATTCTATGAATATGTATCAAGGTTGCGAGCATGGATGCATTTATTGTTATGCAAGAAATAGTCACGAATATTGGGGCTATAGTGCAGGTTTAGATTTTGAAAGACGTATACTAGTAAAAAAAAATGCCCCACAACTTTTAGAAGATTTTTTAAAGAAGAAATCATGGAAAGCACATCCAATTGTTATGTCTGGCAATACAGATTGCTACCAACCAGCCGAAAAGCAATTTGAAATAACCAGAAAATGTTTAGCGGTTTTTCTAAAATACAAACATCCCGTTGCTATTATTACTAAAAATACATTGATTTTAAGAGATTTAGATCTTTTAAAGGCATTGCAAAAAGACCAGTTAATTAGTGTAAATATTTCTATTACATCTTTATCAGAACAAACACGACGTGTATTAGAACCAAGAACAGCTACCATAAAAAAACGACTTGAAACCGTAAAAATTTTAAGCGAAAATAATATACCTGTTAATGTTATGTTGGCACCAATAATACCATCTATAAACAGTCATGAAATTTTACCTTTAGCAAAAGCAGTAAGTGAAGCTGGAGCATTAAGTATTGCGCATACTATAGTAAGACTTAACGGTGCAATTGGACAAGTATTTACAGATTGGATACAGAAAAAAATGCCAGATAAAGCAGAGAAAGTACTTAATCAAATTAAAGACTGTCACAACGGAAATTTAAACGATTCTAGATTTGCAACACGCATGAAAGGTGAAGGTAATATTGCAAAACAAGTTTCAGATTTAATGCAACTGGCTAAACTTAAATATTTTAAAGATAAAGTAATGCCAACATTAAACACAAACCTACACGAAAGTTGTAAAGACGGACAATTAAAGTTATTTTAGTATTAATTTGTTAGTCATTTCGAACGTAGAGAGAAATCGCATAACGTATAAAAGATGGTGTGTTTTACTTTTTTATTTCACTTCGACTTCGTTCAGCGAACAAGATTAGGAATAATATTTTAAACTACTTCTCACCATGCCATTCAGCATAAAACTGCTTTAAAAAATCAACCATGTAGTTGTGTCTTTCTTCAGCAATTTTACGACCAGTTTTGGTGTTCATTTTGTCTTTTAACAACAATAGTTTTTCGTAAAAATGATTAAGTGTTGGTGCTGTAGACGCTTTATACTCTTCTTTTGTAAGGTTTAAATTAGGTTTAATTTCTGGATTGTAAAGTGCTCTGTTTTTAAATCCACCATAATTAAATGTACGTGCAATACCAATAGCGCCAAGTGCATCTAACCGATCTGCGTCTTGTATCACTTCTAATTCTTTAGAGTGAAATGCAGCAGTCTTATCTATATTAGAACTAAAAGACACGTTTTCAATAATTTTAATAACGTGATTAATCACTTCGGTAGAGACGTTTTGTTTCACTAAAAATTCGGCAGCAATTATTGGCCCAACAGTATCATCTCCATTATTAAATTTACTGTCTGCAATATCATGTAATAAAGCACCAAGTGCAACTACCAATTCGTTTACAGTTTCAGCTTTACCAATTAATAATGCATTTTTAAACACACGCTCTGTATGAAACCAATCGTGTCCGCCTTCAGCAATTTTTAAAGTGGTTTTTACAAAGGTTTTAGTTTGTTCTATAATTTGATTGTTATCCAAAAGTTATAGCGTTTTTTATCGTGTTTTCGGTAGTATCAATAAGCGTTTGTGTATCGTCAAAATCACTAACTTTTAATGGTTTGTGTACAGTATATTTTAGACGGTAACCAATACCCATTGGAAATTTTCCATAAATCAAAGTCTTCCAAGAATTGTTTATCGTAATCGGGAAAATATAAGCATTTGGCGCATGCTCAATTAAAGTAGCTAAACCACGTGTTTGAAACGGTTTTGGTTGCCCATCACGACTACGTGTTCCTTCAGGAAAAATAACAACACTTCTGTTATTTTTTTCAATATAAGTAGCCATTTCTTTAATCTTGCTAAGCGCTTGTTTAGCGTCTTTTCGGTCAATTAAAACCGATCCGCCATGTCTTAGATTATAAGATACACTTGGTAAACCTTTACCTAATTCTTTTTTACTAATAAATTTAACATGAAACTTGCGCATAAACCAGATTATTGGCGGAATATCATTCATACTTTGGTGATTAGCCACAATAATTACAGGTACATTTTTAGGTAAATCTTTGGGTACTTTAAACTGATAGCTACAACCTAAAAAATGTAAGCAACGTGTCAAGCAAAGATTAAGGTAATCTACACTTTTTTTATGTGCTTGATAGCCAAACACATTAAAACAAAACCATTGTATTGGATGAAAAACAAGTAAGCTTAACCCAAAAAATAGGAAGTAAATACAAGTTAACGGATAAGCTAAAAGTTTTCTCATTAGTAGTCATTGTTTAAGCTTCAAAAATAAAAAAACCACGATAAAAAACCGTGGCTTTTAAATAATACTTTATTGTTATAAAGGCTTAGCAGTGCTCGTTATAAGCATCCATAAGGTTTTGTGCAATAAGTTCTGCTGGTCTACCTTCAATATGATGTCTTTCTAACATGTGTACTAATTCGCCATTTTTAAAAAGCGCCATACTTGGTGAGCTTGGAGGAAATGGTACCATGTGTTGTCTAGCAACATCAGTAGCTTCTTTATCTACACCTGCAAAAACCGTAACCGCATGATCAGGTTTTTTAGGATTGTTTAAACTCATTTTTGCTCCTGGACGTGCGTTAGCAGCAGCACAACCACAAACCGAATTTACAACTACTAAAGTTGTTCCTTCTTTTGCTAATGCAGCTTCTACAGCTTCAGGTGTATGTAATTCTTCAAAACCAACGTTTGTTAAGTCTTCGCGCATTGGTTTTACTAATTCTGCTGGATACATATTTATGTAATTTTTGTATTTATAAATCTATTCTTTGCAAAGATAAGCAAAAACCATGCAAAAGTTATTTTGGCGTTACCTGATAACACTTATGGTGTCATAAGGTCAGGCTATCGGCAGTCGCGCTTTGCAAGGCGCTCCAACAAAGCCTCTATCCTTAACGCAGTTACCAGCCAAAACCAGTAACAAAACCAACAAAAAGTATACTTACAATGTGTTATATTTACAGCAAAAAATTAAATCTATGAGCGGATTAAAATGGATTGGGGCAACCTTAGGTTGGTCTTTAGGTGGACCAATTGGTGCAATTATCGGATTAGCATTAGGTAGTATTGGCGATGCGTTTGCAGACGGAAAAGGTGGCTCTTTATTGGGTGACGGACAAACAAAACAGCAAAGACCAAGATACAATCAACGTCAACCAAAATACAGAACAACACCAAACTACCGTACTCAAGAGCAAAAGAGAGCACAAACGACTTCAGGAGATTTTGAAGTTAGTTTACTAATCTTAGCTTCTGTAGTGATAAAAGCAGATGGTAGTCAAGACCAACGTGAGCTTGATTTTGTACGAATGAAGTTTGTAGAAATGTATGGTAAAGATAGAGCCAACAAAGCCTTTAGGTTATTTAAACAAATTAATAATCAGAGTATTAATACGCGTCAAGTTTGTATGCAAATTAAGCACATGATGGATCATGCAGCGCGCTTACAACTACTTCATTTTTTATTTGGAATTGCCAAAGCAGATGAGATTGTAGTTGACGAAGAAGAACGTCAAATCTACACCATATCAGGTTATTTAGGTATAAGCAGTCGTGATTATAATAGTATAAAGGCGATGTTTTATAATCAATCAGACAATGCTTATAAAATTTTAGAAATAGATAAAACAGCAACTGTAGACCAAATAAAAAGAGCCTATCGTAAAATGGTGATGAAGTATCATCCAGATCGTGTAGAGCATCTTGGCGAAGAACACAAACAAGGCGCAGAAGCGAAGTTTAGACAAGTACAAAAAGCTTACGAACAATTACAGAAAGAACGTGGGTTTTAATTTGTTATTCAGCTGTTGTTGCTGACCTATTCTAAAGTATAACGCATCCCAAAAAACACTCTAATTCCTTGGTTTGGGGCATAAACATAAGAAGGATCAAAGGTTAGTGCATAAGGATTATCTGGTGTAGCAACAACATTACCGTTATTATCAAATTGTACGTTCTCGTCAAAAGGATCGTTAGTTCTAGCAATAATAAACGGATTACCTTTATTTGGTGTCCAATCCAATACGTTTTTTACGCCTCCATAAATATCAAGATTTTTAAACTTATCGTAGGTTAATTGTATGTTTTGTATGCTCCAAGTAGGCGAGTAGTCTTGTCTTGGGTCTAAACTTCCTAAAGTGGGTAATCGCATAGGTCCATAAACATTACCAGTATAATCTATGGTTAAATGGGTCGGATAATGTTTGTAGGATATTCCCCAAGTTCCTGTAAAACGTTCGGTTAAAATTTGTCGTGTACTTATGTTGTTTTCAGTTTGTGTAACATCTTGTATTGTCGCACCAATATTCGCTTTAAAACCAGCAGCAAAAGTAGCATTTACATTAACACTAATTCCTTTAGAAACTGAATGTCCATCTAAATTATCGTAAATTATTTGATTTGGGTTAGAATCGTAATCTGGTAAAATAGCATTAGTAAAATAGGTGTACCAAGCCGAAGCATCAAAGGTGAAAATCATGCCTTTTTTGGTGTATAGTTTTTTTAGATAGTTAAGGTTGATGTTGTAGGATTGTTCAGGTTTTAAAGTTTCTTCAATTATTACATCTCTTGCGCCAGTTAAAGCAGCATGATCTTCAGTAAAAAGGTTTACAACTCTAAAACCTGTTCCTGCATTAATTCTAATAATATCATCTTCGGTTGGTTTGTATTTGTAGGCAATACGAGGTGTTAATATAGAGCCATGTCTATTGTCATAATCATGTCTTAATCCTAAAAGCAAGTTTTGTTTATTGTTTAGCTTAATTTCATCTTGAATAAAAAGTGAAGGTATTATAACTTCATCTGCATTTAAAGTCGCTGTTGTATTATCGTTATAATAGTTGTATCGTAACGCTGCACCAAATAATAAATCGTGATTTTTTAAGGGTTTATCCCAAACCAATTGCGTAAAACCAATACGTTGTTTTGCTAAGTATGGCGTATCACCATAAACAGAGTTTTGGTCATGATCAGAATATGAAAATTGCAGATTAATATGTTCTTTAAAAGGTAATTGATATTTACCTAAAACTTCAAATCGGCTAGTGTAAATGCTTTCGCCGTAAACTTCATTTCCACCACGAAAACTTTTATTCCATTGTAATTCTCCGCCCCAACGATCTTCATAAAAATAACGTCCAGCAAGCGAAAATTTGCGGTTATCTTTTCGTTTAAAATCCCATTTATTAAATATTGAAACTCGGTCTTGAAGCGTTAAATCTGTAAAATTATCATTGTTATTATCTATTGGATTATCATATTTAAAGTAGTTAGTTACAAAAAGCAACGTTGCTTTTTCTCCAATTTTAGTTTTAAAACCAGCATCAACATTAAGTTCTCCCCAAGAATTGATAAAGCTATCTGCAAATACAGTTGGAGCATTTTCAGAAGCTTTGGTAATGATATTAATTAATCCACCAACAGCTTCACTACCGTACAAAGAAGAAGCTGGACCTTTAACAATTTCGACTTGTTCGATCAAAGAATTTGGTATACCTGACAATCCATAAACAGTAGACAAACCACTAACAATTGGCATACCGTCTATTAAAACTAAAGTGTACGGACCTTCAAGTCCGTTAATATGTATATCTCCAGTATTACACACATTACAATTTAATTGCGGTCTTACACCATTGACATTTTGTAAAGCCTCAAAAATATTTGGAGTTGGATTTTTTTTGAAAAACGTTGGTGTGTATACTTCAACAGGAACAGCACTTTCTAATCTGTTCACAGCTTTTAATGTTCCAGAAACTACAACTTCATCTAAAGATTGGTTGTTTATGAGTTGAAAAGTTAGATTTTGAAAGTTTTTATCAATTAAAATATCTTTTCTTTCAGTCTTAAACCCAACGTAAGACGCGATAATAGTGTGATGTCCTTCGGGTACGTTTTTAATTTCAAAATGTCCATTTTCATCAGTTGTAGTACCAATTTTAGTATGTTCTAGATAGACATTTGCATAGGGTATTCCTTGGTTTTCAGAAGAAATTTTACCTGAAATACTAAACGTATTTTGTGCTGTACTGATAGTTGAAAATAGTATAAAGAATAGTAAAAATCGTTTCACTTCTGTCTAATTTTTATGCAAATATAAATAAAAGTTTAGACTAGTCTAAAAATATGTTTTTGAATATAAAAATTTGTATCTTTGCTTATCTAAAACATAAATTGTGACATTATCTGAAGAAAATTATCTAAAAGCTATTTATCATTTAGGAAAACAAGGAAGTGAAGCTGTAAGCACAAATGCTATTGCAGAGCAGATGGAAACTAAAGCGTCTTCGGTTACCGATATGATAAAAAAATTAGCCGAAAAAGATTTAGCTAACTATGTTAAATATCAGGGAACAAGTTTAACTAAATCAGGTAAACTAGCTGCAACTTCAGTAATAAGAAAACATAGATTATGGGAAGTTTTTTTAGTTGAAAAACTTGGTTTTACTTGGGATGAGGTGCATGATGTTGCAGAACAATTAGAGCATATTAAATCTGAAAAATTAATTAATCAATTAGACCAGTTTTTAGGTTTTCCGAAGCATGATCCTCACGGCGATCCAATACCTGATAAAGACGGAAATATGGTTGCTAAAGAGAAAACAATCTTAGCAAAAGTAAATCCTAATTCACAAGGCGTTTGTGTTGGTGTTAACGACTCTTCTTCAGATTTTCTAAAGTATTTAAGTAAGAATGATATCGAATTAGGGACAACAATTAAAGTCTTGGCAAAAGAAAGTTTTGACGACTCTATGACTATAGAATTTAATGACAAAACGCTTCAAATTTCAAAGTTAATTTCAAATAATATTTACATTAAATTGATATAAATAATGGATAGTATTGTACAATATTTTGAGTCTATAGATCCAATATTAGGTGCGTTATATGCATCGTTATTCACTTGGATAGTTACAGCTGCAGGTGCATCTTTAGTATTTCTTTTTAAAGGAATGAATAGAGCATTGCTAGACGGAATGCTAGGTTTTACTGGCGGTGTTATGGTTGCAGCAAGTTTTTGGAGTTTATTGGCACCAGGAATTGAAATGAGTCCTGGCGAAGGTTTTGTAAAAGTGATTCCGGCAGCAACAGGTTTTGCTTTAGGTGCGCTTTTTATTTTTGGCTTAGACAAAATTTTACCGCATTTACACATTAATTTTAAAGAGGAAGAAAAAGAAGGCGTAAAATCTCCTTGGCGTAGAACAACCTTATTAGTTTTAGCAATCGCTTTACATAACATCCCAGAAGGTTTAGCAGTTGGTGTGCTTTTTGGTGGTGTTGCAGCAGGAATACCAGAAGCAAGTATTGGCGGTGCAGTAGCTTTGGCTTTAGGTATTGGTATTCAAAATTTTCCTGAAGGTTTAGCTGTATCTATGCCATTAAGACGTCAAGGTGTAAGTAAGTTCAAAAGTTTTTGGTATGGACAAATGAGTGCTATTGTCGAGCCCATTTTTGCTGTTATTGGCGCAGTAGCAGTAACCTTTTTTATACCTATATTACCTTATGCACTAGCTTTTGCGGCAGGTGCAATGATTTTTGTAGTTGTTGAAGAAGTCGTGCCAGAAACCCAACGTGATAACTATACAGATATTGCTACCTTAGGATTTATCGGCGGATTTATTGTGATGATGACTTTAGATGTGGCTTTAGGGTAAGTAAGTTAGTTATCTAACAACCACAATCATCGCTTCCGCAGGCTTTTTTGGCTTTCTTTTTAAAGAAGAATTTTTTGATTAAAAATGAAAGCGCCAAACCAAAGGTTAAAAAAACTAATATGTTTTGAAAAGTGTTCATTTATTTTAAAAATTGAAATGCCATTAAAGCAGTAATATAAGCAATTGAGGTCATAATTACAAGCTGCAAAACTGGCCATTTCCAGCTATTAGTTTCTCGTTTAACAATGGCTAACGTACTCATACATTGCATGGCAAACGCATAGAATAATAACAGTGAAATACCAGACGCAAAGTTAAATAACGGTCCGCCAAGTATCGGGTTCACTTCTCCTGCCATTCGGTTTTTTATGGTGTCTTCATCATCATTTCCTACACTATAAATAGTTGCTAGTGTACCAACAAAAACCTCACGAGCAGCAAAACTACTTACAATTGCAATACCTATTTTCCAATCGTAACCCAAAGGTCTTATTGCAGGTTCTATAGCGCGACCAGTAATACCAATAAAAGAATATTCTAATTTTTGAGCCGCTATTTTTTGGTCTAATTCGTCTTCACTTAAATTTTGTGAAGCGTATTCTGTTTTTATAATTTCTTCAGCATTATTAAACTCGTCACCAGGACCATAAGACGCTAAAACCCAAAGAATAATTGAAATGGCTAAAATGATTTTACCAGCACCAAAAACAAACGATTTTGTTTTTTCTAAAACCGTTAAAGCTACATTTTTAAATAAAGGTAGTTTGTAGTTAGGCATTTCTACTACAAAAAAGGTTTTACTCTTTATTTTTAAGACTTTATTTAAAATATATGCTGAAAGAATTGCGGCACCAAAACCAATTAGATACAATAACATTAAAGTTAAGGCTTGATAGCTTAATCCTAAAAATCGTCCTTGAGGAATAACCAGAGAAATGATAATTAAATACACTGGTAATCTAGCCGAACACGTTGTAAAAGGCGTAACTAAAATGGTAATTAGACGTTCTTTCCAGCTTTCAATATTACGAGTTGCCATAATTGCAGGAATAGCACAAGCAGTTCCTGAAATTAAAGGAACGATACTTTTTCCGCTTAAACCAAAACGTCGCATAATACGATCCATTAAAAACACCACACGACTCATATAACCACTTTCTTCTAAAATGGAAATGAAGAGGAATAAAAATGCAATTTGCGGTATAAAAATAACAATACCGCCAAGTCCAGAGATAATACCTTCGGCTAATAAATTAGTAAAAGCACCTTCTGGAAGTGTATTTTTTACCCAATCACTTAGATTAGCAAAGGTACTGTCAATAAAATCCATTGGTACAGCAGACCAATCGTAAATAGCTTGGAAAATAGTTAATAGGATGACAAAAAATATTGCGTATCCCCAAACTTTATGGGTTAGAATACGGTCAAATTTGGTACGTAAATCTTTGGCTTGACTTACATCTATAGTTTGTCCTACTTTAAGCGTATTATTAATAAATTGGTAACGTTTTATGGTTTCCTTTTGCTGTAAACGTTTTAAATCGCTTTTAGATTTGGTTTTAAAACTAGCAATGGTATCCATTTCATTTCGGTCTGTTTTTCCAAAATTAACATCTTGGGTAATGACCAACCAAAGTTTGTATAATAACTGATTTGGAAATGCTTTACGAAGTTTGTCAAAGTAATCTGGATCAATTTCAGATGCATGTAAACACGGTTCTGTAGACAATTCTCTAAAATTAGAAATCAAATCTTTTAAACCTTCAATACCTTGTTTTTTTCGTGTACTTACTAAAGCAATCTTTGTATTAAGCTCTTTTTCTAAATATGGAATATCTAATGAAATACCTTTATAACTCATTCTGTCTGCCATATTGATAACAAGAATGGTTGGGATTTCTAGATCTTTTATTTGTGTGAAAAGTAAAAGGTTTCGTTTTAAATTTTCGACATCACTTACAACAACAGCAACATCTGGGAAGTCTTTATCGTTTTTGTTTAAAAGAAGCTCGATCACTACATTTTCATCTAATGAAGACGCATTTAAACTGTAAGTCCCTGGTAAATCTATGATATGAGCCTTAACACCTCGTGGTAATTTGCAAATACCTTCCTTTTTTTCAACAGTAATCCCTGGGTAATTACCAACTTTTTGGTTAAGACCTGTTAAGGCATTAAAAACTGAGGTTTTTCCTGTATTTGGATTACCAATTAAGGCAACATTTATCTGCTTCATATTGCTTCTTTTTCAATAATAATATGAATAGCGGTCTCTTTTCTAATAGCCAAATGACTTCCGTTTATGTTAAGGTACATTGGGTCTGCAAATGGCGCCAGCTGTACTAACTCTACACTATTGCCAGGTAAACAACCCATTTCGAGTAGTTTTAATGGAACGTGTTTTGAAGATACATCAATAATGATAGCACGTTCTCCTCGTTTTAAAGTGTCAAGTGTTAGATTCAAGCTTATTTAGATTGATTTTAAAGAAGCAAAAGTAATGGAAAAATTTAGCCTAAAAAAATTGTAGGCAAAAAACTAGTCTTCGTACTCTTTTTTTAACGTTTTAATATCTTTTAATAGACGTTGTATTTCTTCTTTTTTAGTACCGTCGTAATAGCCTCTAATTTGTCTTTTTTTGTCAATTAGCATAAAGTTTTCGGTATGTACCATACCGTAATCGTCTGGCATTCCATCGTCTTTAACTGCTAGATAGCTCTTTCTGGCTAAACGATAAATTTGACCTTTGTCTCCGGTAACTAAATTCCATTTACTATCAATAACACCCTTTTTTATAGCATAGCGCTTAAGCTGTGCAACACTATCAATTTTTGGGGTTACTGAGTGTGATAGAAGCATAACTTCGTCATCATTTTTAATTTCTTTTTGAATATCTACCATATTATCTGTCATAATCGGGCAAATGGTTTGGCAGGTTGTAAAAAAGAAATCGGCAACGTAAATTTTGTTTTTATAGTTGTCTTGGGTAATGGTGTCTCCGTTTTGGTTGATCAAACTAAAATCGGCTATTTTATGATATTTAATTTGATGTTGAATAGTGCTATCAACCAACTCTGTGCTTACATCTGCAGGTTGGTAGATTGGTAAAGGTTTTTCAACTTTAAGAATATTGTAAAAAATGGAAATAATTATAATTGAAATAATTCCAAAAACGATAGCAAATTTTTTATAAGCTTTAAAAAAGTTAAGCATGCCAAGTAAATTTAATTTCGGACTACAAAAATACAAGTAAAAAGAGGATTAACTCTATGACATTGCTCATAAAATTTGTTAATTCTACTTAAGCATAAGGTATTAAGTTTTTTATACTAAGCTTAAATACTTACTTTTGCCGACTACTATTGAATAAAAATACTAAATGGAATTTATCATAAAAATAGGACAGTTTTTATTAAGTCTGTCTTTGTTAATTGTTTTACACGAATTGGGGCATTTTATCCCAGCAAAAGCATTTAAAACTAGAGTAGAGAAGTTTTACCTGTTTTTTGATGTAAAATACTCTTTATTTAAGAAGAAAATAGGCGAAACCGTTTACGGTATAGGTTGGTTACCATTAGGAGGTTATGTGAAAATCTCTGGTATGATTGACGAAAGTATGGATACCGAACAAATGGCACAAGAACCACAACCATGGGAATTTAGATCAAAACCAGCATGGCAACGCCTTATTATCATGTTAGGTGGTGTTTTTGTTAATTTTTTATTGGCCTTAATTATTTACATTTTAGCGTCTTTTGCTTACGGAGATACAGATATTTCAGCATCTAGTTTAAAAGATGGATTTGCTATTGAAAATCCAATTTTAACAAAAATTGGCTTTAAAACAGGAGATAAGGTTGTAAAAGTAGATGGAGAACCTGTTACTTACGAATCAGATATTAGAAGAAATATTATTGGAGCAAGTAATGTAACTATAGAGAGAGATGGCGCAGAAAAAACTATAGAATTACCTATTGACTTTTTAGGGCAATTATCTTCTAGTGAAGATAGAACTTTATTTGGTTTGCGTCAACCTTTTATTGTTGATAAGGTTATGGATACCTCTTTAAACAAATCTGTTGATTTGAAGAAAGGAGATATTTTTAAATCGATAAACGGTAAACCTGCCGAGTATTTTGATCAAATAGTACCAATTTTAGAAAATACAAAAGGACAAACAGTAACAGCAACAATAAAAAGAGGAAATACAACAATTAATCGTGAGTTAAAAGTTGATCAATATGCTAAATTAGATATTCTAACAGAAAGAAGCATGAAACAATATGAAGAGTTAGGATATTTAAAAATTATAACTAAAAATTATTCTTTTGGAGAAAGCTTCGGAGTTGGTTTTAATAAGTTTACAAGTCAAATAGGTTCTTATTTTAGTCAATTAAAAGCAATTTTTAATCCAAAAACTGGTGCTTATAAAGGTGTTGGAGGTTTTAAAGCAATCTATGACATTTTTCCAGATACATGGAGTTGGCCTGCATTTTGGGGATTAACAGCGTTTTTATCTATTATGTTAGGTGTGTTAAACTTATTACCAATACCAGCTTTAGATGGTGGTCATGTTATGTTCTTATTATATGAAATGATCTCTGGGCGTAAACCTGGAGAGAAGTTTCTAGAAAAAGCTCAAATGGTTGGATTCTTTATTTTAATTGCTTTAGTATTGTTTGCTAACGGTAATGATATTGTAAAAGCAATTTTTAATTAAATTTTTTAAAATTATTATTTGTAGTATTTAAAAAAACATATATATTTGCGCTCGCAACAGCGAAAAAACACTCCTCCTTAGCTCAGTTGGTTAGAGCATCTGACTGTTAATCAGAGGGTCCTTGGTTCGAGCCCAAGAGGGGGAGCAAAAATTAACCCGATACGAATGTATCGGGTTTTTTTGTACTTAATATTTAGAGGTTTTTTTATCTAGTTTTTACAGATTCTTTTAAACGCATCGCTAATACTGCTGCAATTGCAAAAAACATTCCAGCAAATAACATTGCGTTTATAGCATTATCAGATAAAAGATATTTATAAATAGGACCAAACGATAATGTTTGTATAAACATTGGTATTACAATCATCATATTTAAGATTCCCATGTAAACACCTCTTCTTTCTTTAGGAACAATTTTAGACACCATAGTGTAAGGTATTCCCATCATAGCTGCCCAACCAATACCAAATAAAATCATCGGAATTAAAACCATATAAGGATCAGAAATATATGGAATCGAAAATAATGCTATTGCTGTACCCGCTAAACTTAATGCGTATACTTTTTTTCCTCCATAACGAAGGGTTAGAGGTACTAAAGCTAAAGCAACTATCATTGTAACTGTATTGTAAGTTAAGCTCATTTTCGCTGCTTGTGAAGCTGCTTCAGAAGTTGTATATCCCATTGTTTTTTTAAATAGAGGTGTAGTAAATTGCCAATAAATAAAAAGAGCATACCATTGGAAAAGGTAAACACCACCTAACTTCCACATAAATTTAGGCATCTCTTTTACAGCTTCTTTAATTTCAAAAAAAGGGTTTAAAATTCGTTGACTTAAAGAGAGTGTTTTGATTTTATTAATGTCTTTTAATTCTTCTTCGGTTGGAGGGATTTCAGGAGTTTTAAAAACAGACCACAAGATAGTTGTTAATGATAAAAAAGCACCTATGTAAAACGAGTAGTAAATCCATTGCGGAATTTTACCAGCTTCCTCTACAGATTCACCTCCAAACAAATATTGAAATAAAACAATAGAACCATTTGCAAGTAGTATTCCTGCACCAACAAACAAGCTTTGCATTT
Organism: Mesoflavibacter sp. CH_XMU1404-2; assembly: GCF_037029465.1. Lineage (NCBI taxonomy): Bacteria > Pseudomonadati > Bacteroidota > Flavobacteriia > Flavobacteriales > Flavobacteriaceae > Mesoflavibacter > Mesoflavibacter sp. CH_XMU1404-2. The sequence goes on along the minus strand of NZ_JAYMEM010000005.1, from coordinate 27,701 downwards.
GGTAGCCTAAGCTAAGTTGTTTTTCTGGTAATTTATCACCTACAAATGCACGATAAGGCTCCATAGCCATATTGTTACCTACATCTAAAATCCATAATAATCCAACAGCAAACCAAAGTATAGGACTATGCGGAAAGGCAAACAAACATAAACTACCTAATAAAGCACCAATTAAAAAATAAGGTTTACGTCTTCCCCAACGGTTAGACCAAGTTTTATCAGACATGGCACCAATTATAGGTTGTACTATTAAACCTGTAACAGGACCAGCAATATTTAGTAATGGTAACATATCTTCTGAAGCACCTAAATATAAAAATATCGGGTTTATTGCTGTTTGTTGTAAACCAAAGCTGTATTGTATACCAAGAAATCCAACATTCATGTTTAGGATTTGCCAAAAGGACAATTGTGGTTTTGCGACTTTCATTTTATGTGTTAAATTCATAAATTTAGTATTAAAATATTTAGGTTTCACTATTATTTTATCACTATATTGTCTATTCATCAATAATTAATTAACCAATGTCCAAGCCTACGCTAAGAGAAATAGCTAATACTTTAGGGCTTTCAATTGCTACAGTTTCTAAAGCTTTGAAAGGTTATTCTGATATTAGTATTGAGACTAAGCAAAAGGTTAAAAAGCTTGCAGAACAACTTAATTATAAACCAAACTCTTATGCGCAAAGCTTGCAGAGTAAAGAATCTAAAACCATTGGTTTAATAGTGCCAGAAATTGTTCATCATTTTTTCTCTAATGTTATTTTAGGTGTTGTTAAAACTGCTGAAAAACATGGGTATTTAGTTATTACACTTCAGTCTGATGAGAAATATGATGTTGAAAAAGCTCAAATAGAACAATTGCTTAACAAAAATGTAGATGCTATTTTAATGTCTTTAGCAGATAATACAGTAGATCATAAACATGTTGAAAGTATTAGAGATAGTGGTGTTCCTGTAGTTTTATTTGACAAGATTTCAAAACTTATAAATTGCCATAAAGTTGTAATTAATGACGAAAAAGCTGCGTTTGAAGCAACCAATTATTTAATAGAAACTGGCTGTAAAAAAATTGCCCATATTAGAGGTGTTTTAAAACCGCAAACAACAATAGATAGATTAAAAGGGTATAGAAAAGCTTTAGAACACCATGATATAGAGTTTGATAAAAACTTAGTTTTTGAAGCCACAAATCTATCTTTAGAAGACGGGCAACGTATTGCACAAACCATTTTTGATAAACATAAAGACGTAGATGGAGTTTTTGTTTTAACAGATTTAATTGCTTCTGGTGTGCTAATGCAGTTTAACGAATTAGGTGTAAAAGTGCCCGAACAAATATCTGTAATAGGTTTTAGCAATTGGTTAATTACACAATTAACAACACCAACCTTGTCTACCGTAGATCAACCAGGTTTTAAGATGGGGCAAGCTGCTTTTAATTTACTTTTAGACGAAATTTATAATTTAAAAAACAATAAAGAAGTGAATTATAGAACTATTGAAATCCCGACGAAAGTTATTGCCAGAAATTCAACAAAGCATATTTAGTTATTCATTATCAGTTTTATATCTTCGTCTAAAATCTTTGGATTTGCACCTTCAGATGCAGCAACAATAGCACCAACAGCACAAGCATAATCAATAGCTTTATTAGAAGCCTTTTCATTAATAATTTTATATAACAAAGTTGCTAAAAATGAATCGCCAGCTCCAACCGTATCTACTACGTTAACTCTAAAACCTAAACTTTCATAAAAATTAGAATTAGAAAGTAAAATAGCGCCTTTATCACCTCTAGTAACACAAACATGAGATGCGTTAAATGTATAAGAAATGTAAGTCATTTTATCTTCAATTGAAGTGAAGTTTTGATTCAATTCTTTTAAAATTAGTTCTAATTCTTCGTCATTAAATTTGATAAAATCTGCCGAATGCATCAATTCAAATATTAATTCAAAACTAAAAAATGGCGGACGCAAATTAACATCAAAGACCTTAAATTTTGCAACTTTTAACAATTTAAAAAGAGTGCTTTTAGAGACTTCATTTCGGCAAACTAAACTACCATAAATAAAAACATCGCTTTGCCTTACTTGTTCTAGATTTTGCTTATTTATTTCAATATTATCCCAAGCTGTTGGAGATTTTATTTCATAACTAGCAGATCCTTTTGAGTCTAAAGTAACATTAACTTGACCAGTTTGATAGTTGTCTTTTAATTGAATATTGCTAGAATTTATTTTATTCTCTTTTAAATATGCAATCAATTTTTCACCTAAAATATCGTTTCCTACAGCACTAATTATCGAAATATCATTACCAAAAGCGTTAAGTCTTAACGCAACGTTTAATGGTGCTCCGCCAATTTTTTTATTGTCAGGAAACATATCCCAAAGCACTTCGCCAAAACAAGTAAAAGAGGTCATTATTTGGAAGTTTTAATTTGACTTACTATTAATGTTTTTAATAGTGTTTCTGAGTTGTTTTTTGTTGAAATGGATAAATTTTCAAACGGTTCTGTAGGGAAAAAAATCTCGGTCATTACAGTTTCTCCTTCATTATAAAAAATTTCAACAGATGTTTTATCTATTACAATTTCAACTTTAATTTTAGATTTTAGATGATTAAAATTCGCTTTAGAAACTGTATTTGCAAACTTATCAGAAAAACTCAAATTTCCAGATTTAGAACGATCTATAAAGTAGTTTAGAGTTTTGTTGTTAATACCAAATTTCAACTTTTCATCTAAATTATTAGATAAAGTGAATGTGTAAATATCACTTTTTAAATTTGATAGCTCTACTTCAATTATAGATTTATTTATGTCAATATTCTTACCTTCTATTAGATTGAAATCTTTAGAAAAAACTATGTTCTCTTTCTTTATTTCTTTGGTTTTAAATTGATTAAATTCATTTACAGGCTGGGATGTGATTATAAACTCGTTATTAAATTTCTTTAATTTTAATTCTCTAGGAATTGTCATGGCACTACGCCAAGTTTCAGTTGGGACTACTTGTGCATATTCCCAGTTAGATATCCATCCAATAAATAATTTTCTACCATCACTTTCTGGAATATTTGACCAAGTAACGCCTGCGTAATTATCTCTTCCATAGTCTAACCAAACAGCTTCATTTTTTTCTAATTGATTTTTAAATGTTTTATCTATAAAAAAACGTTCTCCATCAAAATCTCCAACAAAATATTGTGTGCCAGAGCCACCGTTAATATGACCAGGATTAATACTTTGTAGTAAAACCCATTTGGTTTCGTTAGTGTTTTCAACTTTTAAAGGGAAAAAATCCGGACATTCCCAAACGCCATCATGATTACCTAGGTCTTCTCCAAAACTTGAAAGGTATTTCCAATCTTTTAGATTTTTAGAGCTGTAAAAAAGTGTTTTTTCATAAGTTGCTAAAGCCATTAACCACTGTTGGTGTTGCTGATCCCAGATTACTTTTGGGTCTCTAAAATCTTTAATTCTAGGGTTTTTTAGTACAGGGTTGTTAGTATATTTTGTCCAAGTTTGTCCTTCGTCTAAAGAATAAGCAATACCTTGGGTTTGATAATCTATTTTACCTTCTTTTTCTGCTTGTGCATTATGATAAGTAAATATAGCAACTATTGGAGTTTTACCTTCTTTACCAAAACCCGAAGTATTGTTTTTGTCGACTACTGCACTACCAGAAAAAATATAACCTAAATCATCAGGATAAAGTGCAATGGGTTGTTCTGCCCAAGTTACTAAATCTTTGCTTACAGCATGTCCCCAATGCATTGGTCCCCAAATATTATCTTTTGGGTAATATTGAAAATATAGATGGTATTTACCATTTAAAAAAAACATACCATTTGGGTCATTCATCCAACCATGTTTTGGTGTAAAATGAAAGTTTGGACGGCATAGCTTATCTTCTGGAGTAACCATTGATGATTTGTTATCTGCTTTGATAATGTTTTTACAGTTAATTGCTATTGAAAAAAATAGAATACAGCTTTATATTATTTCAAGCGTCTTCACTTCTAATTAATTTTTTACTTAAATCTTCTAAAGAAATTCCTTTAGTTTCTGGCATTAAGAATAATGCGAAAGCTAATTGAAATACCATCATAACAGCAAAAAACGCAAAAATAGGCCAAGGATTATCTTTAAAAATACCTTGATCTTTATCTAAAAACAACGGAGTGACTAATGTTATTATTGCTGCAAAAACCCAATGTGTACCACAACCAAAAGAGTTACCCATGGCTCTAACTTTATTTGGAAATATTTCTGAAATAAACACCCAAATAATAGCCCCTTGTCCAATAGCATGAGATGCTACAAAAATGATAATAAATGATAAAAGTATTATAGCATCTGCATTAGTTTTAAAAGCCCAAGCAACTATTGATAAACTTATAATATAGCCTATAGAACCTATGATTAATAATTGCCTACGTCCAAATTTATCTATCAAACTCATACCTATTATTGTAAAAATTAGATTAGCTAATCCAACATAAACAGATGCTAAAAATGGATTTTCTACACCTGCTCGATTAAAAATTTCAGGTGCGTAGTAAAGTAGAAAATTGATGCCTGATAATTGATTAAAAAACGCAACTAAAAAAGCTAACAGCAAAGGAAAGTTGTATTTTTTATTAAACACGCTAGTTGTGTTTTTTTCTAAACCATTAAATTCAGTTTTAATTTCATCAAGTTTTTGCTTAGCTTCTTCCTTAGTGTGAATAATATTTAATATTGAAAGCGCTTCTTCATCATTATTTTTTTTTGTGATTAACCAACGCGGACTTTTTGGTACACCTAAAATCATAATACAATAAAAAAGAGCTGGAGCAGCTTCTACACCAAGCATCCATCTCCAATCATTTACACCATCAAAACCTTTAAGCCAATAGTTTGAAAAGTAAGCTAGTAAAATTCCGAAAACAAGATTAAATTGATATAGAGCAACTAATTTACCGCGATTTTTAGCAGATGTAATTTCTGTAATGTACATAGGTGCAACTACAGAAGACGCTCCAACACCTATACCTCCTATAAATCTAAAAAAGGAAAACGAATATTTATCTAAAGCTAAAGCAGAACCTAAAGCAGATATTAAAAATAGTAACCCAATCCAAAATAATGTTTTTTTACGTCCAAATTTATCCGCAGGTAAGCCTCCTAATAGCGCTCCTATCACTGTTCCCCAAAGCGCCATAGACATAATAAAAGTCCCATGAAATAGAGGAGAAGTGTTCCATAATTCTTTTATTGGCTCATTGGCACCAGAAATAACTACGGTGTCAAATCCAAATAAAAAGCCTGCAATAGCAACAGTTAAAGACCAAAAAACTGTTTTGTTTCTCATAGATTTAGTTTGTTTAGTTACCTGTAAATTTAATCAACAAATAATAAAACATAAATTTACTGTAAGAAACAAGGTTATTTTTATACCGAAAACGTTTAAGAGTCAAAAAGATGAAAAAAGCTTGGTTTTTAGGCTATACAAATAATGATTTATTTTGATATGAGAAAAAACAGTAAAATTTTATGAAGCCTCTTTTTTTTAATTTTGAGATTTATTTAGATTAGTAAGCATTTCTTTAGTGATAGCATCTAAATCAAAATGATGTTTCCAATCCCAATCCTGTTGTGCTTCTGTATCATCTATACTGCTAGGCCAAGAATCGGCAATAGCTTGTCTAAAATCAGGTTGATACGATATTTTAAAATTTGGAATTTCTTTTTTGATGGAATTAGTTATTTCTTCAGGTGTAAAGCTTATGCCGGCTAAGTTATAAGAAGATCTAATTTTTATATCTTCTGCTTTTGCAGTCATCAATTTAACGGTTGCATCAATAGCATCATCCATGTACATCATTGGTAGTGCTGTGTCTTCACTTAAAAAACACTCGTAAGATTCATTTTTCAATGCTTCATGATAGATTTCTACAGCATAATCTGTTGTTCCTCCGCCAGGTAAAGTTTTCCAGCTAATTAATCCTGGATATCTTAAACTTCTTACGTCAACATCATATTTTTCATGATAATATTCGCACCAACGTTCGCCAACTTGTTTTGTTATTCCGTAAACTGTAGTTGGCTCCATCACAGTGCGTTGTGGAGTGTTTTGTTTAGGTGTTGTAGGTCCAAAAACAGCAATGCTAGATGGCCAAAATATTTTTTTTATGGCTTTGCCTTTAGCAAGATTTAAAACATGAAATAAAGACTGCATGTTTAAATCCCAAGCTTTCATTGGGTATTTTTCTCCTGTTGCACTTAAAATTGCAGCCATAAGGTAGATGGTGTCTATATTATGTTTTTCGCAACAAATTTTAAGAGACGCATAATCCATTGCATCAATAATTTCAAAAGTACCAGAGTTGACTAAATCAACATTATTGTAATTAATATCACTAGCAATAACATTTTTATTGCCGTAAATTTCTCTTAATTTATAAGTTAACTCAGATCCAATTTGGCCACAAGCCCCAATAATTAGTATTTTTTCGCTCATTTATTAATGAATTATGCAAATTTCAGCTCAAAAGTAAGAACAATTTTAAAGATATTTCAATAAAAAAATGCTAAAAGTTACAATAAAAGATTAGTTAAAACTTAAGGTTTAAAAGTAGTATCTTTTATATTTGTTTTTAGATATTTTTTAAGTCATGAAAAACCTATTTATTATTCTGTTTTGCTGTGTTTTATCTGTTAGTTGTAAAAATAAAACAGATCAAAATGTTGGCACAGATCAAAGCAAACAGACAGATTCTTTAGCTATAAAAAAGGAAGATATTAATAAAATTAATTATGTAGATATTGGTTTAGATGTAAAGACTAATAAGATAGTGCCTACTTGGCAAGCATACCAAACGTTGGCAGATGCTGTACAAAGTCTAAAGCAAGCCGATTATTCTTTTTTTAATTCAGATATAGAAGTTTTTACTACTGCAATTAAAGATTTAGAAGAAACTATACCAGCAGATATAAAAACACAATCTATAGAAGCCAGAGTTTTAGCTTTTAAAACTAAATTGCTAAATCTTAAAGATCTTAAAAATCTCAGTTTTATCGATAAGAAAGATATCCTTTTTGCTACTAAAGAGGTTTTTGTAGCTTTTTCTAATCTTAATTTGCAGATTAATAAAAAGCTTGAAAAAGATAGTCAAAACATTGAAAGACCGTATTAATTATGAAAAACCTAGCCATTATGTTTCTGCTATTTGTATCAGTATTTCAACAACAATCAAGTGAAACCGAAATAAAAAAACTAATCAATACCACATTAGACAATTGGCATAAAGCAGCTTCAAATGCAGACTTTGATGCTTATTTTGATTTAATGGCTGATGATGCTATTTTTATTGGTACAGATGCTACTGAAAATTGGAAGTTAGAAGAATTTAAAGCATTTTCTAAACCCTATTTTGATAAAGGAAAAGCGTGGAGTTTTACTGCTTTAGAACGAAATATATATTTAAATAAAGAAGAAAATTTAGCTTGGTTTGATGAGCTTTTAGACACTCAAATGGAAATTTGTCGTGGATCTGGAGTTATGAAGTTAACTGACCAAGGCTGGAAAGTACAGCATTACGTTTTATCCATTACGATACCAAACCCTAAAGTTGAAAATGTCGTAAATATTAAGAAAGAAACAGATAGTTTATTAAAACAAAAACTGACTATTAAAACAGAATAAATGCTCTAAACAAACATTTTAACTCTTTTTGTTGTCTGTTTGTCAGGTTTTTAAATAAATTCTTCTATTTTTGTACGTCAAAAAAATTAAGATAAATGAAAAGAATTTTACTTATTGTAGTAACACTATTATTATCAATAACAGTCCAAGCTCAGTTTAACGAGAGCGCTCCTTGGATGAAGTTATTAAACACAACTAATAGATCAAGTGATAATCCAATTAAATTTCAAGAAATTGTAGATGCTTTTAATACTTATTGGTTAACACACGATAAAGACCAAAAAGGAAGCGGTTATAAACCATTTAAAAGATGGGAAGCATATTGGGCTAACTTCGTAAAAGAAGATGGTACTTTACCTACTTCAGAAGAATTGTGGAATACGTATTTACAAGTCAAAAATCAATCACAAAGTCATCGTAGTAGTAATATTTTAGTCGATCAAAGTAACTGGTTGCCCGTAGGACCTTTTACTCATACAAATACAGGATCTTGGTCTTCTGGTCAAGGACGTGTAAATGTTATTGTTAAAGATCCTAGTAACTCATCAACGTATTATGTTGGAGCACCTGCTGGTGGAATTTGGAAATCTACAGATGCAGGTATGACTTGGAATACTACAACAGATGATTTACCTCAGATAGGAGTTTCTGGAATCGCTGTAGATGGTAATAATTCAAATATCATTTATATAGCAACAGGAGATGATGATGCGGGTGACTCGTATAGTGTTGGTGTTATGAAGTCTACAGATGGAGGGCAAACGTGGAATACTACAGGTTTAAATCCTGGTAACTCACCAAGTTCTATGAATGATATTTATATCCATCCCTCAAACTCTAATATTTTATGGGTTGCGACAAATAATGGTGTTTTTAAAACAACAGATGCAGGTGTAACTTGGTCTAATCAAAATTCTGGTGGGACTAGTAATGGTACTTCTGGTTTAAACATTAAAGATGTAAAGTTACATCCTACAAACCCAGATATTATTTATGCAGCTTCTAGTAGTAGGTTATATAAATCGATAGATGGAGGAGAGAATTTTAGCCTTATTATAAGTGGGTTACCGTTTAATGGCGTATCACGTTATGTTATTGATGTTACACCAGCTAATCCCAGCGTAGTTTATGCTTTAGCAGCTAATAATAGTAGCGAATTTTTAGCTCTTTATAAATCTATAGATTCAGGAAATACTTTTACTACTGTTGCTACCTTGGCATCGGTAGGAGATATTTTTGAATCTCCTCAGGCTTGGTATGATATGGCAATGACCGTTTCTGATACAGATGAGAATGAAGTATACACAGGTGTTTTAAATGTTTGGAAGACAACTAATAGTGGCTCAACCTTTACTAAATTAAACAACTGGAGCTCACCATTTTCTAGCGCATATACCCATGCAGATATTCATTTTTTAAGATTTTTTGACGGAGAATTGTTTGCAGGTACAGATGGAGGTTTTTATAAATCAAGTAACGGAGGTACAAGTTTTACAGACCTTACTGCAGGTATGCAAATAAGTCAGTTTTACCGTATATCTGTATCAAAACAATCTTCAAGTAAAATGGTTGGAGGTTTACAAGATAATGGTGGTCATGCATTTTCTAACGGACAGTGGCAAAATTATTATGGCGCAGATGGTATGGATACTGCAATAGACCCTAACAACTCTAATATATATTATGGTTTTACACAAAATGGAGGAGGATTGTATTATTCTACAAATGCAGGCGCATCACTAACAGGTAGTGTAAGTGCTCCTGCAGGAGAAAGTGGTAACTGGATTACACCTTTAGCTATGAGTGCTAATGGCGAATTATTTTCAGGTTATAATAGCCTTTACAAATTACAAGGTGGAAGTTGGACAGCAGTTTCACCTTCTTTTGGAACTAATATAGATGTTTTAGAAATAGACGAAATTAATCCTAATAATATTTACGTAGGTACTAATTCTTCATTAAATAAAAGTACAGATAATGGTGTAACATTTAATTTTACATATTCATTTTCTTCAAATATTACTTCTATAGAAGTTAATAATACAGACAACAATATTATTTATGTTACAACATCTGGTGTTGCTGGACAAGTTTATAAATCTGTAGATGGAGGGATTAATTTTACAAGTATCTCAACAGGCTTACCAAATGTGACAAAAAACAGTATTAAACATCAAGCATTACACACTAAAAATCCTTTGTTTTTAGGAACTAGTTTAGGGGTATATAGGTATGATGATGATACTTTAATGTGGGAATTATTTAATAATAATTTACCAAACGTATCTGTAAGAGATATAGAAATTAATCTAATAGATAATAACATTACAGCAGCAACATATGGAAGAGGTATTTGGCAATCAAGTATTCCTTATGAGTTACCTCTGGATGACGTTAAATTAGTTTCGGTTTCTGGAATAGGACAAACAATTGAATGTAACGCAAATTTAGCACCACAAGTAGAGCTTTATAATAACGGACAAAATACGATTACATCTATCGACTTAACTTATAATATAGATGGCACACCTAATATGTTTACTTGGACCGGTACATTAGCATCAGAAACTTCTGTAATAGTAACTTTACCTTCATTAACATTGTCAAAAGGAACACATTCATTTAACGTGTCATCTACAATAAATAATGATACTTTTGCCGAAAATAATACCTCAGAAACTTCATACATAAATGCAAACGCGACTGGAGCAACACTTGTAGTTAATACTTTTGAAACACCTGAAGAAGCATTATTAGTTTATGACGCAGGTACTACAAATCAATACTGGCAAAGAGGTTTAGCAAGTGGCATAACCTTAAATAGCACTGTAAACAGTACAAATGTATATGGTACTAATTTATCAGGTAATTATGCAGATAATACTAAAAGTTATTTAGTATCAGAATGTTTTGATTTAACAACAGTGTCATCACCAACGTTAGAATTTGATATGGCTTTTGATTTAGAACAAGATTGGGATATTGTTTATGTAGAATACTCTTTAGATCAAGGTGCAACGTGGAGTTTACTAGGCTCAAGTACAGATGTAAACTGGTATAATAATGGACTAACATCAGGACAAAACGAAACTTGTTATAATTGTCCAGGAGGACAGTGGACTGGTGTAAATACAACTATGACACACTATACTTATAATTTATCTGCGTTTGGTACGGAGACTAACTTTATGTACAGATTCGTATTTCATTCAGATCAAGTTGTTAACGAAGAAGGCGTGATTATAGATAACCCAATCATATCTGGTACACCTTTAAGTACAGAAACTTTTAATAGTGAAACATTTAAAGTATATCCAAACCCTTCTACAGGTATATTTAATTTAAAGACTGATAGCGTTCAGCAATTAAGTATATCAGTAATAGATATAACAGGTAAAGAAATATTTAATCAACAAAACGTAAATATTCAAGACAATAATTATAAAATAGATTTAAGTGATTATTCCTCAGGTATTTACGTGTTAAATATTAAAACTTCAACATCAACAACAATTAAAAAGTTAATAGTTAAATAAAAGTTAATATAAACTTAAAAAAAGCGCCTTTCAAACTTATGTCAGGCGCTTTTTTTATATCTTGAGTCGCGTAATAACTAACATAGTCAATACTTATAACAATGAAATTCAACTTTAAAAATTTAGCATTATTGAGTGCTTTAGGCGGTGTTTTTCTTCTTGGTTGTAAAGAAGAAAAAAAAGCTGAAGAGATGGAAACAGCTCAAGTAGAAGTTTTGCCTGGTATAAATACAGAGTATATGGATACTTCTGTAAAGCCTAGCGAAGACTTTTTTAGATTCGTAAACGGAAAGTGGTTAGACACTAACGAAATCCCTGAAGACAGAACCGTTTGGGGTAGTTTTAACGAGTTAAGAAAGAAAACAGACGATGATGCATTAGCTATCTTAAAAGAAGCTATGTCTAATGATAAGGACTTAAAAGGTATCCAAGTTGTACCAGGTTCAGATCAAGAAAAAGCAGTGTTTTACTATCAAACTATTATGGATACTGTTGGACGTAACAAAGCTGGTTTAGATCCAGTAAAACCTTATTTGGCAAAAGTAGAAGCTATTAACAACATCCAAGATTTACAAAACTACATGATAGAAATGGAGCCAGCTGGTGGTGGCGGATTATATGGTGTTGGTGTTGGTGCAGATCCTAAAGACAGTAACCGTAACGTAGCTTATTTAGGTGGTGGTAGTACAGGTTTACCAGACAGAGATTACTACGTTAAAGATGATGCAGACTCTAAAGAAAAGAGAGAGAAATATGTTGCACACATCACAAGAATGTTACAGTATTTAGGAGATACCGAAGAAGAAGCAAAAAAGCAAGCTGATCAAATTTTAGCTTTCGAGACGCGTCTTGAAGAAGCTAAAATGGACAAAGTAGACAGACGTGATGCACGTAAGCGTTACAACCCAAGATCTGTAGAGCAAGTACAAGAAATGGTACCTGAAGTAGACTGGAAAGCGTTTTTTGCAGGTGTAGGTTTAAAAGATTTAGATACGGTAATTGTTGGTGATTTAGGTTACTTTAAAAGATTACACGAAGTCTTAGCAGATAATAATGTTGATGATTGGAAAGCATATTTAAAATGGAATACTTTTAGAGGTGCTGCTGGATTCTTAAGTACAGATATAGAAACTGCAAATTGGGAGTTTTACGGTAAAGAACTTAACGGAGCAAAAGCACAAAGACCAAGAGAAGAACGTGCTTTAGCTTCTTTAAATGGTACTATGGGAGAAGCTTTAGGTAAATTATATGTAGACAAAAAATTCCCACCAGAAGCTAAAGAAAAAGCAGAAAAAATGATTAAAAACGTGATTCTTGCTTTTGAAAAACGTATCGAGAAGTTAGATTGGATGAGTGAAGAAACTAAGAAAAAAGCAATTGAAAAACTTAGAGCTACAAACGTTAAAATTGCTTACCCTGATAAGTGGAAAGATTATTCTGATTTAAAAATTGAAAGTGTAGAAGAAGGTGGATCTTACCTACAAAACGCATTAAATGCAAGAACTTGGAATTTTAATGACGATATCAATAAATTAGATAAACCAGTTGATAAGACAGAGTGGTACATGGCACCTCAAATTGTAAATGCATATTTTAATCCGCCATATAACGAGATTGTTTTCCCTGCAGCTATTTTACAACCTCCTTTTTATAATTTTAATGCAGACGATGCTGTAAATTACGGTGGAATTGGAGCAGTAATTGGTCATGAAATTTCTCATAGTTTTGACGATTCTGGTGCACGTTACGATAAAGACGGAAACCTTAACAATTGGTGGACAGATGAAGATTTAAAGCAATTTGAAGCTTTAGGTGAAGACCTTGCTAATCAATATTCTGAAATTGAAGTTTTACCTGATACAAAAATCAACGGTAAATTTACTTTAGGTGAAAATATTGGTGATTTAGGCGGTGTTTTAGCTGCTTATGATGCGTTACAATTAAGCTACGAACAAAACGGTAGACCTGAAGAGACTATTGATGGGTTTACACCAGAACAACGTTTCTTTATGAGTTGGGCAACAGTATGGCGTACAAAAATGCGTGATGATGCTTTAAAAACAAGAATCAAAACAGATCCACATTCACCAGGTATGACAAGAGCTGTACAACCCTTACTTAATGTAGATGCTTTTTATGAAGCATTTGGTATTAAAGAAGGAGACAAAATGTACATTGCTCCAGAAGACCGCGTTAGAATTTGGTAATTTATAGAGATTTAAAACTAAAAAGCCTTCAGACATCTGAAGGCTTTTTTTAATCGATAATTATTGTTTTTAATCGATAATTTTTTTTGAACATTCGCTTTGTTTTATATTTGCTTAATAATAAATATAAAGCCACATATGAGAAAAAATCAATTACAACAATTCTCTTTAAAATCTTTAATTGTTTTAGGCTTATTACTTTTAGTATTTACCTGTCAAAAAGAAGACGATTTAATAGAAGAAGAAAAGCACACAGCACAAATAACAAGTCAGAATTTTACAGCTACAGTTTTTAGAAAAAGCTCTGTTATAAATACAACACCAAAGCTAAAACAGCATATAGACAAAATATTAAGCAAAGAAAATAATAGTACAAAAAGAACAATTACTTCTCAAGAGTATGGTTTTAGTATAGACACAACCAAAATACTTCAGTTACAGTCTGATTATTACACAAGTTATATATTTATAGTAGAAAGAGAAAACCAACAAGAGTTTGTACTAGAAAATTATATAATCACTCAATTTGCAGATAATACAATAAAGCAATATCTAGTAAATTATCCAATACATACAGATGGCTCTTTAGATATAGCAATGGCACAACTAGAAGGATTAGAAGGTCAAGGATTATATTTAAGAGAAGGAACAACCTGTTATACTTTTGAAGAATATGAAGAACCATCTTATAATAATATTCCATGTCATGGTCAAGGCGCAAGTGGAGAACATACTGTAGAAGATGGCGATGAATGTGATTATTGGGGAAATCCAAACCAAATGGCAACAGTAGAGTATGTACCTGGTGGTTGGATAAGCCATGAAGATTGTATATCAGGCGGTGGCTCTGGCGGAGGCATAACAGATCCTATATCTGGAGGAGGTACGGTAGACCCAACCGATTATGACCAACCTGTCATACCAGTATTTAAATATACATGGGAGAAGATAGAGTTGTGTATAAATGGAGAAGACATCTCTCCAAGCTCGCCGTTATATGGGCAATTACCAGAGGATGGTGTTACGATAGAACCAGGATTAATAGCATCATTAAATCTTCCTGAAGAAACATTATTAGCTATAGATAGTTATCTAATAGAAAATAATTGTAGTGAAGAGGCGCAGGAATTTACTGTTGAAGCTATGCAAGCCTTGATGGACGGTAGTGAGGTCGATTTTGAGGATAAATTGATTTACGATACAACTTTACAAGATTGCGTGAAAAATATTATAGATGAAATTAAGAACAGTGATAATTTTATAGCTTTAGATGAATTTCCTAATTATGTGCTTTTACAATTAAATATATCTAACTATATATTAGATTTATTCGAAAATTCAAATAATTGGAAGTTAACATTCAAGTCAGAGATTATTGAAGCAAATTCTAATGGACTGTTGAGTAATGCTAAAACAAATGCTGGATTTGTTCAAGGTAGTTCGGGTATGTTTTATGTAGATATTATTTTAGACTCAACATATGTAAGTAATGCAACAGATTTAGCTATTGCAAGAACAGTTATTCATGAACTTGTTCATGCGTATATTTTATACACTTATCAAACAGATATTTTTTCTGACTTATCTCAATCATATAGCCATCTATTAGCTGAATCAGGTGTTGATCAAGATCCAAATTCTGCTCAACATCAATTAATGGTTAATCTTTTTATTAATGCGATAGCTGATTCTTTAGCTAATTGGGATAATTATAGTATATC
Organism: Mesoflavibacter sp. CH_XMU1404-2; assembly: GCF_037029465.1. Classification (NCBI taxonomy): domain Bacteria; kingdom Pseudomonadati; phylum Bacteroidota; class Flavobacteriia; order Flavobacteriales; family Flavobacteriaceae; genus Mesoflavibacter; species Mesoflavibacter sp. CH_XMU1404-2. Next base: position 12,540 of record NZ_JAYMEM010000005.1, on the reverse strand, counting down.
TAATTCAGTATATTATGAATATTTAAGTTGGTCTGGTGGTATGACAAACACAGAAACTTTTTCAAATAAACCAATAGAGTATAAAGCTAATGTGATTAATGCTAATTTAGCTGAAGGTAATGCTGGTAGCACAGGTGCTTATAATCAAAATGAAGCTTTAGGTGTAAAAAATTGTAATTAAATTATATGTAGTTATGAAAAATATTTTATTAATCTCTTTATTAATTTGCTTTTCTTCTAATCATTCTAATATAAGTGAAAATATTACAGATGAGCAATATAAGATAATAAACGATTTATTTTCAAATGAAAAAAATAAGAAAGAACTATATACTTATACAGATTATTCTAAAACATGGGCTTTCACTTTGTTGAATTATGAAAGTTTGAAAAACTTGTTAGGACCACCATGCACAAAAGATGGTTTAATAGTTAAATGGGAAAATATTTTTTCAAATAAAGAATTGAAGATGCTTAGAGATAAAATTGCACATCATAAAGTAATGAAGCTAGATAATAATAAGTTAAGTAAAAATATTTCACTAAAAAAGACAATTGATGATAAAACAATAATTATCTCTGTTCCCGAAATAATAAATAATTATTCAGTTGTAAAAATTTCTGGAAATAAAGGTGAATTAATTATTGTTGCAAAAAAAGTTAATAATAAATGGGAAATAATATGCAGAAAATGGGTTTATCAAGTAATTGATGATTAGGATTTTAAACACAAAACACTATCGTTATATCATTTATGTGATTTGCTATAGAGGGATTAGAAAAAACAGATGCTTTTATAGTATGGGCGCAAAATAATAATATTAATTCAATATTAAACTCTAATGGAGAAATTCAAGATGTTTTTTATAATGGTATAATTTCAAGTTTAAAAGATTATGGGAAAAGTGATTGTTTATAGTATAAATAGTTTTGTAAAAAAATATAACAATTATATTTTTATTATTAAAGAGTAATTCTATTCTAATTTAAGTAAGTAAGGAATATGAAATATTTTTTTTAATTCAGAGAAGAAAGAGATGGTAACAGATACATTAAATTCCGATACAGATACAATATTAGATATTTTATTTCTAAAACTGAAATAAAAAAAACATCTTTTGTGATTAAAAAAAAACAAGATGGTGTTTTGAAGAAATATTTAAAAGGAACAACATCTTAGAACTATTGTAACCAAACCTTGTACCAAATTTCTAAAAAGAATAAAAAAAGAAAATATTGAAGTTTAATTCAAAAGAAAATATAATAGAATATGAAGACTTTATGGATGTTTCTTTAGTCAACTTTACTTATATTATAGATAAGGCAAATAAAATCTATAAAATTGATACTAGATAAGAGGTGAGTGATTGTTTATATTATACAGCCTATGAGGCTAACTTTTGAGTAAATTTAATAATCAAACTATGCAAAAGGGATTAAAACATGCAACTAAATTATTAATAATTTGTTGCGCACTATTTATTAATTATTGTTTCTCACAATCAAGCAATTCAGAATACTTTTTTTTAGATAAAATAATTGAAAAGACAATTTCTGAAACAGATAGTGTTTATGTGTTAAGCAAGACTCAATCTGCAGAGCATACTTTTTTAAAAAAGTATTATAACTATAGGTATAAAAATAAGCCTTTATATTACAGCTTTGAGGAAGATTCTTTAACGAAAGAAATTAAAATAGATAGTTTAAGTTTAAAGAAAAACAGTAAAAACTGGAAAGATAAATATAGAGTTTTAGATAGTCTTTTTTCTAAAAGAGATTTTGAAAAAATAATTCAGTTAAAAAATTCGAAATGGGATACTACAAATAATTATTTTAATAACAAAAGCAACCTTAAGTTCAATTGGTGTAATTATTATTGCGAAAATGCAATTTCTAAACCTTTTTTTAATGAAGAAAAAAAATATGCTTTTGTATTGCATACAACCAAAAACCATAATACAACTATCTATATTTTTAGAAGACAGGAAAATAAATGGCACATTTACAGTATTATCCATAATGCTGGTGAATAGCTAAAATTCCTTATTAAAATAAGAAATGTATAATGAAAAAGAGAGGTGATTTTTATATTTCAATAATAATCTTAACACTATCAGTAGGCTTTATTTTTAGGAATAAATACGTTACTTTAAATTTTTATGACACGTATTATATGCTTAGTGTTTTATATTTAAGCTTAATAGTAGCATTTATATTTTTAATTTTCTTCCTGTTTAAAATATTAAAATAATAATCATAAAAAAAGCCTTCAGTTATCTGAAGGCTTTTTTTATAATTTCAACTTAAAACTACTCTTTAGTTTCAGTTGTTTTTGCTGTTTTTTGTTGTGTTAAAGCATTTTTAGCTAAACTAGCCATATTAAAATTAGGTGCTAAAGCTAAAGCTTCATCTAACTTTTTAATAGCTAAATCTATATTTGCAGCTTTATCTTGATTGTATTTAACTAATGCGTCTAAATAGTTAAAAGCTGCTTTTAATGGCACTGTGTAAGGTTGTTGCGTTTCGTAGTACGTTTTTCCTTGTTTTTCTTTTATACCAGTTATACCTAAGTTAACATAGGCTTTAGCTTGTGTTAGGTTATTAATGTTTAGATTAAGCTCTGCAATTTCATAAGCCACTAAAGCATTTTTTGTTTTGTTGTAAATTTTAGTGTAAAAAGGAATTGCTCTTTCAAATTCACCTAAGTTTTTTAGCGCTACAGCTTTTACTTCTATTGCAATATCAGAATCTGAGTCATTATTGTCAATACCAATAGTATTTAATGCTTGCGAAAATTTATTGTTTTGAAGATAGATGTAAGCTAAAGTATCTTTTCTTGCTTCAGATGGTTTTAAAATATTTAAATGCGTCATTGCATTAATAATACCTTGTACGTCACCTTGCATTTGCATTTGTTGGTAATACGCTTCGTAATGCTTTATTAAAGCGTCATTATTTTGAGCAGTAAGACTAAGGCTAAAGCAAAAAATAGATAAATAAATTATGTGTTTCATTTGTTAAAAATTTTTGTGGCTCAAAACTAAAAAAATATTTCACTTATTAGGCTTAAAATAAGTGAAATAAGCGTTAATTATTCTAAGCTAATCGTCTTTTTAACAATAATAGCATCATTAAGCACAAAAGGTTTAGGTATCATATCTTTTGATCGTTTAGGAATGCTAAATAATTCGTTTTCTAATAAATCATTTGATGCTTCATAAAGTTCTATGCTTGTTTGTTGATTTTTTGGTACAGAAATTTCTAACTCTAAAGGTTCGTCATTTGTTACATAATAACAGAATAATCTATTGCTTTTTCTTTTGTCGAACACAGCAAAATCTTCTTCAGTTTTCTTTTCAATCTTAACACCATTTATTTTAAAATTATGAAACACATTGGTTGTATCAGTAAACAATTCAATACGTTGCACATGTCTTTGGGGTACAATACAAATATTATATGATCGTAAATTACCAATTATAGTATCGTTAGAAATTTCAACTTTTGGTTGAGGTATATTTTTTACCGGTGCAGATTTAGAATAGCTAAAACCTGTGCCATATTTACTACCAAAGGTGTTAGTGCCAAAAGCTTTGGTTTCATCAGGAGTTTCACCTAAAAAATTAGTCGTATACGTATCTAAAATCTTATCATACGTTGCCCAAACAGCAGTATTTTTATCTGCATCTAACGCGTAAACTAAACTATTTGGTTTTGGCGAATCCTCTGTAAACTGCGAATTGAAATGCGCCACAAAAAAGCTAATAATTGCTAAAGTAAAAAAGCCATAACTCCACCTTTTTTTATGTTTTAAAAATCCAAAAATGGGTAGACAAAGTCCAAATATTAGAACCAATAAGATAGCAGAGACAAATAAGATTTTTAGTCCTAATCCAACAGGAAACATTTTTATTAATGGCGACATAATAAGTAATACAGGTATGCATAAAAATGCCAACACAATAAGGCTAGGCTTTTGTTGTCTTATTAAGACAAAAAGCGCTATTAACCCAAAATATACTGGGATAATAAAATAACTAGCACCTTTTAGACCAAAAGCTGTTAAAGCACAAATTAGCAACCAAAAAAATAGTGGTGCAATAAGTAAACTACTAACATTATTAGACTTATAAACTTTACCGTAAACGTAAAAACTAATGGCTAATGTTAGTAATACAAAAAACCAAATATACGTGTGACCATTATAGGTAAAACCGTGTAAAATTTCGTTGTATTCTGGGTAGATGAATAAAATTAATTTCCATCCAAAAAATCCAACAACTCCAGAAATTAGTAGACTTAATAAAAAGGCAATAAAACCTTTGCCAATGTCTTTTCCTTTTAATTGTCGTTGTTTAAATCCATAAATTAATAACGCAATAAAGGCTAATAAAGCAATAACTAACATTGGTATAATCCAACTAAATGGATAAGTAACTGTCTTAAAAAATGGGATATTAAAATAGATATAATCTTCTGTGCTTTTTAAGTTGGTTAGATTAGCTTGGCTAAAATGTTTTAATAAAGGCATCAAATACGTGCCTTGATGCTCTAAAGTGTTTCTATCTAAACGCTGGTAATTGTCATTAGCGGTATGGTAATCAAAATGATCATCGATAAAAGCAAAATTAAAACCTTCAATGTCGCCATCGCGTCTAAAAACGGTTAAATCGGTATCGTTAGGCAGCATTTTGTAAATACTATACGCTAAACTGTTGGCTACTGGATATTCTGGGTTTGCAGCCACAAACTCTTTCATCAAACTAGCATTTCCGCCATTAGTTTCAATAAGCATATAACTTGGTCCGCCACTTCCTCTAGCTTCAAAATTTAAAACTAAGCCAACATCTTTTACCCAAGGATGTTGGTTTACAAATAATTCGGCACCATTTAAGCCCAATTCTTCAGCATCTGTTATACAAACAATAATATCGTTTTTAGGCGTGTTTCCTTCAGCTAAATAAGCACGTAAACCTTCTAAAATGGTAACTACGCCAGAACCAGCATCACTTGCACCAATGGACGAATGCGGATTACTATCATAATGCGTCAACAGCATTAAAGCTTTGCTGTTACTTTTGCCTTTAATTCGTGCTAAAATATTGACAGGTTTTGTAAAGTTGTTCCATTGACTGTTAGTAAAACCTTCCTGAGTTTTGGTAGTTAAACCTAGTTTTTCTAGTTCAGAAATAATATAATGTCTAACACGTGCATTCTCTTTATTTCCTGTGTAATGAGGTGCTTTAGAAATTTCTGCTAAATGCACCAAAGCTCTATCTGTAGAGAATTGTGATAATGGTGTGTCTAGGTTTGAAATTTTATTAGGAAGAAGTGCATCGAAGCTTAAATATACAGCTAAGCACAATCCAAGAATAGCAATTAGTTTTTTAAACATTTTGAAGGTTTTGGTTTGCAGTATAAAAGTAAGAAATAATTGTGTGTATAAATATTTTAGGATAAGTGATTGAAAATAAGTAACTTTAGTTGAATTGAAAATTGAAAGTTATGGGAATTAAAAGTTTTGAAGGTCCAAGAAAAGGACAAACACAAGTAGATGAGACTTCTTTAAAGGTTAAAGATTACATGACTAGAGATTTAATCACCTTTAGACCAACACAAAATGTAGAAGAAGTTGTAGAAACCTTGATTAAATACAAAATATCTGGTGGACCAGTAGTAAATGAAAATAATGAATTAATAGGAATTATCTCTGAAGGTGACTGCATAAAACAAATTAGTGAAAGCAGATATTACAACACGCCAACTCAAGATAGTCAAGTAGAAAACCACATGGTAAAAAATGTTGAAACCATTGACGGAAATCTAAATATATTTGATGCCGCCAACAAGTTTTTAAGTGCTAAACGCAGACGTTTTCCTATTATTGAAGATGGTAAATTAGTTGGTCAAATAAGTCAAAAAGATATTTTAAAAGCGGCTATGCAATTAAAAGGACATAACTGGAAACCTTAACGACCGTGTTTTGGTTTTAAAGCTTCTGTAGCGTCAGTAATTAAAATCTTATTTTTGTCTTTTGCCACTAGTGTCGCTACACGAGAATAGTTATAATCTGAAACAGGCTGTTCTAATTCTACCCATTTTACATAGCCAGCAACAGTAATACGTTCGCCAATTTCTATAATAGATTCGCGATAACGTAATTGTTTGTTGAAACCAAAAAGTCCTGTCGACTCTATGCAGTAATTATCTAAAAGCGATTGAAACTCTGGTGTTGGATCATTAAATGTTCCTGAATTTGCTTTTTTATCAGAAACCAAATAGGCGTAGTAGTTTTCGGGATTTTGCTTCGGGAAAATTAGTAATCTTTCACCTGTTTGCTCCACAAAAAAATCTTGAATTTTCTCCTCATCAACAATGGTTTTCCAATGCGAATTTTTACCGCTGCCAACTTTCTTTTCAATTAAAATTTGATAAAACACACATTCGCGTTGACTTAATGGCGCTAGTAAAGGTTGGTTAACGTTAAGGGCTTTACCTTCAACTTTAGAATAGTTATGATTTTGCAAACTACTTATTTTACTAAAGCGTAATTTTTTAAGCCGACGTAAAATGATGGTCTTAGGACTAAAATAGTAGATTAAAAAAATAATTATTGCAACAACAGAAATTATTAAGATAATGATAGTTGGTTTTTCCATTTTGAAGATTGAAAAGCGATTAATTATAAATGATAAGTAGGTTTTTACTGAAATAAGTTACAGTTTTTTGCCAGCTTTTAAGGCATGTAATGCAAAAGACGCTAACCAATGTGCACCAGCATATTCACCAGTATCCATTTTAGAATAACTATCATTAAAATGTGTATTAGCTAATGCAATCATTTTATTGTTATTTAGTGCTTTTCCTATTTGGTATAAACACCACGTTCTACTAAAGTTTAATCCATCTAAATGTGCCATTTTACCATCGGTTTTATCCACCACCTCTACAGGAGATATGTATTGTGATGGCTGCTCTCTAAAACTAGGTAAAAATTGATCCAGCCATGTTAAGTATTCTTCTTTAGGTAATACTTTTAACATTAAAGTAGCTTCTTCTAAGCATGGTGATAAAAAATCAAATCCGCCAGGTTCCCAATTTATAGGACAACCTTTATCATTTTGATAGAATACTTTAGCTCTTTCTTTAATGACTTTAGCTAATTCTGGACTGTAATTTTCTGCGTAATCTAAAGCAAAACTCATCCCAAAAGCAGTATTTGGATGTTCTCCTACACGAATAGGGTAGTTTAATTTTTTAAAAAATTCAATACACTTACTTTCTATTAATTGGGTTAAAGGTTCTAAGTTTTTATCTAATGCTTTTAACTCAGGAATATTAGCTTCTTTTAAGCTTTTAGCTAATTTTAATAGCCAAGCCCAACCGTAAGTACGCTCAAAAGTTTTATTATGCACATCATCAAAATATTCTATTTCTTTTAAAATATTTTCTTTAGAAATTGTTGCTTGTAGTTTTCTTATAATTTCATCTTTTTCTTTAAAATCTGGGTATGAGTTAAGTATGTTAACTAGTGTCCAATGACCGTGCACAGCACTATGCCAGTCAAAACAACCGTAAAAAGTAGGATGTAACTCTTTAGGTGTCTTTAAATAAGTACTGTCTCCTAAAACTTGACCTAATTTATTTGGATATTCTTGATCAATACAGGTGTAAGCAAACGTGTATAAATAGTCTGCTTTTTTAGCATCAATACTAATAGGTTTTGCTATTTGCTCAGTTTCAGTTTGTTGATTTTTGTTATTACAGCTTAGTGTTATTAACGCGAAAAAGAGTAGTGTGTATTTCATTATTATTGTCGTTTTACAAGTGCGTAAAAATCATTGTCTAATGGTAAATAACCTTGATCGTACACAAAGTAATAAATTGTTCCTGCTTTTGTTGTGTAAATGCTAGTAAAGTAGTTAAAATCAAATCCTTTTTCTATCAATTTTGTACGTGTAGTTTTTGTTTTTTGATCAGGATTTAAGGCTTCTAATATGCGCCAATTTTTACGTAAACGGTTATTTATATTTCTAATTAAATTTTTTCCGTCTTTATTTAATTTGTTGTTATAAGCGTTACGACAACCATCAGAACAGAATTTTTTATCAATTCTTCCAACTATTTTGTCGCCACATTCTGGACAGGTTTTACTCATAGTTTTGGATTATTAATTTTATACCAACGTAAAGTCATTTTTTCAGGTGGAAAATAAAAATCGTTTAAATAGTGTAAACCAATTTTTAATAATGCATTGTGTGATGCTTGATTATCTATGTGCGTAGTTGCGTAAAGACGTTTTAAATTTAAAACTTCAAAAGCATATTTTGTAGCAGCTTTACCAGATTCGGTAGCGTAGCCTTTTCCCCAATAGTCTTCAATTAGGCGGTAACCAACATCATAATACGTGGTAAAACCATTCATATTATATTCGGTGTTAAGACGTAAACCAGACCAACCCACAAAATTACCCGTAGCTTTTTCTATGACCGTAAATCTGCCAATGCCACGTTCTTTGTATTGTTGTTTTACACTATTTATCACGTTTTGCGCTTCAGCTTTTGTTTTAATAGGTCTGTTACCTAAATATTTATGTACGTTTGGGTTACTGTCTAGTGCAAAAATACCAGCAAGATCTTCATCACGCATTTCGCGAAGCAGTAAACGATCGGTTTCAATATTAAAGGTCATTAGCTTTTTTGTAGTTAAATTTCACCTCTTCGGTTTCTCCATTTTCTTCAATAACAACGTAAATATTAATTTCGTTATCATTTACTTTTTCAAAAGTAAATTGATCAAAATACACACGATTATCTTCTATTTTAGCCAACTTTGCATCAATAGTTTCATTTTTTTCTTCCCAACCTTTAAAATCGGAACCAAAATGTTTTAACTGAAATATTAATGTTTCATCAACTTGTCTAATGCCACCAAGTTCGTAAAAAACAACTTTTCCTTCTGAAACTAATTTGAATGAAAACATCATAGAATCGCCTAATGGCGGACTCCAAATTTCTTCTGTAATGCCACCAAAAGCTTCACCTTTCCAATGACCAGCAATCCAAGACACTTGATTTAAATTGGCTTTTGGTGATACCGAATTTTCTGTAAATTTTAATGTATTGTTCTGCGCGTATGTAAACGAAATAAAGAACAAACAAATGATAATAGCAAGTTGTTTCATAACAATGAAATTAAAGAGTTTAAGGTACAAAAATTATTCGTTTACAAATGGTTACGTTGCGCAATTAATAATGTATTTGTGCCATTTACTTTATTCAAAGTTTCAGTTTTGTACTTGTTTTGATTTAAAATTGAAATAATGCTAGCTAACTTCTGGTCGTTATTTTGATGTAAAGCAGCATTAAAAATGATTTGGTTTTTAGCCGAAGCACTTTTTATAATTGCTGCCCAAAAATTGCCCTCTAAAACAAAGTTTGGTATTTCGGTATCAATAAAAATGTCTATGATGATGAGGTCAAAATTCAATGTATTTTCATTTAAAAATTGAACAGCATCTTGACAAAATATTTTAAGATTTTGATCTGTTTTTAAGTTGAATTCTTCTTTAGCTAATTCAATAATTATTGGATCAATATCTACACCGTATATCTGTTTTTTGAAGTTGAAATCTTTTCGTAATGTTTCAATAACACTTCCGCCACCAAGACCTAAAACCAAAATATTCTTTACTTTTTTTAGTTGGATTTGCTTCAATCCAAATTTTAAAATTTGCTGTAAACTACCATAAGAATAGTTCGCGTTTTTAGTGTTTAAATGCTTTTTTCCATTGTACCAAGTAATTTCTAAAGTATCGCTATACTTAGATTTTATTTTTTTGGTAATCGGGTAGAAGTAGCTTAAAAGTCTTTTCATTACTGGTAAAAGTAAGATTTATAAAATACACTAACAGTCTATTAAAAGTAATATTTAAAAAAAAGCTATATTTAAGTCGTTAAAAGTTATAGAATGTATTTGTAACCAATGATTTATTAAAAAATAGTTTTAAAAACATGTATATAAAAAAGATTTATATTTTTAATTTATTATTAGGGTTATCCTTAATAGCTAAAGCGCAAAACTCTCCTGTAAATCAGACTCTTTCAGTAACAACAAATAGTTGTTTAAATGAACAGATATTAGTTTTACAAGGATCCGAAACCAATTTCAACTATTTTTTACGTAATGACAACACAAAAGAATTGGTTGGAAACCCGCAAACAGGTACAGGCTCTGCTTTAAATTTTCAACCAGGATTGGTTTCAAATCCTACTACTTACCATGTGTTTGGAGCCAACCCAAGCTATGCTTTAGAGTTTAATGGTAGTTCTAGTTTTGTCGAAATACCTCATGATCCAGTGTTAGATTTTACAAGTGGGTTAACCTTAGAGGCTTGGGTTTTCCCTAATAATATTACATCTGGTATTTATCACGAAATCATTAGAAAAGAAAATTCTGGGACTGGAAGAATCTTGCTGTCATTTCAAAATAACGGTACTACCCTGTCCTTTGGAACTCATACTACAACAGATGGTTATACCGAACTGGACGTCCCTATTGACCCTAACGATTATACAAATCAATGGGTTCATATTTTAGCCTATTTTGATGATGCTACAAATACTATGAAACTTTTTAGAAATGGGGTAGAAATAGGAAACAAAATAAGTAATGGTACTTTGGTGTCTCCTTCTGTGTCTTCTAATACTTTTATTGGTTCTTGGAGTGGAACTAGCGAGTTTTTTAATGGTAAAATAGCTTCGGTTCGTTTTTGGGATAGAGCGTTGACTACAACTGCTGAAATCAATCAAGCTCGTGATAATCTCTTTGTTGGTAACGAACCCAATCTTGTAGCTTATTATCCTTTTTTTGAAAATGCAGGTACACAAATAACAGATGTAACTACAAATACCAACAATGGTATTATTAATGGTGCCGTTTGGACTTCAGGTACACAAGGAGGAGTTGGAGAAATTGTAAGTAATTCTCAGTCCATTTCATTCAATCAACCCTCGGTTTATGTAGATGCTTCTGCTACTGGTAGTAATACCGGTTGCAATTGGGCGAATGCCTTCAACAATGTACAGGACGCTGTTGATGTTATAAGTTCAGGAGGGCAGATTTTAATTGCAGGAGGAACGTATTCACAAGGAGCAATAATTTCAATTAATAAGGCTATTAGTATAATAGGAGGCTACCCTCCAGGAGGAGGCACACAAGATATTACTAATAATCCTACCATTTTAGATGGTAACGATACGCATCAGGTTATAGATGCAATTCATACAGAAGGGACACTTTATTTGGAAGGCTTAACCATAACTAGAGGGTTTGGAAATGTTGGAGCAGGAATTAAAAGTACCGGAGATCTTTACTTAAGACAATGTGAACTAACTCAAAATAACAATGCTGACGTTCCACTTGAAGGTGGTGGTGGAGCTGGAATATATGCTTCTCAAGCTAACATTACAATAATACTTAGTAATATAACTTACAATACTGCTTATTGTACTTATGATTGTAATGCTTCTGGAGCTGGGATTTTTCTTTATGGTGGGAATATTATGATAGTTAATAGCGTTGTTTCTAATAACATTGCCCAAGGCGGGCTTATATTAGGAGGAAGTATTACCGCAGTTGATTACTCTGCTTTTGATAATAATACCGCTAATATTACTATTATTAACAGTATGGTTTCAGATAGCACTGCTTATGCTACTGGTACTTCAAATCTAGCTTATGGAGGCGGTGTATATGCTAGCGGAAATGTGATAGTAATTAATAGTTTATTTGCCAATAATGTTGGTGGAGACATCGGATCTTCTATTTATGCCTCTAAAAATATTACATTCTTAAATTCAAGTACATGGGATTATTATTTTGACCCTTTTTATCAAGAGTCAGGGACATTAACCATTAACAATAGCGCTATTATAAGCGATAACCCTGCAGGAATAGATAACATAAATGTTACAGCTCCTGGTTTTAACCCATTATTTGTAGATTATTCTAACGGTAATTTTAGGCTACAAGAAGCAAGTATACTTCGTGATGCAGGCAATAGTTCTTATCTTCCTCTAGATACTTATGATTTAGATAACGATGGGGATACCTCTGAAACTATTCCTTTAGATTTAGATGGTAATCTTCGTGAAGACGGTACAGTAGATATAGGACCCTTTGAGTATCAAAGTACACTTAGTCTTCCTAAAACAATACAAAGTACATTTAAAGTTTACCCTAATCCAGCTAATGATAAATTGTTTATTTCAGGTATAACAGATGTTCATAATGTATCAATTTTTAATATTTTAGGACAAGAGGTTTCAAAATCTTCAATTTCAATTCAAAACAATTTTATTAAAACGGATTTATTAGTTCCTGGATTGTATATCCTTAAAATTGAAGATGTAAGCATTAATTTTGTTAAAAATTAAACTTTTATTAATGTAAACTTGTGTATAAATTCCCTTTTATTGGGAACTATATATCACTTTACACTAAAAAGAATAGAATGAATTATCTACAATATGTGTATAT
>NZ_JAYMEM010000023.1:0-865 GCF_037029465.1 Mesoflavibacter sp. CH_XMU1404-2 | reverse complement strand
ATCACAATCTAATGCTTGGTAGGCTGCGCTTGTTGTTGTGTAATCTTGTAAAGTTACATCGTATGAACATGGGTCTTCTGAGTCTGTACCGTTGCCATCATCGATGCCATTTCCGTCTGGATCTAATTCCGTTAGGTTTGTAACTCCATCGCCATCACAGTCTGCTAATGCCCATGCACTTGTCGTATCTGTTAAATCTACATTTGTAACATCTGCATCTACACATGGATCGTTTGGATCGGTATCACTACCATTTGGTGTGCCATCGCCATCACAATCTGCTGCATCCCATACTGGACCGCCTTGTGTTAATGTAACATCTGCTGCGTTGTAATCACATGGATTATTCCAATCTGTTCCGTTTCCGTCATCAATACCGTTTCCATCTGGATCAATCTCATCGCCATTGGTTACACCATCGCCATCACAATCTGCATTTGCAAAAACTGCATTTGTTAAGTCTTCATCGCCTACAGTACCATCATCTTCACATGGATCTTCTGGATCTGTACCATTGCCATCATTGATGCCATTTCCGTCTGGATCTAATTCCATTCCGTTTGGTGTTCCGTCTCCATCACAGTCTGCTGTGTACCATGCGCTTGTCGTATCTGTTAAGTCTACATTTGTAACATCCATATCCACACATGGGTCGTTTGGATCGGTATCACTTCCGTTTGGTGTTCCATCGCCATCACAGTCTGCTGTTAACCACGCTGATGTTGGCGTTAAAGTAACTAAGATTGGATCGTAATCACATGGATCTTGTTCGTCTGTTCCATTACCATCATCGATGCCATTTCCGTCTGGATCAATCTCATCACCATTGGTTACACCATCGCCATCACAATCTAATGCTTGGTAG
>NZ_JAYMEM010000022.1:0-1370 GCF_037029465.1 Mesoflavibacter sp. CH_XMU1404-2 | reverse complement strand
GTTTGATAATCTCCTATCCAAGTATATTCTGTTGTAAATGGTCCCGTAGGTGATGTAGATACACCTACATTTAAAGTTCCCATATCAGCACCAAAAGCATGCATATAAAATGATAATTCTGCACCATCTACTGCTGGTGATAAATCTATTGCTGGCGAAATTGCTGATGCTATTGCTGTTGCACTACCAGATGCTTCATATTCTAAATGTACACCTGCATTACCATCCCATGACACATTTGGACCTGTTCCAAATGAGTTAGCATTAGGATTAGTGATTCTCCAGTTTCCGTTAGCACCTCCAAAACCAGTTCCTGTCCATCCTGCTGGAGCTGCTCCAGAAGTTGTTCCAAAGGTTTCTGTAAATACAAATGTAGATCCTCCTGAAGAACAAGTTACGCCTACTGGTGGTGGTGGTGGTGTATTTAATGTTGTAAAGTTGATAGGTCCTGCCCATACACTTGTTCCACTTCCACAATCTGCTAATATATATACTTCGTAAACAGTACTTGAGTTTAACCCTGTTGCTGTGTAAGGGTTTGTTGTTACAGGTGTTCCTGAACCTGTTGGTATACCAGTTCCTGCTGCTTGTACAACAACTTCCCATGCTGTCTCACCATTATTAGCTGTCCAAGAAATATCTGCTGTTGTATCTGTAACATTTGCTACTGCTAGTCCTGTTGGTGCTACACAGAAGTTACCACAAGTCTCAACTCTTACTTGATCAATAGACATATCACCTTCAAAACCTGTTCCTGCTCCTCCGTAGCTAAATTCGATATAAATCACTTGACCTAAATAAGCGTCTAAATTAACTCCTATCGGTACCCATGCTTCATCTGCTGTTGCTTGGTAATCTCCAATCCAAGTGTATTCTGTTGTAAATGGTCCTGTTGCAGAAGTAGAAACACCTATATTTAAAGTTCCCATATCTGCTCCAAAAGCATGCATGTAAAATGATAATTCTGCTCCATCTACTGCTGTTGATAAATCAATTGCAGGTGTAATTGCTGAAGCAATGTTAGTTGCATCTCCTGAAGCTTCATATTCTAAATGTGTTCCTGCATTACCATCCCATGTAATATTTGGACCTGTTCCTCCTGAGTTACCATTTGGAGTTGTAATATCCCAGTTACCATTACCATCTGCAAAAGCACTTCCTGTCCAACCTGTTGGTACATAGTTAGTATCGTTACCAAAATCTTCTGTAAAAATAAAAGTCGATGTACCACTTGAACATGTTACACCAACTGGTGCTGGTGGAGGTGTATTAAAGGTCGTAAAGTTTACTGGTCCTACCCAATTGCTAAATCCATCTGCATTACAATTTGCTCTTACATATACTTCGTAAGCTGTACTTGGTGTTAAACC
>NZ_JAYMEM010000021.1:0-528 GCF_037029465.1 Mesoflavibacter sp. CH_XMU1404-2 | reverse complement strand
TTCTTGTCCGTCTGTTACACCATCTCCATCTGTATCGATATCTAATGGATCTGTTATGTTTCCATTTGGATCGGCTGGTGTTGATGGATCATCTACTCCAGTTGTCTCTTCTCCATTTGTTAATCCATCATTATCACAATCTAAATCATTCCATGCTGCATCTACTGGTTCTGTTTGACTTGAAATTTCTAATGAACATGGATCATTTGGATCTGTCATATCTAAAGCTTCTTGTCCGTCTGTTACTCCGTCACCATCTGTATCAATATCTAATGGATCTGTTATGTTTCCATTTGGATCTGCTGGTGTGTTTGGATCATCTACTCCAGTTGTCTCTTCTCCATTTGTTAATCCATCATTATCACAGTCTAAATCATTCCAAGCTGCATCTACTGGCTCTGTCTGACTTGTAAGTTCTAATGAACATGGATCGTTTGGATCTGTTCCATCTACAGCTTCTTGTCCGTCTGTTACACCATCTCCATCTGTATCGATATCTAATGGATCTGTTATGTTTCCATTTGGATC
>NZ_JAYMEM010000004.1:0-89419 GCF_037029465.1 Mesoflavibacter sp. CH_XMU1404-2 | reverse complement strand
AAAAAAAAAAGAGGTTCCGCAGACCTCTTATAAAACAGCTTTCGTCAGCTTATACAAAAACCCAGAAAGCAAAACACTTTGCTTTCTTTGGATAAATGCGATTTCCGTTTTTATCTAACTTCCATCTGCGAAATATCAACTTTTGCAACTTACCGTTTTTTCGTCTAAAATACGTCATAGCACGTCGAATTAATGACTGACTTATGTTAAACCTTTAGATTGCAAAGGTCAGCACCAATCATCTGGCACTACCACAATATGTGGTAATTAAAAGCCCTGTTACGGTGACAGGGCTTTGTTTTGTTAAATGAGTTGTTTTTTCTCCAAATAATAATAACATGAATAGAAGAAACTAAAAGTTTTAAATCTATTGATTAGTATTTTTTTAAATCTTGTTCAACTCTGTTAGTTACTCATTTTACAATTTAATTCGACTATACGTCGTATTTTAGACAATACAAAGATATAAAAAATCTTTATATTATTTCAAAGAACCTGTTGCTCTTAACAATAATGTTTCTACCATATTGTTAAAATTTCTATTTTCAATTTTTGACAATTCTTCAATTTTACTCAATAAACTTGGATTTAAACGAATTGTCTTAGGTGTTAAATCTGTTTGTTTCATCGCCAAATATTTTTAATTATACTTATGTTTAATAGCCTTACACTAAATTAGTATAATTCTTTAATATTCTTTTAGATGCTTAATGCTTCTTTTTAACATTTTTATTAACAAAACGAATCAAGATATATGTTTTCTGGTATAAAAAAAATTTTTTAGAATATTTTTACACCGAATAATTTGTTTTTAGTGTAAATAACTACTATATTTGTTATATCAAATAATATAGTTATGTTTAACAAGGAAGTAAAATCAATAATCGACTTAATAAAAGCTTTTCCAACAGAGCAATCTTGTATTGACCATTTAGAGTTATTACGTTGGGATGGTGAAGTTGTAAGCCCTTTTGATGCTACTTCTAAAGTATATGACTGCAAAGGGAATAAATACAAGTGTAAAAACACAGGTAAATATTTTAACGTTAAGACCAATACTATTTTTGATAATACTAAAATGGATTTACAAAAATGGTTTATGGCTATTTGGTTAGTTACTTCACACAAAAAAGGGATTTCTTCTTTACAATTAGGGCGTGATTTAGGGATCACTCAAAAAAGCGCTTGGTTTATGTTACAAAGAATTAGAAATTGTTTCGGATTAAATGAAGATGATAATGATAAATTACAAGGTGAAGTTGAAATAGACGAAACTTACGTAGGTGGTAAATCTACAAATAGAAGTTCAAAAATAAGAGCAGATAAAAGCGAAGAAACAAAAGAACACTATAAAAAATCAACTGTTTTAGGTATGGTTGAAAGAAATGGCGAAGTAAGAGCGATGCACGTTGAAAACTCAACTGAATTATCTTTATTACCTCCAATAGTTAATAATATTTCTTTTGGCTCAACTATTTACACTGACGAATTAAGGTCTTATAATAAATTAGAGCGTGTTTACGACCATAAAACAGTAATGCATAGTGGTAATGAGTATGTAAGAGGTAGAGTATCTACAAACACAATAGAAAGCTTTTGGGCTTTATTAAAGCGTGGTATTTATGGTATTTATCATTTTACATCAAAAAAGCACTTACAATTTTATGTAGATGAATTTGTGTTTAGATATAATTCACGTCACGCTACTGAAAGTCAAAGATTTAATTTACTTTTGAATAACATAGAAAATAGAATAACTTATAAGGCTTTAATTAATGGATAATATTGATAATCAACATAATTTTCTGTTTTATACATCCGATAATGGAACTACAAACATTCAAGTCATATTAGATGAAGATACTGTTTGGGCAACTCAAGGTTCTATGAGTGAAATTTTTGGAGTTGAAGAAAATACTATAAACTATCATGTTAGTAATGTTTATTCAGATGGTGAATTGGCTAAGAGTTCAACTACTCGAAAAATTCGAGTAGTTCGAAAAGAGGGAACCCGAAATGTAAATAGAGAATTAGATTTTTATAACTTAGATATGATTATATCTGTAGGTTATAGAGTTAATTCACCTTCTGCTACTAAATTTAGAATATGGGCAACCAATGTACTTAAAGAATATTTGATAAAAGGTTTTGCCTTAGATGATGACAGATTAAAGCAAGGTAAAAATTTATTTGATAAAGATTATTTTGATGAATTAATAGAACGTATAAGAGAAATACGTGCTTCTGAAAGAAGGTTTTATCAAAAAATCACTGATATTTATGCAACTTCTGTTGATTATGATCCAAAAGCTACAATAACTCAAACTTTTTTTGCTACTGTTCAAAATAAACTTGAGTATGCTATAACCCAACATACTGCTCCAGAAATAATAAAATTAAGAGCTAATTCTAAGAAACCTAACATGGGTTTAACAAGTTGGAAAAATGAAAAAAAAGGAGGTAAGATTTTAAAATCAGATGTTAGTGTTGCTAAAAACTACTTGTCACATGAAGAAATATCAGAGCTAAATAGAATAGTGACAATGTATTTAGATTATGCTGAAAACCAAGCGAGTAAAGGAAGGTTGATGAATATGAGTGATTGGGTTAATAAATTAGATGCTTTTTTAATATTTAACGAGTATGACATATTAAAAGACGCTGGTAAAATAAGGTCTAATGTAGCTAAAAAATTTGCTGAAAAGGAATATGAAAAATTTAGACCTATACAAGATAAGGAGTTTAAATCTGATTTTGATAAAATGGTTGAAGGTGTTAAAAAAGGTGAATTACCTCCACCTCCATTACCTCCAAAAAAAGAGGAATTATCAGATTTTAATAAAAAGCTTAAAAAGGGATTAAATTATAACCCTAAAGATGACGAATAATAATTAAACGCTATTAATGTTAGTAGAATTAGTAGCGTTTAAATACGTTCATAAACAAGTAAGAATTTAATTTGACTATTATTAGTCGGCAAGATGCTTAATGTTCGATATTCTGAATTAGTGGAATTGGTAAACGTAAATTAAACAACTTACATACTTCAAAAAAAGCACATTTCACAAGTGCGAAATCAAACTTTACTTTTTAGTGTAAACTTGTATATAGTTCCCCTTTTATTTCAAACAAAAAACATTTACAAACGACAACAAACGATTACATTCGACATTAAACAGGTAACAACCGAATAAAATTCACAAGCTGTCTCATCTTTGCAACGTCGAAACATTAGAACTCGATAGTATTAACTGTTTAACATTAAAAATTAAAATTATGAACGCATTAAAAAACAAAGTACAGTTGATTGGTAGATTAGGACAAGATCCAGAAATTGTAACCTTTAACGACGGAAACAAAATGGCTAAATTTAGTCTAGCAACAGACGACAGCTACAAAGACAAAAATGGCAACAAAGTAGAACGTACGTATTGGCACAATATAGTTGTTAAAAACGGTTTAGTAAAAGTAGTTGAAGAATACGTTACTAAAGGTCAAGAAATTGCTATAGAAGGTAAATTAACCAATCGTGTTTGGGAAGATAAAGATGGCAATAAACGTTATGTTACAGAAGTAGTTTGTAACGAATTATTGATGCTTAGTAAATAAGCTTTAGATATCAAATTAAATAAAAAAGGCTCGCTTTAAGTGAGCCTTTTTTATTGTTATTATTCTTTCCAGAATCCTTCAATCTCTTCTAAAGATTTTCCTTTAGTTTCTGGGATAAATTTATAAGTTAAAAATATAATCACTAAGATAAAAGCGATAAATATAAAGTATGGCATTGACCCATTCCAAGGAGCGCTATTATTAGCTTCACTTTCCATCACCATTGGAAAAGTTTGAGATACCAATCCATTTGCAGCCCATTGTGCTGCAACTGCTACAGACATAGCTACACTACGTATTTTATTAGGGAACATTTCAGAAAGAATAACCCAAACTACTGGTCCCATAGACATAGCAAAAGAACCAATAAAAATTAAAACACCTAATAAAGATATAAATCCTACTGCGTTTTGTTGAAGAGAAACACCTAATAGTAAAAATCCTAATATCATACCAATAGAACCAATATATAGTAAAGGTTTTCTACCAAATTTATCTACGGTAAACATAGCAACAAATGTAAATACAAGGTTTACAAAAGCTAATAATATTTGTTGTGCTAATACGTCTTCTTTACCAAAGCCTAAAGCTTTTTCAAAAATATCTGCACCATAGTATAATACAGCGTTTATACCTGTAAATTGTTGTAATACAGAAAGCGCAGTACCTATGATAATTATTACTAAAATAGCTTTAGAAAAGTAGTTAACTTTTACTTTACTTTCTTTAGTGTCAAAAGAGTTTTTAATTTCAACAATTTCCTTTTGAGCTTGTTCTACACCATGTATCTTACTTAAAATTTGTAAAGCAGAGCTATCATCACCTCTTAAAGCTAACCAACGCGGACTTTTAGGCACAAAGAATAATAGGATTAAAAATAAACCACTTGGGATTAATTCTGACCAAAACATTCGTCTCCAACCAAAGTCTATATTCTCTGCTTCAGTTAAATTATTTCCAATAAAATAAGTTGCTAAAAACACAACGAAAAATCCAACAACAATAGCTAATTGATAGTAACTAACCATTTTTCCTCTAATGTTACTTGGTGCAATCTCTGCAATGTACATAGGCGCATTCATAGATGCAATACCAATACCTAATCCTCCAATAAATCTAAAGATTACTAATACGTTAATGGTTTGCGGTAGCATATCTGGTAATCCTGATCCCCATGCAGAAATAGTAAATAGTATAGCAGAAATAATTAATGAGTTTTTTCTACCTAATTTTATACTTAAAGGACCAGCTACAATTGCTCCAACAAGACAAGCCCAAAGCGCACTACTTACAACCCAACCTTTCATAGCTGCGTCTAATTCAAAATATTTACTTAAGTAAAACTGTGCGCCATTAATAACTCCGGTGTCATAACCAAAAAGTAGTCCACCTAAAGCAGAAACTATGGTAATTAACAGTAAGAAAACTTTTTTGTTCATTTTTAATTTATAGTATTTAGTTAGTGTCTTTTTAAGAATCTAAATGTAAGTTAAAAAACTTAAAACATGTTTTAAAATCAGTCTAATAAAGTCCAATTAAGGTCATTAAAAAGAATACTGATTATCTTAATTATCTCTATTTCTTTTATTTATCTTTTTTTGAAAAATTGAAAGAAATAAAAACAGGTAAATGATCCGAAGGATATTTTAAATCCCAATTATCACTTAAAACAGCATATTTTTTTACTAAAATAGCCCATTTTGAAACAAAAATATAATCTATCCTTCTTTTAACAGTTTTATCAAAATTAAACCCATTAAAAGTACCTTTTGGACCAAATGTTAACTTGGCAATATTTTTACTATCTTCTAAAGTAGAAGTGATAGTTTTTATTGGGTTACTTTCTGGTTCTAAATTAAAATCACCCATTAGTAAAACTGGATAATTTTTTGTGTTTAATGTTTTTATCTTCTCAAGAATTAAGGCAGCACTTTGTTGCCTAGCTACTTCACCTACATGATCAAAATGCGTATTAAAGACCCAAAACGTTTCTTTTGTTTTTTTATGTTGAAATAAAGCATAGGTACAAACTCGATTACAAACAGCATCCCAACCCATACTTACTTTCTCAGGAGTTTCTGATAGCCAAAATGTTGAAGATTGAAGCACTTTTAACTCCTTCTTTTTATAAAAAATTGCAGAAAACTCGCCTTCATTTTTTCCGTCATCTCGACCAACACCAACAAAACTATAATCGGTCAACAGACTATCCATATCTTTCATTTGATTAGGCATAGCTTCTTGTACACCTAAAACATCTGGCTCGTAAAACTTAATTTGATTAATAAAAAAAGGCTTTCGGTTTTGCCAACTGTTTTCGCCTTCTTTTGGATAATCCAATTTAATATTATAAGTCATTGCAGTGTAATCTTGAGCAAGACTTAATGTTGAAATTGAAAATAGGATTAGAAAAAGATATTTCATTTTATTCGATATGTTGTATTTCGCTAAGTTCTGAAATTCCGTTTTCATTAAAAGCTTCAATGGTAAAATAATATGGGGTATCTCTATCTAAGCAGCGCATAAAATGAGAATTAGTATCGTAAACTTGCCAAGATTGGTATAGTTTGTCTGGTGCTATTCCCCAACGGATGTTATAACCTTGCGCGCCTTCAACTTTATCCCAAGAAAATGAAATATCTCTACGATCTTCTTCACGATTAATTTTAAAGTTAGAAATTTTGCTTGGTGCTTCCCCTAAACCTAATCCGAAAACTCTAACTTCTGACATTGCAAAGTTATTTCCTGGTACTTTAATGTTATTATATCTTACGTATTTTGCTTTTACAGGTTTGTCTAAAACTAGATAAGCGTTTGGTGCGTCAATCTCAGATTTACTTCTATCTACAACGGTTTTCCAGTTTTTGCCATCTACTGAAGTTTCAATAGTAAATTGATGTTTTAAACCTTCTACACGTGTGTAAATTCCAGAGTCGTGATCGTGATAATTTAGTTGAATGGCGTGTACGGTTCCTTCATTTAACAATTCAATAGTCATCCATTGTTTATCGTCATTAGCTTCGGCAACCCAAAATGTTTTTGGGTTTTCATCAGTTAAAACGTTTGCTATTATTTGTCCTTCAGTATTGGTTTCTGTTTGGATTTCTTTTACTTCAACTTCATCATCATTAGACGTAAATTTCATGATTTGTTGAAATGAAGATGATACTGTTACATTTCCTTTGTAGGATAGCAGCATCCAACCGTTATGCTGTCCAGCTTTTGTTGGATGATTTGGTCCAAAACGCGGATAATCGCCGTAAGACGTGTTGCTGTACATTAAACCATCATCATCAAAATAAGTTGGAAACATGCATAAACGACGTTCCCATTGCGCATTAGATGCTAACGCCATTGTCGCAAAATGCCAGTATTGACCGTTGGTTTGCTTAACGGTAATACCGTGTCCAGCACCATTTGTAAATCCACCAGGTTTAAAACTCATCGGATTATTTTTCATGTAGGTAAATGGTCCAAGTGGCGAATCGCCAATGTAAACGCCATCTGCATATACGTTGAACTGTGTTCCTGGTGCGGCATATTGTAGATAATATTTTCCATTGTGTTTGGTCATCGAAGCACCTTCCATATAGCCTTCTTTTAAGGTTGGATGAAAGTTGTTTTCGCCAAAACGTTCCCATCCGTGCTTTTCTTCATCTAAATTTATCAATTCTTCTCTAACGCCAGTTTCTAAAAAACGGTCGTCTTTATTCAACATTTTTACACGAATGGGATGCACGTTAGAACTTCCCCAATAGAGATAAGACTTGCCATCATCGTCAATAAATAATTCTGAATCTTGTATATTATTTGAAATGGAAGCGGTTGGTGTCCACAATCCTTTTTTAGGGTCGTCGGTGTATAAAATACTTCCGTAACCAGCAGGATCACCAGCAAAATAAACTAAAGAATCTTTGTAGTTGAATGCTGTTGGTGCGTTGCTACCTTCAAAAAACCATTGTTGCGGTTTAATGAATTTCCAGTTGACTAAATCTGTAGAATGCCAATACCCAAACGAACGCGTGACGAACATGTAATATTCGCCTTTAAACTCAATCACAGCAGGATCTGCACCAGAACGATAGGATTGGTTTCTGGCAGAATTATAAACCATATAAGTGTAGTCTATATCTAGTGGATTGATGTAGGTTTCTGAATATTTTTCTACAACTTCTTTTTCTGTTGAAATTGAATTGCTTTCTTCTTGATTTTTAACGTCTTCTTTACAAGAAAAAACAAATGCTATAGCGAAGAAAAAAATACTTTTTTTCATTATTAAAGTTTTTTGTCTGTGTCGGTCATTGGGTCGTAAGATGTACCAGTGTTACCTCTTAATTTTTCAAATTGCTTGTAAGCTCGTTCAACTTGTATTTTTGGTGCTTGCTTAAATTCTTCATCCGTAACCTTATATTGTTTTTGAAGTTTTGCTAATTCTAAGCGTAGCTTATCTTCAATATCGTCATATTTTGGATTGTCAATTTGATTATGAATTTCTTTTGGATCTTCTTCTAAATCGTATAATTCCCAAGTATCAATATCATCATAAAAATGCATCAATTTATAACGTTTGGTTCTGATTCCGTAGTGTTTTTTTACCATGTGAAATGCTGGATAATCATAGTAATGATAGTAAACAGCGTCTCTAAAATCTTCACTTTGGTTATGTGTTTTTTCTAACAACGGACGCAACGATTTACCTTGCATATCGTTTGGGATTTTAGCTTCAGCGAAATCCAAAAACGTTTCGGCAAAGTCAAGATTTTGGGTTAAATCTTCAATAACAGTTCCTGGTTTTATAGCTTTTGGATATTTCACTAATAAAGGCATTGCTAAAGACTCTTCGTACATGTAACGTTTGTCAAACCAGCCTTTTTCGCCTAAATAAAAACCTTGATCGGTAGTGTAAATTACGATGGTGTTTTCGGCTAAACCGTTTTCTTCTAAGTAATCCAGCACTTTTCCAACACCTTCATCTACCGATGCAATGGTTGCTAAATAGTCTTGAAGATAACGTTGACCTTTCCACTCAGCTAATGCTTTTCCTGATAAATTGGCATCGTGAAACGCATCATTTTTTGGTTGATAAGCTTTATCCCAAGCAGCGCGTTGTTCTGGTGTCATACGCTCAAAATCGGTTGTCCAAGGATTCCAAGCTAACTCAGGACTGCCTTTTTTCTTAGTCATTTTTAAATCATGACCTTCATACATATCCTTGTAAATGGTTTGCAATTGGTCTTTTGAACCTAAAGAACCTTCGTGTGCTGTAAAATAAGTGTCTGGTAACGGAAATTTTATAGAATCGTATTTATTAACGTGACGCAAAGCAGGCATCCAATTTCTATGTGGTGCTTTGTGCTGTAACATTAACATAAAGGGTTTGTCTGAATCTTTAACACGATTTAAATAAGCTAAACCATCTTCGGTAATAATATCTGTAGCGTAACCTTCAATTTGAGTAGTATCGGCTTGTTTTGTTGTTGGATTTAAACTAATAAAATCGGGATTATAATAATTACCCTGATCTTTTAAAATATGCCAATAATCAAAGCCTTCAGGATTTCCGTGTAAATGCCATTTTCCAATAACTGCTGTATTATACCCTGCTTTTTGTAGTAATTTAGGAAAGGTTTGTTGGCTTCCGTCAAAGCGGTTTCCATTCATTTTAAAACCGTTTATGTGGCTAAATTTTCCTGTTAAAACTACAGCACGACTTGGTCCGCAAATAGAATTAGTACAAAAGTTATTTTTGAATAGCGCACCTTCTTTTGCAATCCTATCAATATTTGGTGTTGGTGCTAATTGACTAATGGGATGACCATACGCGCTAATGGCTTGTTCTGCGTGGTCATCTGCCATAATGTAGATGATGTTTGGTCGTTTTGAGCTTTCTACTGCATCTGATTTGGCATTGTTTTCCTTTTCACTTTTGCATGATTGAAAAATAATAGCAATACAAAGTAAGCTTCTTAAAAGTTTCATGGTTTTTTAGTTTTAATGATTTTAGTCTGAATAACTTCGTCGTTAATCACTGTTTTATCAAAAAACTCAAAAACTTTATCTAATTCTCTAAACGGAATAGCAGAAATTTCATGTCGTGCCTCTTTAACGACATGAAAATAATAAGACGTTTCAAATTCATCTAACTTTTTAGCGATAACATTTGAGCCATCTAAAAAGATGTAACCGTCTCTTTCTGGCGCGCAATAATGATGCGGCGCATTATCAAAAGGTACTAATTGATCTTTAGTCCCATGAAATAATACAGCGGGAACTGCATTGTCTTTTGTTAAATAACTGGCATTTACCATAGCACCTGCACAAGAAAATATGCCTGCAAATTTTACATTGTTGTAATCTTCTGCATTATCTAAAAAATACTCGCGCATAAAAACAGCGTTTAAAGTTCCTTCTGCACCAGCACTACTACCACCAGCTATAATTTTTGTGGTATCAATTTGAAGCTCTTTAGCGTGTTCTACAATAAATTTAGCAGCATCCATATAATCTATTGCTGCTTGTTTAAAGGTTTCAAGTTTTTCGTCTTTTGTGCAATCGCAACCAAAACCTGTAGATGTTCCTTTTCTTAATAGGCGATAAGAAATAGAAACACCTATGTAGTTTTGTTTTTTTGCTGCGTATTTTGCAAGTTTTTCGTCGTCTTTATAATCTCTTGACCCAACTGAAAATCCGCCACCATGCATCCAAAGTAATACAGGAAGCGTATCTGTTTTTTTGATATTTTTTGGAGTATAAACATCTAATTTTAATGTATCATTTCCTTTTATGGAATAGATATAAGTTTCCTTTTTTTGAGCAAAAATTGAAGTTGCTAAAAGAAAGGTTATAAGATAAATTAGATGTTTCATTGGTTAAGATTATTCGGTTAGAGAAAAAGTAGTTTTTAATTTTGTGCTTGAGTCTGTACCTACGAAGACTTCAAAATCACCTGGTTCTGCTACAAAATTTAAGTTGTAATCATAAAACTTTAAATCTTCTGCAGTAATTGTAAAGGTAATGGTTTTAGTTTCACCTTTATTAATCATTACTTTTTGAAATCCTTTAAGTTCTTTTACAGGTCTTGTTACAGTACCAACTAAATCTCTTATGTAAAGTTGAACGACTTCCTTACCATCATAATCACCAGTGTTTTTTACATCAACAGATACCGTGATTTTTCCATTTGGAGTTATTGATGTTTTATCTAATTTTAAATTTGAATATTCAAATGTTGTGTAGCTTAAACCATAGCCAAAAGGATATAAAGGCTCATTACGAACATCTAAATAGTTACTTTTAAATTTCTCAAAATTACCTTGATCATTACCTAATGGACGACCTGTATTTTTATGATTGTAAAAAATAGGAACTTGACCAACATTCATAGGAAATGTTGAAGTTAATTTTCCTGAAGGGTTTACATCTCCAAATAATACATCTGAGATAGCTAAACCTGCTTCACTACCAGGAAACCATACGTTTAGTATTGCAGGAACATTATTATTTTCTTCAACTAAAACTAACGGTCTTCCTGTAAATAATACTAAAACAACTGGTTTTCCTGTTTTTAGTAAAGCATTTAATAAATCTTTTTGTACTTGTGGTATTTCTAAGTTGGTTCTACTACTACTTTCTCCGCTATATTCTGCAGCTTCTCCAATAGCAGCAACAATGACATCAGATTTGTTAGCAATAGATAAAGCTTCGTCTAACAATTCTTGGTCAGATCTTCCATCACGTGGTATATCTTTACCAAACATGGTTCCTCTTTTTTCTAATTCAAGGTCATAATCTACATTACTTCCTTTTGCATATAACACAGTGCCTTTATCACCAACAACTGTTTTTAAACCATCTAAAACTGTATTTGATTTTTCTTGGTCTGTAGATACACTCCACGTACCAGCCATATTTACAGCAGTATTGGCTAATGGTCCAACTAACGCAATGGTGCTAGATTTTTTTATAGGTAATGTTTGGTTTTCATTTTTTAATAAAACCATAGATTCTGCAGCAACTTTACGTGCAAAATCTTTATTTTCTTTAGTAGCAACTTCAGTATTTGCTCTGTTGTCATCACAGTATTTGTAAGGATCATCAAAAAGCCCTAATTGATATTTAGCTGTTAAAATTCGTTTTACAGCTGTATCAATATCTGTTATGCTAATTTTACCTTCGTCTAAAGCTGTTTTTAGGTTTTTTATAAAAGCAGCGTCAATACCAGGTGCATCACCTGCCATATCCATATCTAAACCAGCTTTTAAAGCTAGAGAAGTTACGTCAACACCATCTCCCATACCGTGAGCTCTCATTTCGTAAATACCAGTATAATCTGAAACTACAAAGCCATCAAATCCCCAATTATCACGTAATAAATCGGTTAATAACCATTTGTTTCCTGTTGCAGGAACACCATCAATTTCGTTAAAAGACGCCATTACAGAACCTACGCCTTCTTCTACAGCAGCTTTATAAGGTGGTAAATATTCGTTATACATTCTTATGCGGCTCATATCTACGGTATTGTAATCTCTACCAGCTTCTGGTGCACCGTATAATGCAAAGTGCTTAACACAAGACATAATGGTGTTATTTGCCGCTAAATCGTTTTGTTGATAGCCGTTAACCATTGCGCGAGCGATTTGACTTCCTAAATAAGGATCTTCACCATTACCTTCAGAAATTCTTCCCCAACGTGGATCACGAGATACGTCTACCATTGGTGAAAACGTCCAGTTAATACCATTGGCACTAGCTTCGGTAGCAGCAACTTGAGCGGTTTTTTCAATCATTTCCATATCCCAAGAAGAAGATAAGCCTAGCGGAATAGGAAACGTAGTTTTAAAACCATGAATCACATCCATACCGAAAATTAAAGGAATACCTAACCGGCTTTTTTCTACTGCTATTTTTTGAACTTCGTATATGTTTTTGTGATCTTTTATATTGAAAAGCCCTCCAATTAAACCGTCTTCAATTTTCTTAACAACATCCGTGCTTTTTGAAGAACCTGTTGTAATTGGTCCAGTTGCAGGAAGATTTAACTGACCTATTTTTTCATCTAAAGTCATTAGATTTAAAATAGAATCTACCTGAGTTTTAAATGGGTTTTCTGAAGTTTTTTTTGAAGTTGAATCATTGCTTGTATTACAGCTAATTAGTGAAACAGCAATAATTGCGACTAAGGTATTTTTTATGTTGATTATTTTATTCATTAGTTTTTGTATTAGAAAATAGCCATGTTAATAATTCTGGTTCTGCAAATGTAGAATCCCAACTATTGTGATTATCATCTGCATAAAGTGTAAAATTTGGTGTGCCACCAGCATTTAAAATAGCGTTAACCATTGTTACAGAATGTTGAGGTGTTACTACATCATCTTTTGCACCATGAAAAACCCACATTGGTACTTTTTTTGCAAAAGAGGTTACAGTATCTGGATTACCGCCGCCACAAATAGCAAATGCTGCGGCGAACATATCTGGTTTGCGGTAAAGGATTTCAAAAGTTCCCATTCCACCCATAGATAATCCGCCAACATAAACTTTATCAGTTTGTACATAAGGTTTTTTAATTATGTCATCCATTAAGTTAATAACCAAACTTAAAGCTGTAGTTGGAGCTTCGTTTTCTGGAAAAGTTATGTTTAGCGGGTAAGAACTTCTGTCTACATTGGCATTTGCCCAATAATCTTCTTTAGGACATTGAGGAAAAATGACTATTGAAGGAAATGCGCCTCTATTCATTTTATCTAAAAACAATTTACTACCATGGGTTAACTGTTTTTGGTTGTCGCTACCACGTTCTCCAGCTCCGTGAAGAAATAATACGACAGGATATTTTTTGTGCTTAGAAAAATTTTCTGGCAATAACATTCGATATTGTAGGGTATCGTTGTCTTTTATGTATAATTCTTTTGAAAAAGCTTCTTGTGCTTTTAATACAGAAGAAAAGCTTATAAAAAGAATTAAAAGAAGTGCTTTAATTTTCATTTGTAATATTTTAATAGTTAAACCCTAAACTGTTTAAACCGTTTTGTACATTTTCGTTTTGCATAAATAAATTCCAAAGCAAACCTGTTCTATAGTTTTCTATCATTATAATTTGTGGACCTTGGTCTATTGCTAAATAACGAGGTGTGTACCAATCGTAATGTGGACTAAAAGCATCATAAAAACCAGCAGGACCTAATAAATCATCGCCTTGTTGATAAAAATAATGCATTGCAGCCAAAGACTTTTGCGGTGTGTATGGCATAGAACTAATGGCAGCGGTTGGAGAAATTATTCCAGTATCATTTTCTGGATCATGAGCGTTGTAGCCAACTGATCCGTCATTGTTTCTTGAGTAACTAGCTGTTAATCCCCAACAATCAGCTCCGTATCCTGCATAGTTATTTGGGTTGTCTAAACAATGTTCATAATTTATGTTGGTATGATTAACGTTTAAGTCCCAATAACTAGCATACTGATCTGTTAAGTTTGTTGGATTTAAACCTAAATGAGAATAATGCGCCCAAAATAAAGGACCTGTACCAGTACCAGCATGATCTAAAACTAAAGGAATACCATATTGAGAAGCGCCACTAACTATGTTTCCGTTAGAAGCCCATCCTTGGTGATAGGCATCTATTGGAATAGTGTAATCTGGTGAAGCAGCACCTAAAACATAAGCGATTAATGTTTCATTATAACCTTTTAACTCTAGGTTGATTGAAAAATCATTGCTTGGACTCCAATGCCAGTATAACGTGTTTTGATTTTGTGTGTACCAATCCCATTCTATGCCTTTCCATAAATTATCTGCTTGAGTTGCTAGTGCTTGCTCTTCGGTTGTTCCGTTTTTAAAATATTCTTTAATACAGATAAGACCTTGTGCAAGAAAGGCAGTTTCTACTAAATCACCACCATTGTCTTCTGCGCTAAAAGGAAGAACATTACCTGTGCCACCATCTATCCAGTGTGACCATGCACCATGAAAGCGATCTGCGTTTTCAAAAAAGTCCAAAATAGTATTTAGTCTAGTAACAGCTTCGGTACGCGTAACGTAGCCTCTTTCTATACCAACTAAAATTGCCATTAATCCAAAACCACTACCTCCGGTAGTTACAACATTGGCGTTTAAAGAAGGGTTATCTACATGATAACGTTCTCTAGCTGCACCAGATTCGGTGTTGGCATAATCCCAAAAGTATTTAAATGTTTCTTCTTGAACTAGGTCTAACATTTCTGTATCTGTTAATGGTTCAATTACGGGATCATTTTGATTTGGGTTATAGGGTTCTTGATAGCCAGGACCATCTTCTGATCCACAAGCAAAAATTAGGACAAATAGTATGTAACTTAACTTTTTCATTTTCAATTTTTATTTTTTTACTGTAAAACCTAACTTATCAAGTCCTGTTTGTACATCTTTATTTTGCATAAATAGCTTCCAGAATAAGCCTGTTCTATGGTTTTCTATCATTACAGGAATTGGACCTTGATCTATTGCTAAATATCTTGGTAAGTACCAATTGTCTTCTAAGCTAAACGCATCATAAGGCCCGTATTTACCAACCAAAGAATCTTGTTTTGTATACATGTAGCGTAACATTTGCATACTTTCTTTAGGAGTATAAGGAAATGAAGATAAAGCAGCGGTAGGAGAGATTACACCAAGATCATTACCAGGTCTGTGACCAGCATAACCTTTGATAGAATAACTAGAGGTTAATCCCCAAAGACTATCACCATAACCTTTATAATTTTCAGGGTTTTCTTGTGCGTATTTATAGTGAATTTTAGCGTGATTTTGTGTTAATGTCCAATAATCAGCATATTGATCTGACAATCCTTTAGGGTTTAAACCTAAATAAGAATAATGCGCCCAAAATAGTGGTCCAACAGCAGCTGTATCATGTTCAAAATAATCTAAGACTAGAGGTTCTCCGTATAATGAATCGTTAGAAACAATTTTTCCATCTCTAGCCCAACCTTTTTCATATACAGATTTTGAAATTGAATGTGTAGGTGATGCAGCAGCTAAGACATACATTATTAGACATTCGTTATAGCCACCAACAGGAAAATTCATTTCCCAGTTATATTCTGGTGACCAGTGCCAATAGAGTACATCTTCTCCGTTTTTTGTGTACCAATCCCATTCAACTTCTTTCCATAATTGGTCAATTTTGTTGACTAATTTTTGTTCTTTTTCATTTCCATCTTTAAAATATTCTGAAACCGTTAAAAGTCCCTGAACTAAAAAAGCGGTTTCAACCAAATCTCCACCATTATCTTTTTTACCAAATGGATAAGCTTTACCCGTTTCTCCATCAATCCAGTGTGACCAAGCACCATGAAAACGATCAGCTTTTTCAAGAAAATCTACAATTTTAAGATATCTATTTAAAGCTTCATCTTTAGTTATCCAACCTCTTTCTACACCAACTAATATTGCCATTAGGCCAAAACCACTACCGCCAGTAGTAACGGTATTTTTTGGTGAAGTAGGATAGACGTCATCCATATGAAGACGTTCTCTGGCAAGACCAGAATTAGGTTCTGCACCTTCCCAAAAATAGTTAAAGGTTTGTTTTTGAATGGTATCTAATAATTCTGTATCTGTTAATTGTAGTGTTTGTTTATTTTTAGTTATTACAGGTTCTTTTTTTTCTGATTTACAACTAAAAAAACAAAAAATAATTAATACAAATAGAATTTTATATATGCGACTAATGCTCATTTATTGGCAGGTTTAAAAACTTTAGCTGCATTTATTAAATGATATAAATACAGCTAAAGGGTGAAAAAATAGACTAAATCTAAATATTAAAATTGCTATTAATTAATCTATAACATAGCTTGTATTTCAGCTTGAGTTAACGCAACATTGTATAAACGCAATTCATCCATTGGGCTTGAGTCTGATAGGTGATTCCAATAGCTAAATGTAGGTCCACCTGCACCAATAGTTAAATCATCACAGTTAGTCCAGTCAATTGGGCTAGAAAGTGTATTTGAATTAACTAATTCTCCATCAAAGTATATTTTGCTTTCTGTTTCTGAAACAGTAACGGCAATATGTACCCATGCTCCTGCAGCTACATTTATAACGCCACCATCGTTCCAGCTTTCTCCAGAGCCAATACCAATATTAGCTTTAATGCGTTGTTCTGTAGCATTTCCTTCTCTGAATATTCTAAAACCTTGATTTCGGTCTGTAGCGTCATCACCAACAACAAGTATCCCAGAACGTGTTGGTTCTCCAGATACTTTGTACCAAAATGTCGTACTAAATTGATTAGTAAAACCATTATCGTCTTCAAATAGGCCTTGTGTTGGGAATGTTAAGTAAGCACCTGTGGTTCCTTTGTAAGCTTGACCTGAGTATCCTTCAGAAATAATTTCAGGACTACCTATTATAGTTGGATCGGTTTCACTTATTAGTTCTGTGTATAGACCTTCAAAAAAAGGCATATAAAATGTTTCGCTATCTAGAATAGGAGTATACGTGTTGTCTAAGATAAAAGTAATACTATCTGTAGCACTGTTACCTACAGTATCTGTAACGATTAGCTCTATGGTATGAGACCCTAATTGCATATTTTCAAACACAAATATTTCGTTAAATATTCTGTAATCTAAAAAGCTATTTATTGATTTAAACATGCTACCATCAACCATAATTGTAACATTACTAATTTCAATGTCATCTTGAGCAGCAATCTCTATACTTAGGTTTGCTTCATTATCTGTAAAAGGAATAATTACATTTCCGTTAGGAGATACAATTTCTGCTGTTGGTATTTCTGTGTCAGGACCCGGATCTACTTCTGTTATTGGGTCTATACCTTCATAACACGAAACAGTAAAAGCTAAGGTTAAAAAGGCTAATATATATGTGCTTAATTTTTTCATAATTTAATTTTTTATTCAAGAGGTAATAAATCTACTTGTGCTTGTGGATATGGTAAATATTCATCTTCTGCAGTAAAAGTTCTGCCCTCATAACTTAATTCGTCATATCTGTTTAATCTTATCATGTCAAAGTAACGTACGCCCCATTCCATTGCTAATTCAGCAAATTTTTCGTCCATAACGTCATCGTTGGTAACTCCTGATAATGGCGTCATTCCAACTCTATTACGTACTTCGTTAACAGCTTCGTCTGCTGTCATTACTGTACCTGTAGCACCTTGAGTTAAAGCTTCTGCATACATTAATAGGATTTCAGCATATCTAATAGCAATTAGGTTTTTACTTGATCCATAACTATTTCTTCCAGGTGTAAGTTGTGTAGAAGGCAAGTAGTGTTTACCACTTGCAAACATTGCTCTTGGATAGTCATTAAAGATATCACCAGATGGTGTTGTGTTAGATATGTAATTAGGAAGTGTTGCGTATGCAGGATCTTCCATTATTTCATCTATACCTCTAGGTGTAAAACACACACTAGTAACCAATCTTGTTTGATCACCTCTGTCAAGCATGAATTTTATGAATTTTAAGCTTGGCTCATAAAAACCCCAACCACCAGATGCGGTTTCTACCACTGGTGTCCAATTTGAAGGACCAAAAGGTGCAAAAAGATGATTGTTCACGTCTCCAGAATCTGTGTTGTAGTCTGAAAATTGTAATTCAAATAAGTTTTCATTACAAAGTTTTCCTGGTTTTTTAAATAGTTCATAAAAATCAGGGAATAAACTAAATTTATCTGAGCTAATTATTTCTTCAGTAGCATCGGCAACACCTTGATAATTTTCCATTTCTAAATTAGCTAAAGCTTTTACAGCAAGTGCAGTATATTTTGTTACTCCACCAGGAACGTCTTCACGTTCGTTAGGTCTAGCATCTGGTAAATATGGAATTGCTTCATCCATTAAATCTGAGACATATTGCATGACTTCCATTTTAGAATCTATACCATTATCGATATCAATTTGTGGGTCTGCTGGGTTTTGAATGATATAAATATTCCCCCAAAGACGAGACATTTGTAAGTGTTGAAAACCACTTAAAACTTTTGTTTCTGCTACGTATTGATTTGCTAAATCTACGTAAGATCCGGTTGCAAATTCTCCATATCTTTGAATTATTTCACCTGCATTAAGAACGTCTACAATATCTCCATAAAAGTTTTTCCAAACTTGGTTATACATCCAAAAACCGTTGTCATAGTTATATAAGTCTGTTTCTGCAAAAAGCGGTTGGTCACCAAGTCCTCCAGCATTAACGTCATCACCTCTTACTCCTACTAGTAAAGGGTCTTCCCAACCTCTTGTATATGTTGTGGAATATGCTCCAATTAATGGTAAAACCATATCACTAGAAATAGTGTAATCTAAATCGTCTGTTGCTACTTGACCTTCAATTTCTTCTAATTTATCATTACAATTGAAGAAAGTAAAACCCACTGCTAACAATAATGTTAGTTGTTTAAAGTTTTGTTTTAAATTTTTCATAAAGCTTTTCTTTTTTAAATTTTTACGTTAACTCCAACGGTGTATACTGCAGGTACTGGATATGTTTGTCTGTCTACACCATTAGCTACTTCTGGATTAAACCCGTTGTAGTTAAAGAATGTAAATGGTCTGTCTGCAGTAAAATAAACTCTTGTCTCTGGCATGTTATCGCCTAGTAATGTTCCTGCTTTTATTGTATAAGCTAACTGAATGTTTTGGATACGGAAGTATGCTCCATCTTCTATAAAGAATGAACTCATTTTTTGGTTCCAAGCTTTTCTTCTTCCTGCTGCTGAAGGATAAGAGTTTGTAGTACCTTCTCCATGCCATCTGTTAATCGCAAAATCTGCATCCATATTGGTATCGTTTGTAAAAATTACTTCACCTCTTTTTCGATTTAGTATTTGGTTACCAGATTGACCTTGCATGTCTATTGATAAATCAAAGTTTTTGTATGACACTTTTATATTAGCACCATAATTGAATGTAGGTAGATAAGAGCCTATGTTAACTCTATCATTATCGTCTATAATACCATCGTTATTTTGGTCTACATATTTAAAATCTCCAGGCACTAAACCGTTATCTACAGCAATTGGATCGTTTGCTACTTCAGTATTATTTTGGTATACTCCCGCTACTTCTAATCCAAAGAAGTGGTTTATTGGTTCTCCTACTTGTATTCTCTGTCTAAATTCTGCACTACCAGTATCTATATATTCGCGACCGTTATCTAGTTTAGTAACTTCGTTGTCGAGTGTAGCAAAGTTTCCTCCAATAGAGAATTTCCAGTTATCATTGATAGTTTGATTCCAATTGGCTGCAAATTCAAAACCTTTGTTTCTCATCTCTCCAATGTTGTCAAAAACAAAATTACCAGTTATAGGTACTTCTCTTGAGGCTACTAAGTCTTTAATATCTCTTATGTAATAATCTGCCTCAAGACTTAGTCTACTATTAAATAATCTTGCACTAATACCAAAGTTTGTTTCTTCCATAATCTCTCTTTTAAGATTTTGAAAAGTAGAACTTCCTATAATACCACCTGTTTGTGTATCATCAATTGCAGTAACAATAGTATTGATAGTATTGGTGCCAGAACTACCGGATAAAGATCCATTAGCTAATTGTCCCCATGTTGCTCTTAACTTTAAGAAGTCTATATAATTATTATCACTTAAGAATTTTTCATTTGAAATTACCCAACCTAAACCAAGCTGAGGTGTTGTTTTCCAAATTTGTCTAGGAAATTTAGAGTCACCTTCACGTCTTACTGTTGCATTAAACAAATATTTATCATCAAAACTATATTCTAATCTACCTAGGTAAGACATGTAATAAAATCTGTCAGCACTTTCAAAAACCCTACCATTAAAAGAGTCTTTATCTGCAAAATTTAGATACCAAGAGCTTTCAAAATCTACAGCTCTAATATCGTCTCCTGTTGCAGAGAAGCTGTTAGTGTGTAAGTCTCTAAAAGATGTACCTCCAATTACTTTTAAAGCGTGTTTTCCAAAAGTGTCAGAGTATGTTAAAAGATTATCCCACATTTGGTTAGATGTTGTTAAATTAGCTCTTCTAATACTAGAAACTTGTCTTTGAGATTGACCAGAGATAAAGTAAGGTAGATATACATTTCTTTCTAAAATTGTTGAATAGTCATTATAGTAAGTGGTTTTAAATGATAGCTTGTCAGGTATAAGGTAATACTCTGCATATATACTTGTAAGAAGTTTTCTTATTCTTAATTGATTATCATTAAAAGTCATTGCAGGAAATGGGTTTTGAGAGCCTCTATAATCTAACAATGTTGCATCAGAGAAAGGTATTGGATCTGCCCCAGTGTTTGCATAGTCGTATTTTGGTAAAATAGGTACAGCAAAGTAAGCCTGAAACCAAGCTCCGTTTTCAGGGTTGTACTTTGTAGCATTGCTAAATGCACTATTTACACCAATTTTAAAACGATCTGAAACATCTATATCTAAGTTAGCTTGAATGTTAAAACGTTCGTATTCGTTTTTCATATCTAAAATACCTTCTTGTGAGAAATAACTAGTGTTAATTCCATAATTAGAATTTTCTCCACCACCAGTGACTCCTAAACTATGATTAGTAATAGGCGCATCTCTTAAAACTTCTCTGTACCAATCTGTATTTACATTTGGAATATTAGGATTAATTCTACTTCTACCAAAGCGCTGAATTGCATTTTCAACATATTGAATGTCTGCAGCAGAACCAGACTCATAAACCATAGTTACAAACTGTTCTGCATTTGCCATTTTCAATACGTTTTGTGCATGCTGAATACCTGTATATCCATTATAAGTAATTACGGGTTTTCTACCTTTTTTTCCTCCTTTAGTTTTAATAATGATAACACCATTACTACCTCTTTGACCAAAAATAGCTGTAGAAGACACATCTTTTAAAACAGATACATTTTCTATTTGGCTATTATCTAAAAAGTCAATATTGTCATACCAGTTGCCATCTACAACATAAAGAGGGTTTTGACTACCATTAATAGTATTTACACCACGAATTCTGACATTAGGAGAATCTCCTGGTGATCCAGCACTTGTAATTTGCACACCAGGCACTTTACCTTGTAATGACTGCATTACATTACTGTTAGGAGTTTTTTCGATTACTTCAGAATCTACAGTAGCAATCGCTCCTGTTAAATCTGATTTTTTTTGTGAGCCATATCCAACAATAACTACTTCTTCTAAGTCAGAAACTTGAGTCTCCATAGCTATGTCAATATTGCTTTGGCTGTCTATAGTTACATCTACAGTTTTAAAACCAATGTAACTAAATTCTAATACATCTCCTTGGTTGGCGTTAATAGTATAATTACCGTCAAAGTCTGTGCTTGTCCCATTACTAGTGCCTTTTATAACAATATTTGCACTAGGTATGGGTAATCCATCTTCTGAACTTGTTACAGTACCTGTAATTGTTCTGTCTTGGGCATACAAACTAATACCCAATAAGAAGAAGAATAAAACGCTAATT
Source organism: Mesoflavibacter sp. CH_XMU1404-2 (assembly GCF_037029465.1). Classification (NCBI taxonomy): domain Bacteria; kingdom Pseudomonadati; phylum Bacteroidota; class Flavobacteriia; order Flavobacteriales; family Flavobacteriaceae; genus Mesoflavibacter; species Mesoflavibacter sp. CH_XMU1404-2. Next base: position 67,346 of record NZ_JAYMEM010000004.1, on the reverse strand, counting down.
TTTGTTCTCATTTACTTTTTGTTTTTGAAAGTTAGTGGAGTAAAATTAACAGCTATTTAACAAAAACTTTTATTTACAAATACATTTTGATTACGTCATTATTAAGAAATTGTTAAAAACACAGCTATGACGTACTATTAAACTGCTTAAAAATTAATAAATACGCAACTAAAACGTTATAGTGACGTAGTAATGACGTATATAAAAAATAATAAATTTTAGCAAAAAATGCACTAATTGAAACTGTGCAAATATTCGGTTAAAGAGTCGTCTTTATCAATATTTAGTTTTCTTTTTAGACGATATCTATGGGTCTCTACACCGCGTGTTGAGATATTCATTAGTGGTGCAATTTCTTTTGTGGTTAAATTCATTTTGATGTAGGCAGAAAGCTTTAAATCTTTATGAGATAACTTAGGATGTTTTGACTTTAATTGATTGAAAAACTTTTCATGAACTTGGTTAAAGTTGTATTCAAAAATCTCCCATTGATCTTTATTACCAATGGTCTGATCGATTTTTTTCTGTAGTCTACGGTTGATTAATTTGTTGCTAAATTGACCATCATTAATTTGTAAATCCTTTTTAATTTCTAGCAGCGCTTCATTCTTTTTTACAAGTGCTATTGCAGTATTCGCAAGTTGCTTACTTTTTAGTTGGATTTCGCTTTCTAGAGCTTCATTTTTTATTTCTACAAGTTTACGCTCGTTTTCTATGTTTTTTTCTCTCAATAAATGTTGTTGTTCACGTTTTAATTCTATTTGCAAGCGTCTTTGCTCTTTATACATTTTTCTTGTATGTAGAAAATAAAATACTCCTGTTAAGATTAATGCTGCAATGAAGTACAATAAAAAACCTAAGCTAGATTTGTACCATGGTGGTAATACATGAAGTTTTAATGCTTTGACTTCTGATGTTTGTCCAGATTTATTTGTTGCTCTAAAAAGCACTTCAAAATCACCATTTTTTAGATTTGATAATACTAAGTTTTCGTTGTCTACTTTTTCCCATTTATTTGGATCTGTACTAAGGCTATATTCAAAATTATGGCTATCGGACAAAGGTGAAGATATAGTAATATTTACATTTCCATTATTAGGAATATCTATGATGTTTGTATTTAACGTGACAAAAGTGTTGTTTACTTTTATTTGTTCTATACTTGGTTCTTTAGGCGTTTGAGTAGAGAAAAAATGATTTGTATTAAAAACCAGAAATCCATCATTTAGGTTTAACGTGTAGGTAGAGTCGTTTAGTCTAGATACATTTTCGTAACCTAAAATGATACGGTTATCATAATAGTTTCTTGTAAGGACTTCTTTAGCGTTATTATTTTCGTCAAGTTTAATAATTCCTTTGTTGTTTTTAAAGAATATACTATTGGTCGATGCTTCGGAAACAACATCTGAATTTTGACCAATTTTTTCATTTAAAAATGAATAAGGCACAATACTATCAATTAAGGGCTCGTATTTTTTCCAGCCATCATTAGTCTTAAAACAAATTGTGTTTTTAAGCTTGTAGACTCTTACATTATAATCTGTTTCTAATCCTTTGTCTTTGTAGTCTATGACTTGGGTAATGGAATCATAAGTATCATTAAAAACTACTTTATTTAATCCTTTGTAAGCATTTGCAGCCCATGCTTGTTGTTTGTTTTCAAATTCTAAAAACCGAATAGGATTTGTTGTTTTACCTAAATGGTTTGCTTTCCAATTATCTTCATCTTTTTCAAACTTAACTAAACCTGCATATGTCCCTTGAATGTAAATGTCCATGTCCGGAATTTTCTTTAGCGTCCAACCACCTGTAAAATTTGAAATAAGATTTACTTCATCCTTTTCAACTAAAAAAGTACCGTTATTATGACCACAAAATAGCTGGTTGTCTATAATTTTTAAATCCCAAACTTGTCCTTGTGTGCCTTCTATAAAAGTAAGTTTATGCTCTTGATCCAAATAATATAAACCTGTATTGCTGCCAATAAAAATGGTGTCTTCAAAATCTATTACATCGTAGACAGCGCCTAGCTTACCAGTAACATCATTGTAATAAGAAATGTTATTTTTTAAATCAATTTTAGAAAGACCGTTATCTAAACACAACCAAATAGTTTCGTTTTTTTCAATTAAAACACTTAAAACCGTATTGTTAGCCAATCCATTTTCTTTATTGATGTTATAAAGTACTTCTCCGTTATGATTAGTGATGTAAACTCCATTTTTTATGGTTCCAAAAACTAAATTTCCGTTTTCAAGTTGACTAAAAGTGTTAAGTTGATGTTTTTTTATAGTTTGATTAATAGGAAGATTTGCCGGTTCTAAATCATTATCTTTTATAATAAAGCAACCTTTTAAGTCTGTTGTAAGCAGTAGTTGGTTTTTATATTTTGAAATTGAAATTATGCGGTCACCCTTAATGATTTCGTTTTTAAGAATTGGTGTTAACTGAAGTTGTTTGTTTAGTATAAAAACACCTTCGTTTAAGGTTGAAACATAAAGAATATCATTAACGATGCTGCATGAAATTACTGTCGATGATGGGCTTATTCTAGTGATAGTGTCATTTTGATAGACATAAATATTTTGAAACGATCTAAAAACAATTTTGTCATTATATTCTAAAATTTGCCAAAATTCTTCACTTGTAGATTTAGTTTTATTAAGTAAATGCGAAAGCGAGTGATAAATAATTTGTCCTTTTTCGTTGTAATCCCAGTAGCCAAACTCTTCATAAGAACCTGTGTAAATCCTATCTTTTACAGCAAGCACAGATCTTAATGTAGTTTTATTTGGTAATGATTTTATTTTCCAGTTTAGCCCATTATAGATTAAGAGTCCGTTGTTATTAGCTACATATATTTTACCATTTTCTGCTTTAGATATTCCCCAATTTTGGTTACCTGCATTATATTTTGAAAGCGAATAATTTTCAAAATAAGGTGTGAATTGAGCATAAGCAAACTGGCTTGCTATAAAACATATAAAAACTAAAAATACTTTTAATTTCATTTTAAAAACTTAATCTAAGATTACTATGAAAGATATTAATTTAATTTTAAACTTATTTTTTATTTAAAATCATATACACAGGAAAATGGTCACTATAACCACCTTTGTATGTTTTGCCGACGTAAGTGCGATATGGAGTTCCTTTATACTTGCCGTCATATTGTTTTAAAAAATCGGCATCATAAATATCTGCTTTTACGTAGCGTAGTGTTTTTGGTTTACGCTCAAAAAAATTATGAGTGATTATGATTTGGTCAAACAAATTCCATTCAAAATTATGACTTGTCGTGCCTCTATCTATCGACAATAATGTGTCCATTGGATTAAATAAACCAATATTATTAACTAATTGTTTGATACTGTTACTAAAAGGATCATCATTAAAATCTCCCATAATTGAAATTTTAGGATTTTTGTAATCTTCTTGCAAGCGTTTAATGATTGATTGAACTTGCTCAGAAGCTTTAATGCGTTTAAATTCGGTAGCAACATCGCCAGTTCTTCTTGATGGCCAATGGTTAACTATAAAATGCATTTCTTCACCTAAAAACAAGCCAGATACTAATAAAATATCTCTGGTATAATCAGGTAAACCATCTTCGTCAGTAAGTGTAAAAGTGAAAATTTCAGAATGTAAAACCTCAAACTTTTTACTATCGTAAATAAATGCTACGTCTATACCACGCTCATCTTGACTATCATAATGTACAAATTGATATGGATACTCTTTAAGGTGTTTTGAAGCAATTAAATCCCTTAATACAGCATCATTTTCTACTTCTGCTAAACCAATAATTGCTGGATGACTGTTGGTTTCTTTTCTACCAATGTTAGAAATAGCATAACCAATTTTACGTAGCTTATTTTTATAACGTTTAACTGTCCAGCGCTTTTTGGAAGTAGGGATAAAATCATCATCACGAGTAAATTCATCATCATAAATATCAAAAAGATTTTCGATATTATAAAAAGCAACAGTTTGTTTATTAGTTTTAGATTTAAATATATTAAACTTCAAAAGGATAGAATTTTAAAAGTCTAAAAATAGCAAATTTATTGTGGCTACAATTATGTAAATTTGCAATATAAATATTTATATGCTAGAGAAAAAAGACATAGAATTAGAAAGCGCCGTATTAATTGGTGTAGTAACAAGAGAACAAGACGAAGCACAATCTAAAGAATACTTAGATGAACTAGAGTTTTTAACCTATACAGCAGGCGGAGAAGTAAAAAAACGTTTTACCCAAAAAATGGAGATGCCTAATCCAAAAACATTTATTGGTACAGGTAAAATGGAAGAGGTAAAGCAGTTTATTGATGATAATGAAATTGGGACAGCCATTTTTGATGACGAGTTAAGCGCAGCACAAGAACGCAATATTAGTAAGATTTTAGGTGTTAAAGTATTAGACCGTACCAACTTAATCTTAGATATTTTTGCACAACGTGCTCAAACTAGTTATGCACGTACGCAGGTAGAATTAGCACAATGCGAATACTTGTTACCAAGACTTAAAGGAATGTGGACACACCTTGAGCGTCAAAAAGGAGGTATTGGTATGCGTGGACCAGGTGAAACCGAGATTGAAACCGATAGACGTATTGTACGTGATAAAATAGCATTGTTAAAGGCTAAAATAAAAACTATTGATAAGCAAATGGCTGTGCAACGTGGTAACCGTGGTAAAATGGTGCGTGTAGCTTTAGTTGGTTATACAAACGTCGGTAAATCTACTTTGATGAACACCATTAGTAAATCTGAAGTCTTTGCAGAAAACAAACTATTTGCAACTTTAGATACTACAGTTAGAAAAGTTGTAATTCAGAATTTACCATTTTTATTAACAGATACTGTTGGTTTTATACGTAAGCTGCCAACACAATTGGTAGAAAGTTTTAAAAGTACGTTAGATGAAGTGCGTGAAGCAGATTTATTGCTACATGTTGTAGATATTTCGCATCCAAATTTTGAAGAACATATTGCTTCTGTAAATAAAATTTTAGGTGAAATTGATAGCGCAGACAAACCTACAATTATGGTGTTTAATAAGATTGATGCTTATAAGGCAGAACCATTTGATGAAACCGACTTAACTGCTGAACGTACCACAGATCATTATAGTTTAGCTGAATGGAAAAGGACTTGGATGAATAGAGTAGGAGAAGACAATGCTTTATTTATCTCTGCGCTAAACAAGAAAAACTTAGAAGAATTTAAAAAGCGTGTATATAATGAAGTAAGAGAAATACACGTTACACGTTTTCCTTATAATCACTTCTTGTATCCGGATTACGATTACGAAAACTTAGGCGAAGAAGAGTAAAATAATTTGGGCGTTACTCACTTTTGTTTTTAATGACAAAAGTGCGTCGGGCTTTCGCTAGTCGCAATCAAAGATGTGCTCCAACAATAGCTCAATCCCTAACGCATAAAAAAAGTGCTTCCTTTTTGGGGAGCACTTTTTTTATATCTAAATCTAGAGTATTTATTATAGTTTATAGTTTAAACCAAATAACCAGTAAGATTGTAAATCATTATCTGCATTATCTAAACTTACACCTTGGTAAGCTGCAGCTTCTTGTTTGTTACTTCTTAAACCAAAGTCAAAACCAACACCTATGTTTTTCCATAATGTATACCCAAAACTGTTAATCCAAGTCCAGTTAGAGTAGTCACCACTTTTGTAACTAGCAAAACCAGAAAAGTTAGATTTAAAGTTTATTTTACCAATTTGTCTTGTGTAGTCTGCAACAAATTTAGCACCTAAAGAAGATTCAAAAACAGTACCTTCATCAGCAAAAACAAAGTTGTAGTTTAATGGATGAATCACAACTACTAAGTTTTCTATTGGTGTCCAAGTTGCACCAACACCAAGGTCTAAATAACCTGGGTTATTAAAGTTGTTTAATAATGTTGTTCTGTATTCTCCTAATCCAGAAACAGCCCATTTATCACTTATTTTTCTACCGTAAAGCGAAGTGATGTTGAAAACGTCTGTGTTTTCTCTAAACTTATCACTATCTGTTGGATCGTCTTTATCATCTAATTTTACCCAACCTAAATTCACATTTAAGTTATTACGCCAGAAAAATTTCTCTTCAATTAAATTTGCGTAACCATTTACAGTAAAACCAATATTACCAGAACTGTTGTTAGGTGCTGCTTGAGCATACCAATTGTTAAATTCAGAGATACTTCCACCAATGGTACCAAAAGCACCAACTCTCCAACCAGGTAAAGCATCTATTTGAGCTTGTATAGCATTTGCTTCTGCTTGAAACTTATCAGCTTGTGCTTGTTTTTCAGCTTTTTCAGCTTTTAATTCTTCTTTAGTTTGAGCATTTACGGAAACGATTCCTAAAAATAATGCTCCGATAAGTAATACTTTTTTCATAAAATTTAAGTTTTTAATAAAGCGAGTGCAAAGATATGCTTTAGCTTTTACTTTAATAAAATTACCATAAAAGCATAATTATCTTTAAATCAACGAATTAAATAATTAACAGAGTTGTTAACGTTTAAATAACGGTACAGAAGAACACGCTTCTCCGTACATGATAGATTTTGCATGTTTTTTAAGCTTAGAAGTAAGCATAGTATAAGCGTTTATGGGTACTGGCTTATTACTACAACCTTTTATAATAACTGGCTTATCTTGGTAAATTAAGGTGTCTAATTGATTGATTTTATCTTGATAAATTGAAGTCTCTAAATCCTCAAGGCTTCCAATATGGGACTTTTCGACAAATGGTTCTAGATTTACGACCAATAACATAAATGCCCAATCAGGAATAACAGCATCTGCACTACAGGTTAATGCTACAAATTGATTTTTATGTTGTGACCAATCGTATGCTTTTACGCTAGCTCTAAAATCTTTCTCTCTAAGTACTAATCCTTCGTATAACCAATCTTTAATATCAAAAACTACACGTTTACCTTCAGGATAAAAATCTTCTAAGTTTATAACTTGTAGTTTGCTATTGGCTACGCGGTTTATAATTTCGTCTGCCATTTTGATTGCTTTTATAGCATTCCTAATTCTAGTTTTGCTTCTTCACTCATTAAGTCTTGTGACCATGGTGGATCAAAAGTAATTTCTACTTCTGCATCTTTAATATCGTTAAGAGATTTTACTTTTTCTTCTACTTCAAGAGGTAAAGTTTCTGCAACTGGACAGTTTGGTGTAGTTAAGGTCATTAGGATTTTTACTTCGTAATCTTCGTTTACTAATACGTCGTAAATTAATCCTAATTCGTAGATGTCTACTGGTATTTCAGGATCGTAAATAGTTTTTAAAACCTTTACTATTTTTTCTCCTAATTCGGCTGTATCTATTGTGCTCATTTTCTTTTGTTATTCCGCGAAAGCGAAATTATTTTAATTGTGTTTGATAAGCAATTGCATACATTTTTAATTGCTTAATCATGCTAACTAATCCGTTTGCTCTAGTAGGTGATAAGTGTTCTTTTAATCCAATTTTATCAATAAAATCGGTATCTGCTTCGATAATATCTTTTGGGTGTTGGTTTGAAAACACACGAATTAAAATAGCAATAATCCCTTTGGTAATTATAGCATCGCTATCTGCAGTAAAGGCAACTTTATCTTCATCCATTTGAGCATGTACCCAAACTTTGCTTTGACAACCTTTAATTATATGATCGTCGGTTTTGTATTGCTCGTCAATTAAAGGCAAGGTTTTACCAAGGTCAATCATGTATTGGTAACGCTCTTCCCAATCTTCAAACATTGAAAATTCGTCTATTATTTCTTCTTGAATATCTTTTATACTAGGCATAAATTGTTTCCGTCTTTTTCTGTTGCAAAATTAATGAATATTCTGCTATTGCAAGCCTTGATTTGCTGTTAAACTGTCCTTAATTTTTAGGCGTTAAGCTTAAAAGATAATTGACTATCTCTGCTATTTCTTTTGGAGGATTACCTGCGTCAAAAGATTGTGTGCGGTATGTTTTATCTCCTACAGTTACATTTAAATTTGCGATAGCTGCGCCATCATATTGGTGTGCTTTGCTTGGCGCTTCTAACTGGTCTATTTTTGTTATATCAACATTACTAGCTAGATTAGTTAGTGTATCCCAATTTTGTTTAGTACAATCTTTGGTTTCTTCTTTAGACGCACGCGATAATTGATAAGTAATAGTGTCTTTATTAGCTTTTACCATAGTGTAACTACCTCTAGTAATGGCTGTATATTCAAAAATCATGTTTTCTGTTTGATTTGTTTTAGACATAGTTGACGTTTCTGTACTGTTTTCAGCTAAGTCAGATTGCATATTTTTAGTAGCACCACATGCGTTTAAAAATATGGTTATAAGTATGATAGTGTAGGTTTTCATCTTAATTGAAATTTATTATTTACTATAATAATACAAAAAAGACGCCAAATTTGGCGTCTTTTTAAATTTTATAACTTGAGAGAAATTAGTTCCCTACTAAAGCAGCTCTTGATCCGCCTGTTTGGAAGATAGCTCTCATTCTTTCTTTTTGACCTTGAGAGAACATGTACATACATGCATCATCTACATAATCCATGTAGTTCATAGTCATGTCGTTAGAACGGCAATTAACAGTTGGGTAAGAAGGACAACCGTAGTTTGGTCCGTCTGAAGATGGAGTGTCTGCAACAAAATCGTCTTGCTTACATCTTCCGTCTCCCCAAATGTGACGTAAGTTTAAGTAGTGTCCTACTTCATGAGTTAATGTTCTTCCTTGGTTGTATGGCGCAGCAGATCCGCCTGGTAGGCTAGAGTATAATACTACAACTCCGTCTGTTGCAGATGGTCCACCAGGAAATTGTGCATATCCTAAAATACCACCGCTAATGTTACATACCCAAATATTTAAGTGAGTAGAAGGTGTTACTGGTGGATATGCTGCTTTTACCGCATCATTTGTGCTCCAAGCAGATGTTGAGTTTGAGTGTCTAAATGTACCTGCTAATGTAAAGTTGATTTCAGTATCAGCTACTAAACCAGCAAATTCTGAAGGTACTTGGTTAACATCATTATTAGAAGCTCTAAAATCATCATTCAATACAGAGATTTGAGCATTAATTTGTTGATCACTAACATTTTGAGCAGAGTTGCTGTAAACTACATGCACATACACAGGAATGTTTACCACACCTAAGTTATCTGTAGTGTCTCCACCGCCGCCACCAGAACCGCCACCGCCTGGTCCGCCGCCATTTCCGTTTCCATTTCCTCCGCCAGGTTTTGCATTGACTAAGAAACTTCTCGTGTTATATTCTATATCATACATCTTTTTATCTAAACCAGGATTTTCATTTAATAAACGGTTTAGGTTTACCATTGAGTAACAAACACCTTTTCCTTGTGCAGCTCTTGCAGCCTCATCATTATCGGCATCTGTGTACAAGTAAAAATCTGACATGTCTACTTTTGCTTGTTCTTCATTCAGTGCTTCGCTTTGATCGTCATTACAAGACATAAACAGCAAAGCAAGACTAGCCATTCCTAAAAAGATTTTTTTCATTTTTGTTATGTTTTATTAGTTATTGTTGTCGAATATATAATTTAAATCATAAAAAAATAAATATTTAATTGTTAAAATTCTAACTTTTCGATGAAATGACAATTTCAATAAAACAAAAAAGCACTTCTTTTAAGGAAGTGCTTGAAATATGTTTTTTTAGACGAGTTTAGCTTAACATCATTTTTGCTTTTTTAACTGCAGTAACCAAAGCATCTATTTCTTCTCTGGTGTTGTAAAATGCAAATGAAGCTCTTACTGTACCAGGTATTTTATAAAAATCCATTATAGGTTGTGTACAATGATGACCTGTACGAACAGCAATACCCATTTTATCTAATAACGTACCAACATCATAAGGATGTATACTTTCTAAGTTAAAAGATATTACCGATGTTTTGTTTTTTGAAGTTCCGTAGATTTTTAAGCCTTCAATTTCTAAAAGTTTTTGTGTGCCGTATTCTAAAAGCTCATGCTCATAATTAGAAATGTTATCAAAGCCGATAGCATTCATATAATCTATTGCGGCTCCAAAAGCAATGCCGCCACAAATGTTTGGTGTTCCTGCTTCAAATTTATGAGGTAAACCTGCGTATGTTGTTTTTTCAAAAGTAACTTGGTTAATCATTTCTCCGCCACCTTGGTAAGGTGGAAGTTTTTTTAACCATTCTTCTTTTCCGTAAAGCATACCAACACCTGTTGGTCCACACATTTTGTGTGCTGATGCCACATAAAAATCGACATCTAATGCTTGAACATCTGTTTTTATATGTGGACAAGCTTGTGCACCATCTATTAAAACAGCAGCACCAACTTGATGTGCTTTTTCAATAATAGTCTCAATTGGATTAATGGTTCCTAATGCGTTAGAAATATGATTAACAAAGACTAATTTTGTGTTTTTAGAAAGTAAATTAGTGTAGGCATCCATATCTAATTCACCGTGATTATTCATTGGAATAACTTTAAGTGTTGCGCCTGTTTTTTCGCAAAGCATTTGCCAAGGAACTATGTTACTATGATGTTCTAATGCAGATACAATAAGTTCATCTTTTTCATTTAAAAGTGAAGCAAATCCATTTGCAACCAAGTTAATGCTGTGTGTTGTTCCTGAAGTTAAAATAACTTCATAGATGTGTTTTGCATTAAAATGATTTTGGATAGTTTTACGTGCAGCTTCGTATTTATCTGTTGCTTCTTGGCTTAACGCGTGTACACCACGATGTATGTTTGCATTGTAATTAGAATAATAATCTACAATAACATCTATAACTTGTTGTGGTGTTTGCGATGTTGCAGCATTGTCAAAATACACTAAAGGTTTGCCGTTTACTTGTCTGTTAAGTATTGGAAAATCTTGTCTTATTTTATTTACATCTAGCATGCTACAAATTTACTATTTGTAATGCTTAAAATGGAATTTTTATAATTTATTTAGAGATTATTTTTTGAAAAAAGTATATCTGTATTCTCCATCACTAAAGGTAGATAAATTTCCATATTCATCGTACTTAGGATTGCGGTAGACTTTAGATTTTGGATTTGCACGGTAACCATTTTCTTTAACTGTCTCATAAGTCAATGTTCCTTTGCTATTGTATTCTTGATTAATCTCGTAATAACCGTTGTCTCTTAAGATTAAAATTTTTCCTTCATTAAATTTAGAGTAATCGTAAGTGTTTCTAAATTTTATGTCTTCTTCATTATCATACAATAAACTAGTTTGTATAAGCCTTTTTTCGCTATCGTATTTGTAAGTTGTAGTTTCAGTTTTGTAGTTATAGTTATGTTTACTTTTATCTGAAGAAGCTTTTACAAGTAATTGGTCTTTATACTCGTATGTGATTGGGTCTAAAATATAATACTCAGGAATGTCTTTTGTATTCAATACTTCGTAATGAATGATGTTTTGGTCATTGTTTAACGTGTATTTAGAGTTTATTACACCGTTTTCTCCTTCATATTTTGTCTCTAATATTGTTGTTTTATTTGGATACTTATATTCTGTGGTTAGTTTTTTATCAGCATCGTATACATTGTTATATACTTTAACCAATAAACCATCTTCATTAAATTGTAACTGGAATGAGTTGTTAAGTGTTACGGTTTCAATATTTCCTACTAAATTGAAATGTTCTAGTTTGTACTTTAAAACTATTGGATTTAAAGGAGCTTCTTTAATTAAAGGATTGTTTTGCGCTATTGCTAGAGAAGTGATGATTAGGCAAATAAATGTGCTTAGATATTTCATGATATTGTTTTTGTCAAATTTAAGTGAAGACAATATCATATAACATTAGGCAATTGACGTATTTTTAAATTGGTGTAAAAAAAAAGCAGCTAATTAATTAGCTGCTTTTTTTTATAAGTCAAATCCTATATTGACGCCTAATTTAAGCGCTATAAGTTTTGTTATTCGTTGTTTGAGTTCTGGAATTTTTACCGAGCTTAATACGTTATTGCTAAATGCAAACATTAGTAATCCTTTAGCTTCTTTTTCAGGGATACCTCTAGATTTTAAGTAAAATAAAGCGCTTTCGTCTAACTGACCAATTGTACAACCATGAGAACATTTTACATCGTCTGCAAAAATTTCTAATTGTGGTTTGGTGTTAATTGTAGCTTTATCGCTAATTAAAATGTTGTTGTTAGATTGAAATGCATTTGTTTTTTGCGCTTCCTTTTCAACAATAACCTTACCGTTAAATACACCTGTTGCGTTATCATCAAAAATACCTTTGTAATCTTGGTGACTTTCGCAATTTGGTTCTATATGATGGACTAACGTATTGTGATCTACATGTTGTTTTTCACCAATAATTGTTACTCCTTTTAATGTAGAATCTATGCGCTCTCCGTTTTGATAATAGTTAAGGTTATTACGAGTTAATTTGCCACCAAAACTAAAGGTGTGAACAGATGCGTGACTTTCTTGCTTTTGCTCTACAAAAGTATTATCTATTAAAGAGGCGTTTAAATTGTCATTTTGAATTTTATAATAATCAACAATGGCGCGCTTATTTGCAAATATTTCTGTAACACTATTGGTTAATACAGGATTGTCTGTAAGACTTTGATGACGCTCTATAATTTGAACATGACTATTCTCATCAACCACAATTAAATTACGAGGTTGGAGCATAAGTGCAGACTCATTACCTGTAGAAAAATGTACAATTTGAATAGGTTTGTTAACTACTTTATTCTTTGGAATATGAATAAATGCACCTTCTTGAGAAAATGCTGTGTTTAAAGATGATAACCCATCTTTTTCTGCTACTTTGTTAAAGTAATTTTCTATAACTAATTGGTATTTTGGTTTTGTTAATGCAGCAGACATTAAGCAAACATCCATACCTTCGTGCGTAGTTTGTGATAAGTGAGATGAGTATTTACCATCGATAAAAACAATTTTGTAAGTGTCTATATCGTGAATAAAATATTGTTTCACATCACTATATTCTAAAGCATTTTCTTGCTTAGGAAACACACTGTAGTCATGTTTTAAAATACTATTTAAAGAGGTATATTTCCAAGCTTCATCCTTTTTTGAAGGAAAGCCTTTATCTTCAAATAATTTTATAGCTTCTGTGCGAATATCATGTACTTTAGCATCGATATCTACATGGTCTTCAAACGCCATGAAAGAGGATACTAATTTTTCTTTTAAACTCATTTTTTAAGTTTCAGTATTCAGACTTCAGTATGCAATTGATGCAATTTGAAGCTGTTTTATTCTACATAATTTTAATTTAGCGGAAAGTGCTTAAGCACCAACCTCTTCTTTAATCCAATCGTAACCTTTTTCTTCTAGCTCGTGTGCTAATTCTTTAGTTCCAGATTTTACGATACGACCATTTAATAAAACGTGTACATAATCTGGTACGATGTAATCTAATAAACGTTGGTAGTGTGTAATTACTACAACAGCGTTGTCTTTACTTTTTAATTTGTTTACACCGTTAGCTACGATACGTAAAGCGTCAATATCTAAACCAGAATCAGTTTCGTCAAGAATAGCTAATTTTGGTTCTAACATTGCCATTTGGAAAATCTCGTTACGTTTCTTTTCTCCTCCAGAAAACCCTTCGTTTAAAGAACGTGATAAGAACTTACGGTCTATCTCTAGTAACTCTGATTTTTCACGAATTAGCTTTAACATCTCGTTAGCTGGCATTTCTTCTAGACCTTTTGCTTTTCTAGTCTCGTTAATAGCCGTTTTCATAAAATTAGTTACAGATACACCAGGAATTTCTACTGGGTATTGAAACGATAAAAACACACCTTTGTGTGCGCGCTCTTCTGCAGCAAGCTCATTGATGTTTTCTCCTTCTAAAAAGATATCTCCATCTTCAACTTCGTAATCTTCTTTACCAGCAATTACAGATGCTAATGTACTTTTACCAGAACCGTTTGGTCCCATAATGGCGTGTACTTCACCTGGTTTTACTTCAAGGTTAATACCTTTTAATATAGACTTGTCTTCTACGCTTGCGTGTAAGTTATTTATCTTTAACATACTGTTTATTTTCCTAATTTAATAACGTCGTTTTTATTCGGGTCTAGTGCTTTAACACTATATATTTTTTCTATTTTCAGTTTGTATGGCCAGCCTTCTTCATTGTCATCTTTTGGGATGATTTGTGCTTCTACATCTGCCATAACCATATCTGTAGCTTCATTTTTGTATGGTTGTGCTTCTTTGTTTAAAGCTTCAGATTTTTCATCTAAAATAACACCGTAAATATCATTTTTTACTTGAAAAACTGCTGCGTCTGCATAATATACAAACTCGCCAACCAATCTTTTTGTTTCAACATTGGTTTCTGTTGAAGTGGTTTCGGTTTCTTTCTTTTCGTCTTTACAACCAAAAGCTAAAATGATAGCACAAATAAGAATTAATTTTTTCATTTTTTACTATTGAATTGGTTCTGGTGCGTGATTTAAACTATTGAAATCTTTTAGCGAATGTTGAATGATAACACGTGCGCCTTTTTGTTCTGCAAATGTTTCAAAAACCTCCATAGAGTTTAATGTTTTCTCTACGTCAAAGTTGAATTTTGGTACTCTTGCATTTTCTCTGCTTTCTTCCATATGATATACATCACCAGTAAGCATTAATGGCCCTTCTTGTTCTAAATCTACAAATAAAGATTGGTGACCTGGCGTATGACCAGGTGTAGAAACTATTACAACTCTACCATCTCCAAACACGTCAAAATTGCCATTAATTTTCTTTAAACCTTTTAAGTTTTTTATGGCGTCATAATGTGCTGGGTTTTCCTTTTTTTGTTCTTCGCTAGTTACAAAATTGTATTCATCTTCTTGAACAATCCAAATCGCTTTTGGTAATTTAGACGCCGATCCTGAATGATCAAAATGTGTATGTGATAATGCAATATATTTTACATCATCAGTTGATAAACCAATTGATTTTAACTGTTCTTCAATTCCCTTTTTTCTACTAACAGTAAAAGCGCCTTCTGGTGTTGTGTAAGGTTCTTTATCTAATAAATCTTCAGACAATCCTGCGTCCCATAATAAGTTACCGTCAGGATGCTGAATTAAATATATAGCATCTGCAAAGGTTTTTGATTGTCCTTTGTAAGCATCATCTTGAGAAAAAATATCAAGCATGTTTACTTGTACAGTTCCACCATCAAACATAAACATTTTGATAGGCTCTTTTTTAACCTCAGTTTCTGTTTGCTCTACAATAGGTTCTTTTTTGTCTTTTTTACAAGCAACAAATAAAGAAAGGGTAATAAGAAGAATGATTAGTTTTTTCATAGTTAAAAATTGATTATCCAACAGAACCTTCTAATGAAATTTCTAAAAGCTTTTGTGCTTCTACTGCAAATTCCATAGGCAATTTATTTAATACTTCTTTACTAAAACCGTTTACGATTAAAGCAATTGCTTTTTCGGTATCAATACCACGTTGGTTACAATAAAAGATTTGGTCTTCTCCAATCTTACTGGTTGTAGCTTCGTGTTCTATTTGTGCCGATTTATTTTTTGCTTCTATATACGGGAATGTATGTGCGCCACATTCGTTACCCATTAGTAAACTATCGCATTGCGAGAAGTTACGTGCATTATCGGCACGACCTGCAATTTGTACTAATCCGCGATATGAGTTTTGAGATTTTCCTGCAGAAATTCCTTTAGAAATAATCGTAGATTTAGTGTTTTTTCCAAGATGAATCATCTTAGTACCCGTATCTGCTTGCTGGAAATTATTAGTTACAGCGATTGAGTAAAACTCGCCCACCGAATTATCTCCTTTTAATACGCAGCTTGGATACTTCCAAGTTACAGCACTACCAGTTTCTACTTGTGTCCAAGAAATTTTTGCGTTTTTCTCGCACAATCCACGTTTGGTCACAAAATTGTAAACACCACCTTTTCCTTCTGCATTTCCAGGAAACCAGTTTTGTACGGTACTGTATTTTATTTCGGCGTCATCTAAAGCAATAAGCTCTACAACTGCGGCGTGTAGTTGGTTTTCGTCACGACTTGGTGCAGTACAACCTTCTAGGTAACTTACGTAACTACCTTGATCTGCTACAACTAATGTACGCTCAAACTGTCCTGTTCCTGCCTGATTAATTCGGAAATAGGTAGATAATTCCATTGGGCATCTAACACCTTTAGGGATATAGCAAAAACTACCATCGCTAAATACAGCGCTATTTAATGCCGCATAAAAATTATCTTTTTTAGGTACAACGGTACCAATATATTTTTTTACTAAATCTGGATATTCGCGAATAGCTTCAGAGATAGAACAGAAAATAATACCTTTCTCAGCTAATGTCTTTTTAAACGTTGTTGCTACAGAAACAGAGTCTACAACTACATCCATAGCTACACCAGCTAATTTTTTTTGCTCGTCTAAAGAGATACCAAGTTTATTAAACGTGTCTAATAATTCTGGATCAACTTCGTCTAAACTATCATATTTAGGCTTATTGTTTGGAGCCGAATAATAAGAAATAGCTTGAAAATCTGGTTTTTCGTAATGTACATTTGCCCATTCTGGTTCTGTCATTTCTTTCCATGATCTAAAGGCATCAAGACGCCATTCAGTCATCCATTCTGGTTCTTCTTTTTTAACCGAAATAGCACGAACAATATCCTCGTTTAAGCCTACAGGAAAGGTATCAGATTCAATATCTGTATAAAAACCGTATTCGTATTCTTTAGTTTTTAATTCTTCTCTTAAATCGTCTTCAGTATATTTACTCATATATAAGTATAAATGTTGTAAAGTTTAAAGTTATAAAGTTGAGTTTAAATATTTAATTAAACCACTTATTAACTTAGAAACTTCATTTACTTTTAAATTTAATGTTGAGAACTCATCTTTAGTAATGTAATCTAAATCAAAAGCTAAATACAACTGAGATCTAAACTCTCCAGAAGACGCTTTAGCGATATACAAAAATCTGATGAACTCTTTTGTGGTCTCTCTTTCAAATCCTTCAGCAATATTTGAAGAAATAGAAATACTACACCTTCTAATTTGATCTCTTAATCCAAAATCTTTAGAGAAAGAGCTGTTTTTATTTGTTATGTTGTAAATGTCTTTGTTTAATTCTCTAGATTTTTGCCAAGAAATAATTTCTTCAAAAGAACTAAATTTTGCCATTTACTTTTAAACTTTTTTACTTTCTACTTTAAAACTTGTTTATAGTGAAAACGATTCACCACAACCACAAGTTCGGTTAGCGTTTGGATTATTAAACACAAAACCAGTTCCGTTTAATCCTCCAGAATATTCTAAAGTGGTACCAATTAGGTATAAAAAACTCTTTTTGTCAACAATAATTTTTACCTCATTATCTTCAAAAACTTTATCTTCTTCTGCTTTGGTTTTGTCAAACTTTAAATCGTAAGATAAGCCAGAGCAACCACCACTTTTAACACCAACTCTAACGTAGTCTGTGCTTGGGTTAAAGCCATCTTCATTCATCAATTCGATGACTTTCTTTTTTGCTGTATCAGAAACTTTTATCATACCTGTTAATTAGAATTTATCTAAATAGAGTGCAAAGATACAATTTAAGTCTCTGTTTACCATATTTAGTAACATTATATTAATAAATAGGTTAATTGATTTTTCTTATTGAGGAAGAAATGCAGGATTGTTTAAAAATGAAGGGTCAGAAAGTGATAATAAAAAGGCTTTTAAATTGGCTTTATCAACTTCTGAAAGTTGTACGCCACCTTCATCTACTTTTTTCATTAAAGTGTCAATAGTGTCTGAGTCTTGTAAACCTGTACTGTAGTGTTCTATAACTTCATCTAAAGTAGCAAATCTACCATCGTGCATATAAGGTGCTGTATATGCAAGGTTACGTAATGAAGGAGATCTAAATTTACCATCATCGTTATGATTACCAGTTACTGCTCCTAAGCCTAAATCTGTAAAAGTAGCATCTAAACCGTTGTTGTGAAATTGGTTGTCTGTCCAAAGCGGATTATTTGGGTTACCATGACAATGAAAACAGTCGCCACGATCTTCATCCATAAAAATATTTAAACCTTCTTGTTCTTGTGGTGTTAGTGTAGCTTGTCCTAATAGGTAACGGTCAAATTTTGAGTTTCCAGAAATTAAAGTACGCTCAAACTGTGCAATTGCTTTTGATACAAGGTTTTTTGTTATAGTTGATGTGCCAAATGCTTGATTAAAAAGGTTAGGGTATTCTGGGTGATTATTAAGCCTGTTTTCTACTTCTGTCCATGATTGGTTTTCTAACTCAATAGGATTGGTTACTGGTTCTAACGCTTGATGTTCTAAGCCCAAAGCACGTCCGTCCCAAAAGTAGTTATCGTCAAAATTCCAAGCTAGATTAAATAAGGGCATACTGTTTCTTGTGCCAATATTACCTGATACGCCAGCGCTAAATTGGTTTGAGTCTGAGAATGCATTTTGTGGCATGTGACAACTAGCACAAGCTTTACTATTATCTACTGAAAGTATACGGTCGTAAAACAAACGTTTTCCCAAAGCAACGCCTTCTTCGGTCATTGGATTGTTAAACGGAATGACAGGATCTATTAATAATTGGTCAAAATGAGCTGGAATATCTAGTTGATAAGGCACAGGAACATAATCGCCTGTATCTGGTGTGTCTTCAGATTTAGAACACGACCAAATAAGAATGGCTAAAAAACTATATGTTATCCAGTGTTTCATTTTTTATTGTGTGATTTCACCTAAACTAAAAACAGACATTACGTTTTCTTGCATCATTTTTTGCGCTGTGTAATTAGGCATTAAAGGCGTGTCTAGTACGTTTAAATCCCAAGTGTTTGGGTTTTTAAAAAACTCAGCTATATTCATTTTTACTTCAATAGTTGCGTTATTTGTAATCATAAAAGGTCCTGAAAGGTTTATGATAGCAAAGTTTTGTTCAAAAACGCCATCACTTACTCTTGCTGTACCATTATGATAATTAAATGCAGATGGATTTGTTGTATCTACATTGTAAATACCATCAAATTGTAAAAAGTGATAACCGCCACCAAGCATAGCTGGCCAGTTCCAAGATGCTGAGTTTAAATCTGGGTAAGCGCCATCTGTGTTGTCTTCTTCATTAAACCCCCAAACAAATTTTAAAGCATAGCTACCGGTTGGTATTGTGTTAATTTCTGGCGAAAAATTATATGTGTCTTCGTTTGAGATGTCTGTAAATTTATAACCATCAAATAAATAACGTAGACCGGTTGCTGTATTGATTAACTCAACACGAGAGATGAGATACCTAATTCTGTCTATGTTTATCACTTCACCATTTTCATTAGTTAAATCTAAATTTTCGTAGTTAGAACTGTTTAAAGCTGTTCCGTCCCAATGATGAGAAAATTTGAAATTAACACTAGCATTATTTTGTAGTACAACATTATCATCTGCATCTTCACTACAGGAAAAAATAGTTGAAATTGCTATTAATAGAACTAATATTTTTTTCATTTTAATTTAAAGTTGTAATTATTAAATCGGTAAAACCTTTGTTTTCTGGTACGTCAAAATCGTTACTGCTAGATTCTCCAACAACAATAATTTTTCCGTTATCTAATTGTGCAACTCCGTAAGCATAATCTACATCACTTCCTCCAATAGATGTTTGCCATTTTAAGTTTCCATTTGCTTCGGTTTTAAACACCCAAACGTCGTTTTGTCCATTGTTTTGTGTAAGCTGTCCTGTACCACTTCTTGAACTTCCGCAGATAATATATCCATTTTCAATATCTGAAATAACTGAACGACCAACATCAAAACTTTCTCCACCATAACTGGTTTCTTCTAAAAGTTGACCGGTTGGAGAAATTTTTATTGCCCAAACATCTGCAGCACCTAGACTATTAGAAATATTTACATCTTCACTTCTGGTATCGCCAACAATTAAAAAGTTGCCATCATCGGTTTTTATAATTTTATGAGCTTCGTCTATTTGAGAGCCACCATAATTATTTTCCCATTCTAAGATACCGTAACTATTAACTTTTACAACCCAAAAGTCGTAAGAGCCAATATTGTCTGAAATATCTACATCTTCACTATCTGAAGAGCCGATGATTAAAAATCCGTTATCATCAGTTTGGATACCATCAAATGCACTGTCAGTAAAATAGCCGCCAAAGTATTTACTCCATTGTAAATCTCCGTTAGTGTCTAATTTTAAAGCCCAATAATCTCCACCAGCATGAAGTGTTTGGCTGCTTCTTGTGTTACCTTCTCCGCCAGAACCAGTAACGTCTAACACACCTGTTAGAAAATAGCCATTATCATTGGTTTGAATAATTGATAATCCATAATCTAAACCAGCATAGCCAAAGGTTTTTTCCCATTGGATATTGCCTTGTGCATCTGTTTTAAACACCCAAAAATCTTGTTGTCCAGCATTATTACTTACATCGCCATCATTACTAAATGTGTAACCAATAACGACAAAACCACCATCATTGGTTTGGATAATGTCATTTGCTTTTTCGTCGTTAGATCCGCCGTAAGTCTTATTCCACAATAGGTTGTTATCTGCATCAAATTTTAGTAACCAAGCGTCATAACTTTCATTAGATTTATCAGTAACATCACCATCCATAGATTGTGTAAAGCCAACCACAGCGTAACCTCCATCTGATGTTTTTATAACTGTTTCGGCACTTTCATTTTTTGTGCCTCCAAAAGTTGAAATACTTTCTATACTACCTGTTGTTTCAAACTCTGGAATTTCTGGTTCTTGTTGAGGTTGAGGTGAGTCGTCTTCAGACTTACAAGATGTAAAAATGAACAATAAGGCTAATATTTTTAGGACGAAATATTTCATCTAATTATTTTTTCTAACAATTAGTAATCCAGCATCAATATCACCAATGATGATATTTCCACTTTCAAAATAAGGATAAACACTCCATGCACCATTAAAATCTGGGTTATCATCTGCTGGATAAGAATCGAAATATCCTGTTTCGACTAAAGCATTTGATGAAGCAGAAATATTACTAATATCTAAAACTCTTAATCCAGCACGATAGTTGGCAAGGTAGTATTCGTCTCCTTTAACATAACCATTGTGATCTATAGCAGGAGTTGGTCCAAAATAAGTTGATGACAGTGATGGATTGTCTAAATCTGTAAAATCAAATACTAATGTTTTTGTGTTAAATCCATAATTAATTTCATCTACTTCATCTCCTAAAATAAAATAGGATTGATCTTCTGTAAACCAACCTTGGTGTGCATATGCTGTTTGTGGGTAAGTTAAACTACTAATTTGAATAACGTTGTTTTTATCTGTAACATCAAGTATTACTACTTGGTCAGAATTACCATTGCTACCAATGTAAATTTGATGACCAGTATAATCTGTATCTGGTCCACTATAAGTAACAACTTGTGCGTCATGAGAATATCCTGCTGAGGTATATTCTCCTAAATAGGTTGGGTTTAAAGGGTCAGTAACATCAACAAAGATAGGTCCGCCACCATTATTGCTACAACCTACAAGATAAGCAACACCTTCGTTTTCATTGATGACAATATTGTGGCAACTATCTACTCCGTTAAAAGTGGTGTCTGGAGTGAAAGTAGTTGGTATTGATGTTAAATTTCTTAATCTAGTTAAGTCAAAGACTTGTATACCATGTGGTCCGGCATTATCTGCAACAATAAAGGCGTAGTTATTGTAGACTTTTACATCTCTCCAAATACTTGTGTTTGTATTTGTTTCTATTCTTCCTAAAAAAATAGGATTTGTAGCATCGGTCACGTCTACAAAAGCAGTACTATTGGTTAAAGCGACTATAGCATATTCTTTTTGGGTTGAAGGATCTGTCCAGCCCCAAATATCGCTACCTCTCTCGGCTGAAGAACCACTTAATGATAGTACATCTATTTCTGCCATTAAATCATAACCATTACATGGATATATGCCAGCCATACCATTTTCACATGGAAATTGAGAGTTTTGTATATTGTTATTGTCGGGAGTATTAATTCCTGAGTTTTCTTCACTAGAACAACCAAGACCTAAACTAAGCATAGCTGAAAAAGCTAATGTTTTTAACCAATACTTTGCTTTAATCTTAGAATTGTTCATTATCATAATTTATTTATTAATGATTAATTTTTTAGAAGTTGTATTGTTAATTTTTACAATGTAAATACCACTACTATAATTGTTTGTTGGTAAAACGAAACTTGTTGAGTTGATATTGTTTTTACTAAACATCTTTTTACCTAGCACATTAAATATTTGAACAGATTGAATTTTATTAGTGTTACTACTTGTAAGTTTAGCATTCTCTTTTGTAGGGTTGGGTGACATTGTAAAATTGTTATCAATTTCAAATTCTGAAGTACTTAATGTATTGCTTTGTCTAACTACAAATAACCCGCTTTCTATATCGCAAATAATAATATTTCCGCTGGCAAAATAAGGATAGATACTCCACGCACCATTAAAGGCTGTGCTGTTACTAGATGGATAAGTATCGAAATAACCTATTTCTGTCATCGTATTTGAAGGCGTATCAACGGTAGAAATATCTACTACACGCATACCAGCACGGTAATTAGCCAAGTAAAACTTATCACCATCAACATACCCATTATGGTCTATTGCTGTAAAAGGTCCGAAATAAGTTGATAATAATGATGGGTTATCTAAATCGTTAACATCAAACACTAAAGTTCTGGTGTTGTTACCATAGCTCATTTCATCAGTTTCATCACCAAAAATGAAATATTTATGATCTTCTGTAAACCATCCTTGGTGTGCATAACCAGGGTTAGAGTATGTGATTTCTGAAATAAATTGAGGATTACTTTTATCGGTAACATCCAAAAACACGACTTTATCATTAGAGCCGCCATTACTTGCTGCTAAAATTTGTCTACCAACATAACTTGAAACTCCAGAAACATTACTAGCATTGGTATCTGGTCCATTGTATGTTATAACTTGTGCATCGTGAGTATATCCACTTGCTGCATAACTACCACTTATGGTTGGAGCCGTAGGGTCAGAAATATCAACAAAAATCGGTCCGCCACTTACAGCATTGCAACCTACTAAATAAGCAGTTGCATCATCTTCATTTATAACCACATTATGGCAGCTACCAATGTTTATTCCGTTATCGCCACTAAAGACAATAACTTCACCATCATTTACAGTGCTGGTATAAGTTAAATCTGGGTTTGGTCCAGTTCTTAAATTGGTTAAGTCAAAGACTTGCATACCATGGTTACCAACACCATCTGCAACTATATAAGCATGGTTGTTATAAACTTTTACATCTCTCCAATAAGAAGTATTTCCGTTTGCGGTTTCAATTCTTCCTAAAAAAATAGGATTTATAGGATCAGATACATCAACAAAAGCGGTACTATTTGTTGTACCAACAATAGCGTATTCTTTTCCGTCTAAAGGATCTGTCCATCCCCAAATATCACTACCTTCTTCAGTGCCTAAAGTTGTTGCTAAAACCGAAATAGGTACTCTGGACATTAAATCGTAATCATTACAAGGATAAGAAGTAGTAACACCTTCTACTGTATATGTTGCAAAACCATTAACGCATGGGCTTTGCGCGTTAGCAGAATAACTAAAAATGGTAAGGGTTAAAAAAAGTAATTTTTTTAAATAGTTCATTAGGGTTAAGTTGTAAAATTGAGATTTTAGCAAATTTAACAGAAATACTGATAATTAAGTAAAATTTGTCGTTAATTTAGATAATACCTTATTTATTATTAAACAATTAATTTCACTTTTTCCCTACCTTTTAAAATAGCCTTAGTATTTTTGCACTATGATAGAAGATAAAAATCAACAACGTACAGATTTAGGCCAAATAGGTGAGTTTGGTTTAATTGACCATTTAGCTAAGAATTTTGAAATAAAACAATCCTCAACTATTAAAGGAATTGGTGATGATGCTGCTGTTTTAGATTTTAAAGGAGAACGAGTTGTAGTTTCAACCGATTTTTTAGTTGAAGGTGTTCATTTTGATCTATCCTACATGCCTTTAAAGCATTTAGGTTACAAATCTGTAATGGTTAATTTATCTGATATTTATGCAATGAATGCAGAAGCTTCTCAAGTTACTGTTTCTATTGCAGTTTCTAATAGATTTCCTTTAGAAGCGGTAGAAGAATTGTACGCTGGTATACAAACCGCTTGTAAAATTTATGGTGTAGATTTAGTTGGAGGTGATACAACTAGTTCTACTTCTGGATTAATCATTTCGGTGACAGCAATTGGTCATGTTAAAAAAGACGAGGAAGTTTATCGTAGTGGTGCAAAACCAAACGATTTGCTAGTAGTTACCGGTGATTTAGGTGCTGCATATTTAGGGCTTCAAGTGCTTGAACGCGAAAAAGAAGTCTTTAAAGTAAACCCTCAAAATCAGCCAGATTTAGATCAATATACATACTTAATTGAAAGACAATTAAAACCTGAAGCAAGAAAAGACATCGTTAAACTTTTACAAGATTTAAAAGTAAAACCAACCTCTATGATTGATATTAGTGATGGTTTGTCTTCAGAAATTCTTCATCTATGTAAAAATAGTGATGTAGGTTGTGATTTATATGAAACTAAAATCCCATTAGATCCACAAGTTATTGCTGTTTGTGAAGAATTTAATATAGACAGTACAACTATTGCTTTAAATGGAGGAGAAGATTATGAATTACTAATGACGATTAGTCAAGAAGATTATCCTAAAATTAAAGCCAACCCAAATTTAACAGTAATCGGTTACATTACTGAAAAAAATGCAGGCGCACATTTAGTCACAAGAGCAGAACAAAAAATTGAATTGCAAGCTCAAGGATGGAAAAGCTTTAAGTCTACAGAAGATTAAGACGTCATTTTAAATTGAGGATAATCAATTCTTTGTCTAGAAAGTCTGATTAACTTATTGTTGTGAATTCGCTCTAAAACCGAATTTATCTCTCTAAATTTTGGTGTTAATTCCGTCAAGTTGCCATTACTGTTGGTTGTCATTTCTTTTTTACAGTTGCAGCATTTGTACTCTTTAACATGATAGGTTACTTTTTTGCTCACCTGAAAATTATGACCAAAAAAGGTGCAGTATAAACTGCTGTGATTGGATGTTTGGTTGTCTACTTTTTTCATCGGTGTAGGTTTGTTTTAGTTAGCTTTGGGCTAAATAATTAAAAATGTAGTAGTTAACAATCCGAATGTAAAAAATAAAAATCTAAAAACCGATAAAAAGTTATGTTTTTTCGATGAAATGCGTAATCTCTTGTAAGAAATTACTTTTATTTTCAATATAAGACATGTGTCCGCCTTCTAAAACGCTAATGGTTAATTGCTTAATAGGTTTTAAAGTCTCAAGATCTTCTAAGCTTAAAATAGGATCGTTTTTACCAGCAATAATTAGTTTTTTGCAGTTAAGTTGTTTCAAAATTTCGGTTCTATCTTTTCTAAGCTTCATGCCTTCTTGTGTGGCAATATAACCTTGCAAAGGTGTTTTTAAAGCTTCTGTTTTTAAGGCTTCAATATCTTCACTAAATAATTCTCTATTTTTTTCATAGAATAAATTACTAATAGACATGCTAACCAAACTTTCGTAGTTTTTCTTTGCTGCTTTTATCGCTCGCGTTCTTGTTTCATAACGTAATTGGCTATCGGCAAATGGTGTCGAGTTCATTAAACATAATCCATTGATGAATTCTGGATGTTTTTCGGCGAAAGCCAATGCAACGTAACCTCCTAAAGAGTGACCGATTACTGTAAAGTTTTTAATATTTAATCGGGTAATCAATGCGTGTATCATGTCTGCATTGTCTTCCATAGTATGGATGTAACCCAAGCAATCTGTTTGACCGTGACCCAATAAATCAACAGTAATTATTCTGTTGGTGTATTTTAAAACATCAATTACAGCATCCCACATGGTACTGTTTTCTAAAAATCCATGGATTAATAATACAGTGTCACCTTGACCAATATCGTTATAAGAAACCGTAATGTTTTTGTAGGCTGTTGTCATAGTTTGCAAATATAAGTTAATGGTCTAAAAAGTAGCTTACGGATTTATTATATTTGAAGACTTTCAACTTAAAATTTTTAAAATGAAACTTAATAAAATCACCTTCATTTTTGTCTTTTTTACATGTTTGTTTTTACAAGCTCAAATCGAAGAAAAGCAATTAGATAAATTAGTAGAAAAAACCTTAAAAACCTTTGATGTTCCTGGTATTTCTGTCGGAATTTTAAAAGATGGCAACGTTGTTTACGCCAAAGGACATGGTGTAAGAGCATTGTCTACTAAAAAAGAAATGAATGAAAACACCTTAGTCGGTATTGCCTCAAACAGTAAAGGATTTACCTGTTTTGCATTGGCAATGATGGTAGACGAAGGTAAATTAAGTTGGGACGATAAAGTCACAAAACACATTCCTGAATTTAGACTACACGATGCTTGGGTAACCCAAAATTTTACGGTTAGAGATTTAGTAACGCACAGAAGCGGACTTGGTTTAGGCGCAGGAGATTTAATGTTTTTTCCAGAAAACGACCATTTTGATGTGCAAAAAGTAATTGATAATTTAAAGTATATCGAGCCAAGTACCTCGTTTAGAAGTACGTTTGAGTACAATAACAATATGTTTATCGTTGCTGGTGAAGTTTTAAAACGCGTTAGCGGATTATCATGGGAAGATTTTATAGAAACAAAAATCTTAAAACCTGTTGGGATGACTAACAGTAAAGCAGCTTACAGTCGTGTGACCGATAAATCAAATATCATAGAAGCGCATACTATGGCTGATGGTAAATTAGAAGAAATTCCACATGATTGGGACGACACCGCAAATGCTGCTGGAGGAATTGTAAGTAACGTTACCGATATGCTAACTTGGGCAAAATTTTTAATGAATGATGCCGTAACCAAAAACGGAGAACGTTTACTTAGCGAAAAACAATTACACGAGCTTTGGCAACTGCAAATGCCACTAAAAGTTAGAGCCAATGATAGCTACAACTCTAATTTTAGAGGTTATGGTTTAGGTTGGTTTGTAACCGATGTAAAAGGCGGATACAAACAAGTTTATCACACTGGCGGATTATTAGGTACAGTGACCCAATTTACTATGATACCAGATTTAGATTTGGCAATTGTAGTGTTGACTAATCAAATGAATGGTTCTGCATTTACCACTATAACCAACACCATTAAAGATACGTATTTAGGTTACGAAGACAGACATTGGTTGGATAAATTAGGGCAAAGTAACGAAGATTGGTACAAGTACAACGATAGTATTAAAACCGAAGTATTTAATAAAGTTGAAATGATGAAATCAAGCCCAATCATACCTAAACCAGAACAAATTACAGGTACGTTTACCGATGCTTGGTTTGGTGATATGGTGATTAAAAAAGAAGGTGAAGATTTAAGAATTTTAGCAGAAAACTCTAAAACTATTAAAGGTCAATTATTACCCTATAACGCCACAACATTTGTTGTAAAATGGGATAATCGTAGTTATGATGCCGATTGTTTTATGCAATTTACTTTTGATGAAAAAGGAAAGGCACAAAGCGCTACACTAAAACCAATTGCACCAATTACAGATTTTAGTTACGATTTTGAAGATTTATTTTTAAAGAGAACGGAGTAAAAACTTTTTGAGAATTATTTGCCACTGTTGGTGTTTTTCACCAACAGTTATCAAAAGCTCTCCTTATTTTGGTATTTTGTTCCCAAAATCCGCTAATGTTGGTGTTTCCCACCAACAATAATATAAACTTATAAAAGAAATGAAATTAAAGCCTTTAAAAATAGAAGATGTTCCACAGTTTTATACGGCATCTATTATTAAGGGTAAATTTCTTTTGAATTCAGACAGACACAAGTTGATTCTTATTGAATCTTTACAATATTTAGTTAAAGAAAACAGAGTCATTATTTATGGTTATGTAATTATGGATAACCATATTCATATCGTTTGGAAACCAACTAAACTGTATTCGTTACAACATACTCAGCTTAGTTTTATGAAGTTTACAGCGCAACGATTAAAAAGAGAATTACAAAATAATAACTCTATTTATTTGGATGATTTTTATGTTGAAGCTAAAGACCGAAAATATCAATTTTGGAAACGAAATCCACTTTGTGTCGATTTATTGAATGAAAAAATTATTGAGCAAAAATTAAATTATATTCATCAAAATCCTGTAAAAGCACAAATTTGTAAAAACCCTCAAGATTACCGCTTTTCATCTGCTAGATTTTACAGTGAATTAGGAGATGAATTTAATATACTAACAGAATTCAGGAACGGTTAATATTTGTTGGTGGAAAACACCAACAAAGGCTTAAAATAGATTTTAGAAAAAATTAATACATGTTGGTGTAAAACACCGACAAAATCATACAAATATAACCAGATCAATAGATATTCGCCACTGTTGGTGTTTTCCACCAACAGTTACTAAAAGTAAATTAAACAAAAAACCCTAAATCAATTCTTCAAATTTTTAATCACAGAAAATGCTTTGTCTACCACGTGATCTTCAACCAATACAGTAAACTCATTGGTAGTAGAAACCACTTCGTAAATTGGGATGTTTTCCCAAGCTAAGCGCTTAAAAATTTGATAATACAAACCAGATACTTTAGAGTTGTCTTTAGGCAATCTTACACTAATAGCAGATAAACCTTCTTGCAGCCCTATTTGAATTTCATCTTTAAAACGTTTTAAAACTTGCTTGTTTTCAGAGCTGGAAATAATAATGTTGCTCTCGTAAATACCTCTAGTAAACGCATAAAAAATGTCTTTGTTCGTTTCAACTTGTTCTAAAATTTTGGTGTGACATTGTATTAAGGTTTCCGAGTTTTGAAACGTAAAATCACTAAGGTTAGAACGTACCGTAATATCACCCAGTTTTTGAAGTGTTGTTTTTAGTTTTAAAGAATGGCGTAAATTATTTGGTGTGTTATAACGTCTTAATGCCATCATAATAGCGCCAGATTTTACGGGTTTTCTTAGCATATTACTTATAGGTTCGCGTAGTTCTTCTGCTAAAGCAGAATAATTTATAATACTACGTGTTAAAGCTTCTTCTAAAAAAGGTTGTGCAATTAAGATATCTTCAACGCAAGATGAAATAGTTTTCATAATGTTAATTATTTAACAATTTGTGCAAAAGTAGTATAAATTTTTCATTTTTAAGGCTATTACTAAGGTTAATAGTAGTTTAGCGGTCTAAAAAATAAAAAAATGCTAGTATTAAAGTTTGGCGGAACATCTGTTGGTAGTGTAGAGAACATGATTAATGTAAAAAACATTATCAATGACGGTCAGAAAAAAGTAGTTGTTTTATCAGCAATGTCGGGCACAACCAATGCGTTGGTTAATATTTCTGAAGCCATAAAAACAGGTCAACAAGACACAGCGCAAACTGTAATTGACCAATTAAAAGTACATTACGCAAACACGATAAACACGCTTTTAACTAATAAAGAGATTAATGCTGAGGTAACTGCTTATGTTGCTTCTGTGTTCTCTGGTGTAGAGGCGCAAATCAATCAGCCATTTACAGCATTAACATATAATACTTTGGTGGCGCAGGGCGAATTATTATCGACATTTATTTTTAGCCGATTTTTAATGCAAGAAGGCATTAACGCAAGTTTGTTGCCAGCATTAGATTTTATGCGTATTGATAAAACTAACGAACCTGATAATTTTTATATTAATCAGAATTTAAATAGAATTCTTTCTGAAAACTCAGCCGATATTTACATCACGCAAGGCTTTATTTGTCGTGATGCCGAAGGTAATATTGCCAACCTACAACGTGGAGGAAGCGATTATACCGCAACCATTATTGGTGCAGTGTTAAGAGCCGAAGAAGTACAAATTTGGACCGATATTGATGGATTTCATAACAACGATCCGCGTTTTGTAGAAAACACCAAAGCTATTTCTAATCTGTCTTTTGACGAGTCTGCAGAGTTGGCTTATTTTGGAGCTAAAATTCTGCATCCACAAACGGTAATGCCAGTTAGCGCTTTTGATATACCTGTGCGATTAAAAAACACCATGTCGCCAAATGCACACGGTACGTTAATTACTAACCAAGTACATGGCGAAGGTATTAAAGCAATAGCTGCAAAAGATGGTATTACGGCTATCAAAATTAAGTCGGCTAGAATGTTGTTAGCACATGGATTTTTAAAGAAAGTTTTTGAAATTTTTGAGCGTTACGAAACGTCTATAGATATGATTACTACGTCTGAAATTGCAGTATCATTAACCATAGACAATACCACAGCTTTAAATGCAATTGTTAACGAGCTTAAAACCTTTGCACACGTAGAAGTGGATGATTATATGAGTATTGTATGTTTGGTAGGAAATGCAATAGTGTATCATCCAGATACGCCAAATTTATTCCAGATTTTACAAGATGTTAATGTAAGAATGATTTCTTACGGCGGAAGCAATAATAATATCTCACTATTAATTAATACTAGCGATAAAGTAGAGACTCTTAAAAAGCTACAACGCTATGTCTTTGAAAATAACCAAATTTTAGTTTAAGTTGATTTGTAAAAAAGCGAACCATTTGGTTCGCTTTTTAAAATCTCTACTAAAGACTATTATTTATTCATAATCTCCTCAATTTCATCAGCTTCAATTGGGATATTTCTCATTAAGTTAAAAGGTTCTCCAGTTTCTTGGATAACTACATCGTCTTCTAGTCTAATACCAAAACCTTCATCTGGTATATAAATACCTGGCTCTACAGTAAAGACCATGTTAGCTTGCATAGGCTCTGTTAAAATACCATAATCATGCGTGTCTAATCCCATATGGTGAGATGTACCATGCATAAAGTATTTTTTATAAGCTGGCCAATCTGGGTTTTCGTTTTGTACATCTGCTTTGTCTAATAAGCCTAAACCTATTAACTCGCTAGTCATTAATTTACCAACTTCTACGTGGTAATCTGCCCAAATGGTTCCTGGTGTAAGCATTTTTGTAGCTTCATTTTTTACGCGGTTTACAGCGTTGTATACTTCTTTTTGACGTGCTGTAAATTTACCAGATACAGGTATGGTACGTGACATATCACTGCTATAATTAGCATATTCTGCACCAATGTCTAAAAGGATTAAATCACCAGCTTTACACTCTTGATTATTTTCTATGTAGTGTAATACGTTTGCATTGTTTCCAGATGCAACAATTGGTGTGTAGGCAAAACCACGAGAACGATTGTTTAAAAACTCATGCATAAACTCGGCTTCAATGTTAAATTCCATAACGCCAGGTTTTACAAACTCTAAAATACGTCTAAAACCTTTTTCGGTAATGTTACAAGCGTTTTGTATTAAGTCAATTTCAATTTGATCTTTTACAGAACGTAAACGTTGTAAAATTGGGTTGCTTTTAGCCACACGATGCGCAGGAAAACGGTCTTTAAGTTTTTTTGTAAAACGGTCTTCTCGTGTTTCGGTTTCTACATTGGCACGGTAATGCTCGTTAGTATTAATGTAAACAGTATCGCATTGCGTCATGATTTCGAATAAGATTTTATCTAAATCTTGTAACCAATACACGGTTTTGATACCGCTAGTTTCAAACGCTTTTTCTTTAGTTAATTTTTCGCCTTCCCAAACAGCAATATGCTCGTTAGTTTCTTTTAAAAATAAGATTTCACGGTGTTTTGGATTTGGGCAATCAGGAAAAATAACAAGTACACTTTCTTCTTGATCAACACCGCTTAAATAAAAAAGATCACGGTTTTGCTGAAAAGGTAGCGTGCTATCTGCACCAATTGGATAAATATCGTTAGAATTAAATACGGCTAAACTGCTAGGAAGCATTTTTGCAGCAAAATTTTTACGGTTTTTTACAAACAGTTCTGAGTCTATTTTGTGGTATTTCATTAGGATATTATTTTGCTTTCCGCGAAAGCGAAAAGGTATTATCTATTTATTTCTTCAAAAATAAGAAGATTAATTATCTTTAAAGAAAATTATACTAACTATGCGACTTAAACTTCTGTTAATCTTACTTACACTTTTTGTTTTTAATGCCAATGCGCAACAAAAACCAACAGCATCTAATAAAGTACAACAAGCTTTAGAGGCTAAAAAAGAGCTTATAAATAGTTCTCTTGTCAAAAATGTGCCATTTGAAAATATAGGACCAACGGTAATGAGCGGTCGTGTGGTAGATTTGGCTGTAAATCCAGAAAATCCAACCGAATTTTATGTAGGCTACGCATCTGGTGGCGTTTGGCATACCACAAATAACGGTACGTCTTTTACGCCAATTTTAGATAGTGCGCAAACCCAAAATGTAGGTGATATTGCTGTAGATTGGAATAGCAATACCATTTGGGTTGGAACAGGAGAAAACAATGCGTCACGTTCTTCTTATGCTGGTATTGGTATGCTTAAATCTAATAACAATGGTAATACTTGGCAGCATGTTGGTTTACCAAACTCGCAGCACGTTGGACGTATCTTAATTAATCCAAACAATCCTGAAGAAGTGGTTGTTGGTGTCACTGGTAGCTTGTACTCTAAAAGCAAAGATAGAGGTATTTATAAAACTAAAGATGGCGGAAAAACGTGGACAAAAACCTTGTTTGTGGATGAAGTTAGCGGAATTATAGATGTGCAACATTCACCAAACGATTATAACACCATGTTTGCATCATCTTGGACTAAAGACAGAAAAGCTTGGAATTTTGACGGAAGCGGAAATAACTCTGCAATTTATAAAAGTACAGATGCAGGTGAAACTTGGCAAAAAGTATCTACTAAAGAAAGTGGTTTCCCTACAGGAAATGGTGTTGGCCGAATAGGATTGGCAGTTTACGATAATAATATTGTTTATGCAATACATGATAGTCAATTTAGAAGACCTTCTGAAGCTAAAAAAGATGAAAGTAACGGCTTGCAGAAAGACGATTTTAAATCGATGAGTACAGATGCATTTTTAAAATTAGAAGATAAAAAACTGAATAATTTTTTAAAGACTAACGGTTTTCAAGAAAAATACCGTGCCGAAAATGTTAAACAAATGGTACGTAGCGGTAATGTAAAACCTGCCGATTTAGCAACTTATTTAGAAGATGCCAACTCTATGTTATTTGACACGCCAGTTATTGGAGCAGAAGTGTATAAAAGTACAGATGGAGGATTAACTTGGCGTAAAACGCATGACGATTATATAGACGATTTATATTACAGTTACGGCTATTATTTTGGACATATTTACGTGTCGCCAGCCAATCAAGAACACGTGTATATTTATGGTGTTCCAATTTTAAAATCTAAAGATGGTGGTAAAACATTTACATCTATAGATGCAGAAAATGTCCATGCAGATCATCATGCGCTGTGGATTAATCCTAAAAACCCAAATCATTTAATTAATGGTAATGATGGAGGCGTAAACATTACTTATGATGATGGCGAAACCTGGATTAAAAACAACTCGCCATCTGTTGGGCAATTTTATGCTATAAACGTTGACAATCAAACGCCTTACAATGTGTATGGTGGCTTACAGGATAATGGTGTTTGGAAAGGTGCAAATAATGCTCCAGAAGATAGAGGTTGGCAGCAATACGGGCAATATCCTTGGGAAATGATTATGGGCGGAGATGGTATGCAAATAGAAATTGATAACCGCAATCCAAATATTATTTACACAGGTTACCAATTTGGTAATTATTATCGATTAAATTTTGAAACTGAAGACCAAACTTACATACAACCAAAACATCAATTAGGTGAAAGTCCGTATCGTTTTAACTGGCAAACACCAATAGAACTTTCTAGCCACAATCAAGATATTTTGTATTTAGGTGGTAATAAATTAATGCGATCTTTAGACCAAGGAAATACTTGGGAAGCTATTAGTGACGATTTAACCAATGGAGGCAAAAAAGGAAATGTTGCCTACGGTACTTTAACAAGTATTAGCGAATCGCCATTTCAATTTGGATTAATTTACGCAGGTAGTGATGATGGGTTATTACACGTGACTAAAAATGGTGGAGCGAATTGGCAAAACATTTCAACCTCATTTCCAAAAGATTTATGGGTAAGTCGCGTTATAGCGTCTTCACATAAAAAAGAACGTGTTTATGTAACGTTAAACGGTTACCGTTGGGACGATTTTTCAACATACATTTATAGGTCTGATGACTTTGGTCAAACGTGGAAAGATATTTCTTCAAACGTACCGATGTCTCCAGTAAACGTGATTAAAGAAGATCCTGTAAATCAAAGTATGTTGTATTTAGGAACCGATAATGGCGTGTATGTATCTTTTAATAAAGGTGAAGCATGGCAAGCATTTTCTAAAGGTTTACCAGCAGTTGCAGTACATGATTTGGTGATTCAAAAAGACACTAATGATTTGTTATTAGCAACACACGGAAGAAGTATTTATAAAACCAATGTGGCAAATCTTCAAAAATATGATGAGGTTGAAAGTGCGTCTCAAAATATTTCAATTTTTGATGTAAATGATGTAAGATATTCTGGACGTTGGGGAAGTAGTTGGAGCAAATGGGCAAAACCATTTGAACCAAAATTAGCTGTAGAATATTATAGCAACTTTACGGGAAAAACCGAATTTCAAATACTAACCGAAGAAAACACAGTGTTACAAACAACATCTGTTTACGCAATTAAAGGTTTTAATTATCTTGAATACGGTTTAGATATTACCGAAGAAGCTAAAGAAAAGTTGTTAAAAGAGAATTCGTCTTTAATCATTAACAAAGCTAAAAACGGAAAATTTTACTTGCCAAAAGGGAAATACTCAATCAAAATTAATGACACAACTAAAACGTTTGAAGTAAAGTAAGTTTCAAATTAATTAAACTCATTCTAAATAGCGTAAATACTGCTTTTAATTTGCTATAAATTGCTCTGAGGCTTATCTTTGTAAAAAGAAAAAATTAACCATATATACAATGAGCGGAATTTTAAATTCTTCAATAGGAAGAAAGGTTGCTATGGCACTTTCGGCATTCTTTCTTATGATTTTTATTCTTCAACACTTCGCAATCAATATTTTATCTGTTTTTAGTCCAGACACTTTTAATGAAGTTTCTCACTTCATGGGTACGTTTTGGTTAATACAGTTTGTATTGCAGCCTGTTTTAATTTTTGGTGTGGTATTTCACTTCATCATGGGATTTGTGTTAGAAATAAAAAATAAGAAAGCACGCCAAATTAGCTATGCAAAAAACAATGGTAGTGCAAACTCTACTTGGATGAGTAGAAACATGATTTGGAGCGGAGGTTTCATCTTAGTGTTTTTAGTTATTCACTTTATCGATTTTTGGTTTCCAGAAATCAATACCAAGTATATTGTTGGTGATATGTCTGGAACTTTACCAAACGGTGAGTTTAGATACTATGAAGAGTTAGTGCATAAATTTGAGCCAATCTGGAGAGTAGCTTTATACTGTTTAGGTTTTGTGTTCTTAGCACTGCATTTACTTCACGGTTTTAACTCGGCATTCCAGTCGGTTGGAGCTAACAATAAATATACAAAAGGATTAAAAGGTTTTGGTAAAGCCTATGCTATATTAATTCCGTTAGGATTTATTTTTATTGCATTGTTTCACCATTTTAATCACTAAAAAATAGTTGACTATGAGTTTAGATTCAAAAGTACCTAAAGGTCCAATTGCAGACAAATGGACTAATCATAAAAATAAAATCAATTTAGTTAACCCAGCTAACAAGCGTCTTATAGATGTTATTGTTGTTGGTACTGGATTAGCTGGTGGATCTGCTGCTGCTACTTTGGCAGAGTTAGGTTATAATGTGAAAGCATTTTGCTTTCAGGATTCACCAAGACGTGCGCACTCTATTGCAGCGCAAGGTGGTATTAATGCTGCCAAAAATTATCAAGGAGATGGTGACTCAAACTATCGTTTATTTTACGATACTGTAAAAGGAGGAGATTACCGTTCTAGAGAAGCAAACGTATATCGTTTAGCAGAAGTTTCTGCAAATATTATTGACCAATGTGTAGCACAAGGTGTTCCTTTTGCACGTGAATATGGTGGATTATTAGACAACCGTTCTTTTGGTGGAGTGTTAGTATCTCGTACATTTTACGCAGCAGGACAAACAGGTCAGCAATTATTATTAGGAGCTTACTCTGCAATGAACCGTCAAATAGGACGTGGAAAAATAAAAATGTACAACCGTCATGAAATGCTAGATGTAGTAATTGTAGACGGTAAAGCAAGAGGTATCATTACTCGTAATTTAGTTACAGGTGAAATCGAGCGTCACTCAGCTCACGCAGTAGTTTTAGGTACTGGTGGATACGGTAATGTATTTTTCTTATCAACAAATGCAATGGGTAGTAACGTAACAGCAGCTTGGAAAGCGCACAAACGTGGTGCTTATTTTGCAAACCCATGTTACACGCAAATTCACCCAACATGTATTCCTGTTACAGGAGATCACCAATCTAAATTAACATTAATGTCTGAGTCGTTACGTAATGACGGACGTATTTGGGTACCAAAAAACATTGAAGATGTAAAAGCAATTAGAGAAGGACGATTAAAACCAACTGAAATTGCTGAAGAAAATAGAGATTATTACTTAGAGCGTCGTTATCCAGCATTTGGTAACCTTGTCCCTCGTGATGTTGCCTCTCGTGCGGCAAAAGAGCGTTGTGATGCAGGTTACGGTGTAAACGCAACAGGAGAAGCAGTTTACTTAGACTTTGCTTCTGCAATAACACGTTACGGTAAAGAGCAAGCACACGTTAAAGGTTTAGATGAAAGCGATGCTGCTTTAGTTAAAAAATTAGGACAAGAAGTTATCAAAACTAAATACGGTAACTTATTCCAGATGTACGAAAAAATCGTAGATCAAAACCCATATGAAACTCCGATGATGATTTATCCTGCAGTACACTATACAATGGGTGGACTTTGGGTAGATTATAACTTACAAACAACCGTTTCTGGATTATATGCAATTGGAGAAGCTAACTTCTCTGATCATGGTGCCAACCGTTTAGGTGCATCTGCTTTAATGCAAGGATTAGCAGACGGTTATTTTGTGTTACCTTATACTATCGGTGATTATTTATCACACGATATTAGAACAGGACCAATTTCTACAGATTCAAAAGAATTTGAAGAAGCAGAGAAAAATGTACGTGATAGTATCGATTTCTTTATAAATAATGAAGGAAAGCATTCTGTAGATTATTTCCACAAGAAATTAGGAAAAATCATGTGGAACAAAGTTGGTATGGCACGTAATGTAAAAGGTTTAACTGAAGCTATTTCAGAAATAAAAGCTTTACGTGAAGAATTCTGGAAAGAAGTAAGAGTACCAGGAACAGCAGACGAATTTAACGAAGAGTTAGCTAAAGCTGGTCGTGTAGCAGATTTCTTAGAATTAGGAGAGTTATTTGCTAAAGATGCATTACATCGTGAAGAATCTTGTGGTGGACACTTTAGAGAAGACTTTGTTGAAGAAAGTGGAGAGCAAAAAGGTGAAGCAAAACGTGATGACGAAAACTTTGCTTACGTTGCTGCTTGGGAATACAAAGGACAACCAAGTGAAGCGCAATTACACAAAGAACAACTTGAGTTTAACGATATCGAGTTAAAACAAAGAAGTTACAAATAATAAAGATGGATACAAGTAACAGAATGACATTACGCTTAATGCGTATAGATCCAGTAAAATATGCGACTATAGCAGCTATAGCAACCGCATTAATTATGCTTGTTATTTTTGTTCCATTTATGTTGTTATTTTCTGCAGTTGGTGCTAGTCAAGATTTTGGTCCTGGCGCAGCAATTATAGGAGGTGGATTATTCGTAATCATTCTTGCACCAATCTTTTATGGGATTATGGTGTTTATTGTTACGCTAATAACAACAGCAATAATTAATTTTATACTTAAAAAAACAGGCGGTTTGGATATTGACTTTGAAAAAGCTGGTTTAGGCATTCAAGAAATAGGAAGTAACCAACACCGTTAAGATCAATAAAAAACAATTGTTATGAATTTAACATTAAAAATATGGCGTCAAAAAAACGCTAACGATAAAGGAAAAATGGTTGACTATCAAGTTAGCGATATTTCACCAGATATGTCTTTTTTAGAAATGTTAGACGTATTAAAC
Organism: Mesoflavibacter sp. CH_XMU1404-2; assembly: GCF_037029465.1. Taxonomy (NCBI): domain Bacteria; kingdom Pseudomonadati; phylum Bacteroidota; class Flavobacteriia; order Flavobacteriales; family Flavobacteriaceae; genus Mesoflavibacter; species Mesoflavibacter sp. CH_XMU1404-2. The sequence goes on along the minus strand of NZ_JAYMEM010000004.1, from coordinate 29,106 downwards.
GAACAATTGATTAACAAAGGTGAAGAGCCTGTAGCGTTTGATCATGATTGTCGTGAAGGTATTTGCGGTATGTGTTCGTTATACATTAATGGTGAAGCACACGGACCTGATAGAGGCATAACAACCTGTCAATTACACATGCGTATGTTTAAAGACGGTGATACCATTTTCATCGAACCATTTAGAGCCAAAGCATTCCCTGTAATTAAAGATTTAGTTGTAGATAGAAGTGCTTTTGACCGTATACAACATGCAGGTGGATTTATTTCTGTAAACACATCTGGTAATACTATAGATGCTAATGCAATTCCTGTAAATAAACATGACGCAGACGATGCGTTTGCAGCAGCAACGTGTATTGGTTGTGGTGCTTGTGTAGCAACTTGTAAAAACTCTAGTGCAATGCTTTTTGTTGGTGCTAAAGTGTCTCAATTTGCATTATTACCACAAGGTCAAGTAGAAGCTACAGACCGTGTTCTAAATATGGTTAAGCAAATGGATGAAGAAGGTTTTGGTAACTGTACCAATACCGGAGCTTGCGAGATTGAATGTCCTAAAGGAATTTCTTTAGAAAACATTGCTCGTATGAATAGCGAATATCTTAAGGCAAGCCTTAAAGGCTAGACCAATCCAAATAAAAGTTTTTAAAAATCTCAAGAGGCTTGCTTCTTGAGATTTTTTTGTTTCTTTACTTATATAATTTTAATCATGCAGCAACCTATCTCTTTTTATAAAAACAGTATTGTGACTTTTTCTGATGAGGTATCTAAACTCAACAAGCAGTTGTTTAGTTTAAGTCTTTTACGTATTACAGTATTTGTGCTTACCGCTTTTGGGTTATATACTTTTTTTGAAAACTGGACACTGTTTTTTGTAATTTTAATTGTAGGAATATCTCTTTTTTTATTGCTATTATCTAAATATACCAATATTAAAAAACAGTATCTTTTAAAGAAACAATTAGTTGCTATTAATGAAGAAGAAATTAAAATTGCATCAGGAGATTTTTTCTACAAAGACAAAGGTGAAATCTATCAAGACGCCAACCATAATTACGCTTTAGATATTGATTTATTTGGTAGAGGCTCATTTTTTCAGTTTTTAGATAGAACAGCTACAAAAGAAGGACAGAAAAAACTAGCAAATGCTTTAAAAGCAAATCAAATAAAACAAATAAAAGATAGGCAACAAGTTATAAAAGAGTTGGCAGAAAAACCTAGCTGGCGTCAAGAATATCAAGCAACAGCAAGTTTAATACATGTAGAAACCGATGTTAGTCAAGTGGTTTATTTTCTAAAAAATCATAAGAGGTTTTTACCAAAATGGATGAAGTATATTCCACTAGTTTTTGGAATTACATCTTTAGTGTTATTAGCATCAGTGATTTTTAAAATTGTAGAGCCACAATATTTTGGATACTGGATTTTTGTTGGTTTTTTTATTACTGGTAAATATTTAAAAAAGATAAGCAGTTTAGCTTCAAACACAGATAAAATAAGAGATACATTTAGACAATACGCGTTGTTACTTAAGCTAATTGAAAACGAAGAATTTAAAGCGTCTTTATTAAAAGATAAACAACAAAAGATAAAACAAGAATCTAAAAAAGCTTCAGATATTTTAACCGAATTATCCAAAGCAATGGATGCTTTAGATAATCGTAATAACTTTATTTCTGCCATTTTTGGTAATGGTTATTTTTTAACCGACGTTAAACACAGTTTTTCTATTGAAAAATGGATAGAAAATTATCATGACACCGTAGAGCAGTGGTTTGAAGTCGTTAGCTTTTTTGATGCTTACAACAGTTTTGGTAACTATGCGTTTAATCATCCACAATATATCTTTCCAAAGATTTTAGACACCAAACAAACCACTAAAGTTAATCAATTAGGTCATCCTTTATTAAAGACAGAAAAGCGTGTTGATAACGATTTTGAAATTAATAATCAGCAATTTTTTATCATCACTGGTGCTAATATGGCTGGAAAAAGTACTTTTTTGCGCACGGTTTCTCTACATATTGTTATGGCTAATATTGGTTTGCCAGTTTGTGCAAAATCAAGTGAATATAGTCCAGTAAAGTTAATAACAAGTATGCGTACAACAGATTCTTTAACCGATGATAGTTCATACTTTTTTAGCGAATTAACCAGACTTAAATATATAGTTGAAGCTATAAAAACAGATGATTATTTTATCATTTTAGATGAAATTTTAAAAGGTACAAATAGTACAGATAAAGCTATTGGTAGTAGGAAGTTTGTAGAAAAGCTAGTAGCTAGTAACGCAACAGGTATAATTGCTACACACGATTTAAGTTTGTGTGAGATAGAAAAAGAATTAGAAGCTGTAAAAAATTATTATTTTGATGCTCAAATTGTTAATGACGAACTGTATTTTGATTACACCTTTAAAAAGGGAATTTGTCAAAACATGAATGCTAGCTTTTTATTAAAAAAGATGGAAATTGTATAAATATGAACAAAATTAAGTGCTTTCTATTTCTTTTTTTTAGTGTGTTTTTTTTTCAAGTAAACGCGCAAACAGAAAAAAGTAATATTGAAAAAGTTGAGCAATATATTCTTCAGCAACAAAAAGATTCGGCTAAAGTATATTTTTCAAAAATTAAAGACAACTCTGATTATACATCAATATTAAATGATGTTATAAATGGTAATATCTCTAAAATATCTTCTTATAGGGTGTTTATTGATAGTGTGTCAAATTCACAATTTCATCAATACAATTTAGTTTCAAATTTTATAGATAATTCGATTAAGCAACCAGCTTCTAATGTGTTTAACGAGGATTATTTTTACATTAAATTAAATCAGATTTCTGTCTTACGTGATGATGCTAAGACGATAGATCAATCGTCAAAGATTAATGAAGAGTTAGAAAAATACGTACAAAATCTTAATCAAAGTAAGCAAGAAGTAATTATTGCAAATGCTTATTTAGATTTTCATGATATTGTATTATTCTTAATTCAAAATAAAAATGAAGAAGCAAAAGCACTATTAGATAATAATTTAAGTGTTGCTAAAAAGTTTAATGATAAGCCATTACAAATAGCTTCATTGTACTATTCTTGCAACTATTATATGAATGTTCAGAACCTTCAAGAGTATATAAATACTTGCGAGTCAATTTTAAAATTAGAAGAAAAACTACCACAGCATTCTCAATATTACAGAGGTACTTTAATGAACACAATTGATGCTTATGTTTATAAAGGAGGATATGAAAATGAAGTAGATACTTTGCTACTTAAATTGTATAGCAATCCTAAAACCAGAGAAGATAGCTATGCATTTTATGCTAAATATTTAAAGTACCTTTCTTTAGAAAGTGAAAGAGTAAATAAGATTTTTAATCAGTTTGAAGTTAATAACATATTAGAGTTTGGCGAAAAGATAAAAGTGCTAGCAAAGCCAAAATTAAACGCTAATGATTACTATTATATTTATTATGATATGGGTGAAGCTTTAGAGCAACACGGTTATTTAAAAGAAGCGCTAGAATATCAAAGAGATGCAGTTGTGTTGAATAAGCAAATTTACTCAGAAGACTTGTCTAAAGCACTTGCTAATTTTCAAACACAGCAAGCTGTTAAAGAAAAAGAATTAGAATTAGAATTTGCCGAGAAAAAATTACAACTCTATATCGTTATTGCATCATTAATTGGATTAGCATTGTTTTTTACAGCATTGTTTCTAATTAAAAATAAAAAACAAACTAAACAACTTGATAAGCAGAATAAACAAATTAATGAAGCTTTAAACGAAAATAAATTACTAGTAAAAGAAATACATCACCGAGTAAAAAATAATTTTCAGATGGTGTCAAGTCTTTTAGATCTTCAAACAAGAGACATTGAAGACGCTAAAGCAAAAGAGTTAGCCAAAGAAGGACAGAACCGAATAAAATCTATGGCATTGATCCATCAAAAACTATATCAAAAAGAAGATGGGTTAATAGACTTTTCTGATTATCTAAAAATATTAGTAAACCAAATACAATCTTTATTTAAAGACGATAAAGATGTAGAAGTTAATATTAAAACAGAAGCGTTAAATTTAGATGTAGATACTGCTTTACCATTAGGTTTAATAGTAAATGAGTTGCTAACAAATACTTTTAAGTATGGTTTAATAGAGGATAAAAAAAATATTATAAATATAGAAGTTGATAAAGAAGAAAATGGAATTTATAAAATGGTTTTTTCAGATAACGGACGTGGACTAAGTAAGGGTGTTGATATAAAAAAATCAAAAAGTTTAGGTTTAAAACTAATAAGTAGGCTAACTAGACAACTTCAAGGAACATTGTCATATAAATACGAAAACGGAGCTGTTTTCACTTTGACTTTTAAAGATCTGTTCATGAGAAAACAAATACGTTGAATCTTAAATTAAGAACATGTTAAGGCTGTCTCAGAACATTTTTAAGCACTTTTAGAATATAATCAATATTTTTAATAAATTTTGAATAGTGATGAGTCAAGTCAAAATCTTAGTAGTTGAAGACGAAATATTAATTGCCGATAATATTTGTGATACATTAACAGACCTAGGTTATTACACCTACGAGCCTGCTTTAAATTACACAGAAGCAATTTCAATTTTAGAAGAAGAAAGTCCAGATATAGCTATTTTAGATATTAATTTATCAGGTTTAAAATCAGGTATAGACATTGCAAAAAAAATTAATAACAACTTCGATATACCTTTTATATTCCTAACTTCAAACGCAGATAAAGATACGGTAACATTAGCAAAAGAGGTACAACCGCAAGCCTATTTAGTCAAGCCTTTCACACAAGAAGAGTTATTCACCACAATAGAAATAGCACTTTCTAATTTCAATAAAAGTTTAGACAATTCTAAGATAGACAACAATAAAGCTTTAGCTAAAGATTCACTTTTTATTAAGGAAAACGGAATGTTTATTAAGATAAGATTTGAAGATATTCTGTATGTAAAAAGTGATCATGTATATGTTGAAATTATTTTGACCACCGAAAAGAAGCATGTAATAAGAACAAGTTTAAACGATATATTATCAAGGCTTAATAGCTGGTTTATTAGAATACATAGAGGCTATATTATAAACTACAAACACTTAGACCAAGTCTACGGTAATAAACTGTATGTAAAAGGTGAAGAATTGCCAATAGGAAAAAAATATAAAGAAGATATACTTCAGAAAATTAATTTAAACTAATTCAAAACTCCTTTTATAATACAATTTTGTTGTTTTAGAACAATTTATAAGCTGTTCAGAACAAAAACAGTTGTAGACTCATTAATTAAAGTAATTTTGAATCTTATAAAAGACGACCATTTATTATTTGTTGTTTTTTAATTAAAACAACATTCATTTTATATTACTTGATTAATAGCAAACACGTGTGTAAATGATTAAAAAAGCCTGTAATTTTAATTACAGGCTTTTTATTTTATTTATTGTTTTGGATGCACCAACTTCATTTCATCAATTAAATGTTTTGCACCAGCAAATTTATCTATGATAAATAAGACGTATCTAGCGTCAACCATAATATTTCTGCAAATTTCAGGGTCGTAATTCATATCACTCATTGTACCTTCCCAAACGCGGTCAAAATTTAGTCCGATCAAATTTCCATTTGCGTCAATTGCAGGACTACCAGAATTTCCTCCAGTGGTGTGATTAGTCCCTAAAAAACAAACAGGAACTTTACCGTTAGCGTCTGCATAAGCACCAAAATCTTTAGCTTCATATAAATCTAAAAGTTTTTGCGGTACATCAAATTCATAATCACCAGGGACATATTTTTCAATCACACCATCTAAATAGCTAACAGGCATATAATATACTGCATCTTTTGGAGAGTAGCCTTTTACTTTTCCATAAGTTACACGCATTGTACTATTAGCATCAGGGAAATAGCGTGCATCAGGTAAGGCTTCCATCAAAGCTTTAATGTATTCTTTTTCTAAAGCTGTAATAGGTTCGTTTTTAGTTTCAAACTTTTGGTTTATTGTGCTGTAAAATTCTTCTATAAAAGGTTTTGCATATTTATAGGCAGCATCGTTATTTAACTTTTTAAGTACGTCTTTTGGCTTGCCTTCAAGAAGTTTTAATGCTTCATCCAAATCCGTAAGTACAGTTTTGTCATAAATAGACGCATCTACTTTTTCTGTGTAAAAAGACATAACGTTTTTAAAAACACCTTTGTCTACATTTACATCATAATTTTTATGAATACCTTTTAAAGTTGAAGTAAAACGCGCTTTAGCTTTTTCAAAATTCTCAGGATTTTCATTTATGGCTTGCTCCATTTGATAAGCTCTAAGCGTCATGGTCATTAACTCGTTGGTAACAATAAATACTTCAATAAAATTTCTTCTTTTAATATTTATTGCTGCAAAATCTTTATAAAGTTGATCAAATTCAGGAAGAATGTTTCCGTATTTACTTTCTAATTTTTTGTCTTTTAAAGCTTTTGTAAATTCAGCTTCAAAAGCACGTCGTTCTGCTATTGCATTGCTTTTTTCAATACCTAAATTTTCTCCAATCCATTTTTTCCAAGCGTTAGCAATTCTTGCTTGTTTAGAGGCGTATTTAATACGTACTTCATCATTTGCTTTCATATTAGCATCAATAACTTTTAAAGCGGCTTCGCGTATTGCAATATTACTTGGGTTATATTCTTGCGTAATGTGTTGTATGGCTACTGCTGGTAAATACTCGTTAGTACGACCAGGAAAACCAAATACCATGGTAAAATCATCTTCTTCAACACCATCTAAAGAAATTGGTAAATAGTGTTTTGGTGTATATGGTACATTGTCTGCACTATATTTTGCAGGTTTATTGTCTTTATTGGCATAAATACGGAATAACGAAAAATCACCAGTATGTCTTGGGAACACCCAATTGTCTGTATCGCTACCAAATTTACCAATACTTGCTGGTGGCGCACCAACTAGTCTAATATCTTCAAAGCGTTCTGTGATAAATAAAAAATACTGATTACCCTTATAAAACGCCTTTATTTTAGAGTCTTGCCAAGCTTCTTTTTTAGAGTTAGATTGAATTTGATTACTATTCTTATCGATTAAAGATTGTTTGTCTTTTTCAGACATTTCATCGGTTACACCATTTAAAACATCGTTGGTCACATCTTCAATTCTTACAATAAATTCGACAAAAAGACCTTCGTTTGGCAATTCTTCATTTAAATTCATTGCCCAAAATCCGTTTTTAATGTAATCGTTTTCTAATGACGAGTGTGATTGTATCTGACCATAACCGCAATGGTGATTAGTTAAAATTAAACCCTTTGGCGAGATCACTTCAGTAGTACAACCGCCATTAAAATGTCCAATAGCATCCTTTAAACTAGAGTTATTCACGCTGTAAATATCATCTGCAGTTAACATGCTACCAAGATTTGTCATTTCTATTTCATTCATCCCTTCTAAAAGCGAAGGAATCCACATACCACCTTGCTGTGCAGATACGCTAAAAGTGATAAAAAGCAGTAAAAATTTTATAAGTCTCATTGTATTTAGTGTATTAAAACTCAAATATAAAAAATTAGTTAAAGGCAATAGCTGACAAACCTCATTTACTTATATTTAGATTTTAAATGTATTTATAAATGAAATTAAAATTTACCTTAATTATTACCCTATTTAGTTTAGGTTTTTCTTTTGCTCAAGAAGTTACTTTAGACAATCAAATCTATCAAGTAGACAATAAAACGATTATGTTTAATGGCGAAGATGTTACCAATGTTTTAAATGAAGAACAGCAGCAAAAAATATTTGATTTAGCTGAAGTAAAACAAAAAGAGTTAAAACAGATAGAATTAGAACAAAAAGCATCTGAAAAAGCTAAAAAACAAGCCGAAAAACAGTCAAAACAACTAAAAAAGCTTGAAAAGCAGCAAAAAAAGACTCAAAAAGCATTAAAAAAGAAAGAAAATGCAATAGCTAAAAAAGCTAACGCCGAAAAGCAATTAGCAAAAGCCGAAAAAGAAGCTAAAAAAGCACAATCTAAGTACGAGAAACTTAGTAAAAAAGGAAAATTAAGTACAGAAGATGAAGCTAAATGGCTTAAAAAAATTGAAAAACTCAATGATAAAGTAGCTAAAGCAGAAAAGAAATTAAAAAAGTTGTAATGGAAGAAAACAGTCTACATGTTGCGATAATCCAAGCAGATTTGGTGTGGGAAAATCCTAATCAAAACAGAGAAAATTTCACCAAAAAAATTGAAGAAATTACTCAAGATGTAGACTTAATTGTATTACCAGAAATGTTCACTTCTGGTTTTACTATGACGCCAGAACATATTGCCGAAACAGAAGAAGGAGAGACTATTATTTGGATGAAAAAAATGGCTTTTCAAAAACAAGCAGCTATTGTTGGAAGTGTTGCAATTAAAGATAATAGCGATTATTACAATAGATTATTTTTTGTGCATCCAAATGGTTTGGTAGACACTTACGATAAAAAGCACACGTTTACTTTAGCAGGAGAAGATAAGGTTTATAAAAGAGGAAATTCTAAAGTGATCGTAAATTATAAAGGTTTTAAAATACAACCTCTTATTTGTTATGATTTAAGATTTCCTGTTTGGTCAAGAATAGCTGAAGAAGATTATGATGTATTAATCTATGTTGCTAATTGGCCAAAAATAAGGGTACATGCTTGGAATGTCTTATTACAAGCAAGAGCAATAGAAAATATGAGTTATTGTATTGGTGTTAATCGTGTTGGTTTAGACGCTAATAATTATGAATATTCAGGTCACTCTGCAGTTTATGATGCTTTAGGTAAAAAGCTATCTACAATACAACCTAATAATGAAGGTGTAGAGGTTGTAGTTTTAGATAAAAATCACATTAAAAATACAAGAAATAAACTTCGTTTTTTAGACGATAAGGATAGCTTTAGTTTAGAATAAACTCTTCAATATTACTCCATCCAATTCTAACTTCAACTTCTTTTTTACGGTAACTAACACGCTCTGGTTGTATTTTCTTTAAAAAATCACCTGTATCATATTCTCCGTTTTCGTTAGTATCAAAAACAACTCTTAAAAAGTATTTGTTAGGCTTTAAATAGAAAAAGTCTAAAGGTTCTGGTTTAGTGCTATACTTTTCGTATTTCACTTCACTTTTATCATCAACTAGCTGTACAATAATTGGATAAGTAGCGTTTTGTATAATAACACGAGCTTCGCCTAAACTTTCAGGATCTGGTGTTTTGAGTTTATAGTTTAATGTATCGTTGGTGTTTTCAAAAAAGTCAATAACAGTTTCAGGTAAAATAGTCATACTATATTGGCTGTTGTCTTCCTTATCAAAATTAATTTCAAGATGGTTTAAAATAGTGTCCAACTTAGTATCAAAATCAATAAAAACAGAGTCTTTATTCATGATGCTAATATTGTCTTTGTTTACTTTGGTAATAGGTATGTTTGCTTTTAATTTAAAGCTTTCGTAAAGAGCAATAGTGTTTGTTGGCTCTGCTTTTAGGTTTAAAGAATCCCTTAAATTGTCTTTAAGTTTTACCGTAAACGTATCTATAATTTTATTATTCTGAACTTTAAAAATTAAAGAATCTGTATCTTCTAATTTAGGTGAATAGTAATAATTTAATGTATCTGTGTCTTGCTCTTTTACTATCCTGTATCTAAAGCTATCTGGTACTTTAGATAATAGTTCAATTTTAGTTTTTGTATAATCACCTTGATAACCAAAAGCAATTTTTTCACCTGCAACCAATCTTGGTTTTGATGCTTTGTAATCTAAGTTTTCTTTAAAGACTTTTAACTGATAATTTGCAGATGTGTCTGGTACAGTTATAAAATCTTCGTAAAATCCAATTTTGTCACTACGTTGCTCATATAAATTGTTGCTATTATTGTCTTTTAAAGCAATTAATCTATATGTGCCTGCTCTTAAATTTTCGATAGTAAAATTGGTTGTACTATCTAATGTGTTGGTGACGTATTTAGGTTTTTCTTTATAAATTATTGAATCTGTGTAAGTAGAATCTACCTCATAAAGATGTATAGAAATAAACGATTCTGTAGTCCTATTTAAAGCATCTATTACACTACCTTTTACGTTTAAAGAGTCTATGTAATCTCCGGTAGAAAATACATAGCGATAGTACTCATACGGGTTTTCTTCATTATTATCAACAATACTATTACCAAAATTAAAGGCGTAAGTGGTATTAGGTTTTAAAGTGTCAAAAATTTTAATTTTTATATACTCGCTAGCAGAACTTAAAGGCGTTACTTCTGGTTGCGTATTCATTGGTGGCGAAATAATCAATTGCTTTTGTAAGTTTTTAACCTTTACATACTCGTTAAAGTAAATTCTTATTTCGTTGGCAGTGAAGTTTGTTGAGTAATTTTCTGGTACAGTTTTTATGATTTCAGGAGGCGTTACATCTTTTGGTCCGCCACCTATAGATCCTCGGTTAGCACAGTTAATTGCAGTTAGTGCTAAGACCAAATAAAAACTAAAATTTATCCAACGTTTTTGCATAAAAAATTAAATAGTTGCACAAATTAACAACATATTTATGGTTTAACGAAAAAACCTTTATGCTATTGCCATACAAGCTATGCTAATTTTAATATTTTTAGCTTTTTGAAGCTGAATACAGCAAGATTCTAAAGTATTACCAGTAGTAATAATATCGTCTACTAAAAGGATGTGTTTATTGTTTAGTTGTTCAATGTTGTTAACATCAAAAAGTTCGTTATTAAGCTGCCATCTTTCAAGACGCTTTTTTGTGGCTTGAGATTTTAAAGAAGCACTGACTTTTATCAAAATATCATCTGTGTAATTTATTTGCAAGGCATTAGCTATTTCTTTACCAAACTTTTCTACTTGATTATAACCACGTTTTTTTAGTTTTTTTGGATGTAAAGGAACAGGTATAACCATGTCTATATTGGCGTAATTTTCTAAATTATTCAATTCTGCACCTAACCATTTTCCAAAAAATTCGCCTACTTTTTCATTACCGCCGTATTTAAGTTGATGTATTAAATATTGTACAGTACCTTGTTTTTCAAACCTAAGTAAAGCAGTTCCGTTTTCTACAGCAACACGACCATATAAAACGTTTTCTATGCTTTTATCATTATTATGATGAAAGTTAGTTACAGGTAGTTTATGTCTGCAGTCAGTACAAATAAAGTTTTCATTATCAGACAGTAAGTTTTTGCAAGCGTTACAAACTAAAGGGAAGAAAATATTAATAAAGCCTTTTAATATATTTTGCATTGAATATTCGTTTTATTCTTCAATGAAAATAATAAATAAATGTTTAATATTAAAAATCGATGATTAGATATATTTCTGAATTTAGGTTTTAATAATTGAAATTTGATAATCAATTAACATAGTTTATCAATTATTTTTTCATTTTATCGATAATTGTTGATGGTCTTTAAGCTTCTTGCTTACTTTGCAAAAAAGAATTAGCTATGATAGTTTTCCCTCAAACTTACAACTACAGGTTAATTATTGGTTCATTGATACTAGCGCTAACTGTTTTGGGTGTTTTTACAGTACACAACCAAAACAAATTAGAAGAATACAATTCATACTTAGCTCAAGAAAAAAAATTAATCCAAAATGAGTTGTCAGAAATGATTTCAAGGTTTGACACCATTGATGTAGAAAATAAAGAACTAAGTCAACAATTAGAAGATTCTAAACTAAAATTAGAACAAGCATTAGATTCAATAAAAACTTTAAAAGTATCGGCCAATTTATTAACACACTACAGATCTAAAATAGAGATGCTTAAGGATGAAAGAAACCAAATCCTTAATCTGGTTGAAAAATTAGAGTCTAAAAACAAAACTTTACAAACAGAAGCAGCTCAATCAAAGCAGCAGCTAACAAGCGTAAAAAATTTAGCAGTTACATTAAAGGATACTAATGTTGAGTTAGAAAAAGACAATAAAACATTAAAGAAGCAAATTGTTTCTGCAAGTCAAATGCAAGTAACAATGCTTGATGCAAAAGCAGTTAAGCGTGTTGGAAGAAATAGAGTGGTAACTACAGATAAAGCAAAAAGAACAAATAAGTTGTTGGTAGAATTTATTATCCCTAAAAATAATTTGGTAACAACAGGTGTAAAAGATATCTACATTCAGATAGTAAACCCTAACAATAATGTAGTTTCAAATAAAGACGAAGTTAAATTTGGTAAACAAACATTAATTTATAGTAAAAAGTTAGATGTTAATTTTACTAACCAAGACGTAGAAGTTTCAACATTTATAGAAGCTGATGAAGATGAGCCTTTTAAAGAAGGCGTCTATTTTGTAAACGTTTTTAATAAAGAAAATCGCTTAGCAAGTATCTCAATTTTGTTGGACTAACTTCATAAAAAATCACCACATTCCTTTTAAGCTTAAAACAGCCAAAAATTATATTGTAAACTTTTTATAAACGTTTATCTTTGCTGTATTATGGCAAACAACGACGATCAATTTAAAAAAGTAATCTCTCACGCAAAAGAGTATGGTTACGTGTTCCAGAGTAGCGAAATTTACGATGGGCTAAGCGCAGTTTACGACTACGCACAAAACGGTGTAGAATTAAAGAAAAACATACGCGACTATTGGTGGCGCGCAATGGTGCAAATGCACGATAATATTGTAGGATTAGATGCTGCAATTTTTATGCATCCAACCACTTGGAAAGCGTCTGGACACGTAGATGCTTTTAATGATCCATTAATTGATAACAAAGACTCAAAAAAGCGCTATCGTGCAGATGTTTTAGTTGAAGATTATTGCGCAAAAATCGAAGCTAAAATTGATAAAGAAGTTAAAAAAGCCGAAAAACGTTTTGGCGATGCTTTTAATAAAGAAGAATTTTTAAGCACAAACGGTCGTGTTTTAGGCTATCAAGAAAAAATTGATACCATCCTAAAACGTCTTGGTAAATCTTTAGAAAATGAAGATTTAGCAGATGTAAAAGCCTTAATTGAAGAATTAGAAATTGCAGATCCTTTAACAGGAAGTAAAAACTGGACAGACGTTAAGCAATTCAACTTAATGTTTGGCACCAAATTAGGTGCAAGCGCAGAAAGCGCAATGGATTTATACTTACGTCCAGAAACAGCACAAGGTATTTTTGTAAACTTCCTAAACGTTCAAAAAACAGGACGTATGAAAATTCCTTTCGGTATTGCTCAAACAGGAAAAGCCTTTAGAAACGAAATTGTTGCAAGACAATTTATCTTTAGAATGCGCGAGTTTGAACAAATGGAAATGCAATATTTTATCAAACCAGGAACACAAAAAGAATGGTTTGATTACTGGAAAGAAACACGTCTTAAATGGCATAAATCACTTGGTTTAGGCGAAGAAAATTACCGTTTCCATGATCACGAAAAATTAGCACATTACGCAGATGCAGCTACAGATATCGAGTTTAAATTCCCATTCGGATTTAAAGAATTAGAAGGAATTCACTCTCGTACAGATTTCGATTTAAAACAACACGAAGAGTATTCTGGTAAAAAACTTCAGTATTTCGATCACGAAGACAATATAAGTTATACACCTTATGTTTTAGAAACTTCAATTGGTTTAGACCGTATGTTTTTAGCAGTGTTTTCTAATAGTTTACAAGATGAAACTTTAGAAGATGGAAGTGAAAGAACTGTTTTAAAATTACCAGCAGTTTTAGCACCAACAAAAGCAGCAATTTTACCATTAGTTAGAAAAGATGAAGGTTTAACTAAAATGGCAAAAGACATTGTAGATGATTTAAAATGGGACTTCAATGTTACTTATGATGAAAAGGATGCAGTTGGTAGACGTTACCGTCGTCAAGATGCAGCAGGTACACCATTTTGTATCACAGTAGATGGCGAAAGTCTAGAAGATAACACTGTAACGATACGTCATAGAGATACTATGGAACAAAAGCGTGTTAGAATTGAAGAATTACGCGACATCATTAAAAAAGAAGTTGACGTAAAAGAATGGTTAATGAAGATGTAAAATTCCTGTAAAAGCAGAAATTTATAAATAAAAAAACGCCCAAAACTTTTCGTTTTGGGCGTTTTTAGTTTAATGACTATGTCCACCTTCACCACTTTCTTCAAGTAACATTCCAATACCTTTAACTAATATTTGTTTGTTTTGTAAAATGTCAGGATTTAAAATTTCTGTAGCATTTTCGTCTTGTTGTCCTATGTTTACTTTTAGCTTTTTAAATTGATAGCCATCAGTAGTTGTTTCATCTAAAACAAGCACATAATTATTTTTGTCTTCACTTACAATAGCTTCGTTTGGCAAGCCAAGACCTTTTTTACTGTCTGTAATAATGTTAGCTTCTACAAACATACCAACAATAAAATTAGCTAAGTCTTTATCTACGTGTCCGTGAACTTTAACACGTCTTGTAGTTTCATCAATGGTAGTGCCAACTAAATGCACGTCTGCTTCAAAAGTTTTTTCTGAAGCTTCAGGAATTTTAAACTGTATTTTTTGACCTTTTTTAATGTGCATAATGTCTTTTTCAAATACCGATAATTCCAAATGAATATGGTCAATATCTACAATTTCTAATATCACATCGTTTGGCGCAACATAAGTGCCATTACTTACATTTACTTTTGTTACGTTTCCGTTAATTGGCGCATATAGACTAATGGTTGAGGTGATATTTCCTTGTTCTACAGCAGCTGGACTAATATTCATCATTTGTAGTTTTTTCTTTAGTCCGTTGTAAGTAGCCAAACTACTTTTATAAGTGCTTTGTGCTTTTAGGTAGTTTTTTTCTGAAGTTATTTCTTCATCAAACAACGTTTTTTGTCTGTTAAATTCAGCTTTTAAGTAATTAAGTTGCTCTGCGATTTCTAGATAGTTTTGCTGAATTTCAACATATTCAGGATTTTTTAAACTGACTAAAAGTTGTCCTTTTTTAACTTCGTCACCAACTAAAAGTGGTGTGTTTGTAATATATCCACCAATAAAAGTTGTGATACTCGATTTGTTTTTTGGTGGTACATCTATCATTCCGGTAACAGCAATTCCTGTTGAAAAATTAAGTGTTTTCAATGTGTCTAAAACCATTTGTTCACTTTCAAATTGAGCTTTAGTTACGGTTATAATATTTTTTTTGGTTGCCGTGTTTTCAACCGTTTCTGTCTTATTTTCTTTATTTCCGCAGGCTAAAAATAAAAGCGAAAAAAGAAGTATATATGTGTGTTTCATAGGTTTAAAATTTTCAAGAACCATTGGTTCGGTTATTTGTTGTTTGCTATTAGAAACTGTCTGAAAAATCTTGGTTTTGTCAATCTGAACTTGTTTCAGATTCTTAAGCATCATTAAAATCAATACATTTAGATTCTGAAATGAATTCAGAATGACACTTATTTTACTTTTCATACAGTTTCATTCATTTTAGTTGATATTTAATGTCAAGTGATTAATTTGTATTACGGTTTGATTGTAAGCGTTTAAATTTTCCAAATACGATAATTCAATTTCGCTAGCGGTTTCAAGACTTTGTATGTATTGAAAAAAGTCAATTTCACCTTCTTTAAACGTACGATTTGCTGTTTTTATAATTTGATTTTTAAGGTCTTCACCTTCATTATTATAGTAATTTACAGCTTCTTCGTATTGCGCTAAAGTCGCCAAAAGCGCATTGTACTTAGTGTTTAACTTGGTTTTGTAATCTTGTTGTTGCTCTGTAATAATGTCTTTAGCAATTTTTGAAGCTTTTATTTTTGAAGCATTGCCAGAAAACAATAACGGAATTTTCAACCCTAATTGATACCCTTTTATATTGGTGTTTAATTGATCGTTTGTACCCTGAAAATACTCTACACTAATGTCGGGTAATAGGTTTTGTTTTTCTTGTTGATAGATGGCGTTTTGATAGTTTTTAGCTTGTTCAAAATAGTGTAAACCAACATTATTTTGTGTTGAAATAGTTTCAATTTGTAATTGTTCAAGCGGTTGGTCAACAATCTCTAAACTATCAACTTGTACAACACTTTTTAATTGCTCTTTAGAAAATGCAACTTCTTTAAGTGCTTGTTTGTACAAGGTTTCTAACTGTTTTTGTTTGGATTTGGCGGTAATCATTTCTAAATAATTAGTTTCACCAAGTTCAAAACGACGTTCAGATTTATTGGCAAAATCTTGATATAGACTATCTAAATATTTGTAAGTTTTTGCTTTGTTTTTAGCGTAACTTAATTGATAATAGTTGGCGTAAATCACTTGCTGTAATTGCTCAAACCTGAGATTATAATGAGTTTCCTCTAAACTAGCTTTTGCTTTATTCATCTTCTTTTCGGCAAAATATACCGTCGGAAACTTAAAATCTTGAGCAATACCAAACACCTTTAAAGGTTGATTGTTTATGGCTAAATTATTTTCGTCATAACTGTAATAAATAGACGTTTTATCAAAACTAAAAGCACTTCCTATTAAAGCATTACTTTCATCTACTTTAAGATTTGAAGCTTTTAAACTAGCATTGTTTTCTATAGCTAACGCTAAGGTTTCTTCAATGGTTAATGGATTTTGAGCGTTAGCATTCATCATAAAAAAGAAACCGAGAATGGTAACGATTGCTGTTTTATTCATTTTAATCTCTTTTTTAGTTTCAAACCACGCGTATAAAACGGGTAACACAATAAGGGTTAATACGGTTGCAGTGACTAATCCGCCAACAACTACTGTTGCTAATGGACGTTGAACTTCGGCGCCAGCATTGGTCGAAACAGCCATAGGTAAAAACCCTAAAGCTGCTGCTGCTGCGGTTAGTAAAACAGGTCGCAAACGCTCTGAAGTACCACGTTTTATGCGTTCTTCAATATCATCCATACCGTGTTCTTTTAATTCTTTAAAATGCTCGATAAGTACAATACCGTTAAGTACCGCAATTCCAAAAAGCGCAATAAAACCAACACCTGCCGAGATGCTAAACGGTAAATCTCGCAGCCATAAAAGCAATACGCCACCAACAGCAGATAATGGAATAGCAGAGTATACCAATAAGGCTTCTTTTGCTGAGCCAAATGCAAAATACAGTAGTAAGAAAATTAAGGCTAAGGCAATTGGTACCGCAATCATTAAACGTGCTTTGGCACTTTGTAAATTTTCAAATTGTCCGCCATAAGTCACGTTGTAACCAACAGGTAATTTTAGTTGTTGGTCAAGAATAGTTCTTACATCATCTACCACTGACTGTAAATCGCGATTACGAACATTAATACCAACTACAATACGACGTTTAGTATCGTCTCTTGAAATTTTTGCAGGTCCAGTGGTGTATGTGATTTCAGCTAATTCGCTAAGCGGAATTTTTGTTCCACTTGGTGTATCGACATATAAATTTTGAAGACTGGCTAGATTTTTTCTATTGTTTTGGTCTAAACGCATCACTAAATCAAAGCGCTTTTCACCTTCAAAAACTTGCCCAACAGTTCCGCCAGCAAATCCCATTGAAATTACTTGATTAACATCTGAAATATTTAGTCCGTAACGCGCAATTTTACTTCGGTTGAAAGACACACTCATTTGTGGTAAACCTTCTACTTTTTCAATGATAATATCTGAAGCACCTTCAACATTTTTAATCAATTCTTTGACTTCGTCTGCTTTATTGGCTAAAATGGATAAATCTTCACCGAAAATTTTAATAGCAACATCGGCTCTAACACCAGTAATTAGCTCGTTAAAACGCATTTCGATAGGTTGCGTAAATTCCACTTCCATACCAGGAATGATGCTTAGAGCTTCTTTAAACTTATCGGCTAATTCGTCTTTACTTTCTGCGCTTACCCATTCGTCCTTTGGTTTCAGTTTTATAATCACATCACTTTCTTCCATAGACATAGGATCTGTTGGGACTTCGGCAGCACCAATACGACTTACTACTTGGTCAACTTCTGGGAAATTTTCTAAAAGAATATTCTCGATTTTGGTTGTGATTTCGATGGTTTTTCCAAGTGATGTTCCTGTTTTTAAAACCGGTTGAATTACGAAGTCGCCTTCATCTAAAGTTGGCACAAATTCACCACCCATTTTACTAAATAAAAAGATGCTGATAGCTAGTAGAATTCCGGCTAAACTCACCACGATTTTTTTGTTTTGTAACGCCCAATGTATTGATGGTTTGTACCAAGAGTTAAGCGCTTTCATTAACCTAACGGAAATATTTTTTTCGCTTGGCTTTTTCGGTTTCAAAAATAAAGATGATACTACTGGAACGTAAGTTAAACACAGTAACATGGCACCAATTAAAGCAAAGCTGAATGTTAGCGCCATAGGCTTAAACATTTTGCCTTCTACACCGCTTAATGATAAAATAGGAATGAATACAATTAAGATGATTAATTGTCCAAAAATGGCAGAATTCATCATTTTTGAGGCGCTTTTTAACGTAATTTGGTCAATTTCAGACTGTTTTGCCTCTTTTGTGAGTAATTTTAGTTTTTCACTTTCGGTAATAATTCTAAAAGCAATAAACTCGACAATAATTACAGCGCCATCAATAATAATCCCAAAATCTATTGCACCAAGACTCATTAAATTGGCATCTACACCAAAGATGTTCATCATCGAAATGGCGAATAACAGACTCAACGGAATAACAGACGCAACGACCAAACCTGAACGCAAATTACCAAGTAATAAAACCACGACAAATATGACGATTAATGATCCTAAAATTAGGTTTTCTGATACGGTAAAGGTCGTTTTTCCAATCAGCTCACTACGTTCTAAAAATCCGTTGATGTAAACACCTTCGGGTAAGCTTTTTTGTATGTCTTTTACGCGTTCTTTTACGGCGTCGATAATGGCTTTAGAGTTACCATCTTTAAGCATCATAATTTGCCCAAGTACTTTTTCGCCTTCACCGTTACCAGTAATGGCACCAAAACGTGTGGCGCTTCCAAAACCTACTTTAGCAACGTCTTTAATATAAATTGGCGCGCCTTCATTTTTTACTACGATTTGCTCTATATCTTCAAGGTTTTTAACCAAACCTTCTCCACGAATAAAATAGGCTTCATTAGTTTTTTCAATATAACCACCACCAGCAACACTATTGTTTTTTTCTAATGCGTCGTAAATTTCGGATACCGAAATATTCATTGCATTTAGCTTATTTGGGTTAATAGCAACTTCGTATTGCTTTAAATATCCGCCCCAAGTATTTACTTCAACAACACCAGGAATACCTGATAGTTGACGTCTTACTATCCAATCTTGAATGGTACGCAGTTCTGTTGTGGTATATTGATCTTCGTAGCCAGGTTTAACATCAAGAATATACTGGTAAATTTCACCCAAACCTGTGGTGATTGGTCCCATTTCTGGAGAGCCAAAACCATCTGGAATTACTTCTGAAGCTGACTTGATTTTTTCGGCAATTAATTGTCTTGGTAGGTAAGTGCCCATATTATCTTCAAAAACAATCGTTACCACAGAAAGACCAAATTTTGAAACTGATCTTATCTCTTCTACGCCTGGTAAATTTGCCATCTCTAGCTCGACAGGATAAGTAATAAACTGTTCAACATCTTGGGTTGATAAATTACGTGATGTAGTAATCACTTGGACTTGATTATTGGTAATATCTGGTACAGCGCCAATAGGAATTTGGGTCAAAGAGAAAATTCCGAAACCAATAATAAATGCTGTAAAAAGGAAAATAATAAGCTTATTATTTAAGCTTGATTTTATGATTTTTTCTAACATAATTCATAATTAATTAAACATTTAAATGTGACTGATTTAACAAAAAATCAGAACTAAGTTTTAATAAATTATGCGTGTTTTGGAGGCTGAAAAATAGAAGATTTTTCGAATGAAGTAAAAGAATCTTTGTAGAAAAAATTGAATGGGATTTCTATAAATTCTTCATTACTTATTTTAAAAGAAATATTTGGACTTATAAAAGACAAGTTAATGTGTGTACACATGTGGTGATTGTCTTTAAAAGGTAAGTCTTCATGCTCTTTATGATCACTTTCATGATTATCTCTAGCTTCTCCATAATGTTCAGCTAAAAAATCAAAAAAAGAATCGCCATACATTTCTTTATGAAATTGTGCATGATCTATTAAGGCATTAATCTTAGAAATGTCGTCTAAGTTAATGTTGAAACTTTGAATAAGAATCAAAAACGAATATGTTAATGCCAAAATTTTACTCATACCGATACGAAATTACAAAATTTCAGCTATTAAACTGTTACAAAAGTTACATATGACAGCTAATATAGAATGTTTTTAATTAAGAATTTCTATTTATAAAATATTATTAGCTAAGTAATTAGCGTCCTTTTTTATACCTCCTAAAGTGGCAGATCCACGTGTGTGTAACCACGGTAAACCAATAAAATATAGTCCGTCTGTTGTGCTAATTCCACGGTGGTGTTTAGGATAACCATTTTGGGTTAATTCGATGTTTTTTATCCAATTAAAGTTAGGTTTATAACCTGTTGCCCAAACAATATTTTTTACATCTTTTATTGTTTTTTTTGATGTTTTAATAGTGTTTTCTTCTGCATCAAGTGTGTATCCAACTGGTATAACATTATCTCTTTTGATAATAGATTTTACATCTGTACCAATAATTGGTTGTTTAGATTTGCTAATCTTTTTACCAATCCAAGAGTCTTTGCTAAAGCTTAAAAAGCCAGTTACGGTAAACCACCACCAAAGCGTTTTTCCTAATATTTCTTGAGGTAAAGTTTTGATGTCTGTATTTCCTGAGAAGTATGTTTTTCTATTAGTTTTTTCTGAAATTTCATCTAGAATTTGAAATCCGCTATCGCCGCCACCAACAACCAAAGTTGCACCATCTTTGAGTTGGTCTGGATTTTTGTAGTAATTACTATGTATTTGAAAAATATCTTCGGAAAGATTATTATGAAATTTTGGCGTGTATGGAATGTGAAACGGTCCAGTAGCTACAATAACTTCTTTACATTTTAAATCACCTTTATTAGTTTTTACAGTGAAATGATTGTCTTCTTTTTCTATGCGTTCTGCATGTGTGTTTAATTGTAACGGGAAATCAAATTTTTCTACATAAGCTTTAAAATAATCTGCGACTTCGTATTTGTCTGGATAATGTCCTTTAGGTGCAGGAAAAGGCATTCCTGCAAGATGATTAAATTCGGTTGGTGTGAATAGTTTTAACGAGTTCCAACGGTTAAGCCAAGAGGCACCAATTTGGTCTTCTTTATCAATTATTAAAAAATCTTTTTGATTTTTCTTTAAATGATAAGCCATAGATAATCCTGCTTGAGCTGCGCCAATAATTATAAAATCTTTCATTAAAACGTATTGTGGTTATTGCCATAGTATACGTTTTTTAAAGGGTTTTAGCAAATGGAAGTTTTTAAAACACGTAAATGCTTAAAAATAAGCTTTTAACTGTACATTACCGGTATGAATGGTTTTGGAAGTTTCAGTTTTTCTACCAAAATAATTAAGATTTAAATCTAAAAATTTAGTCAGCTTTTTTTGCGCTAAAAGTGTCCAAGTAAAGTTTTTTCCTGGTTGTAAACCTTCTAATAATTGATAGGCAACAGGACTGTTGGCGTTGCCTGTAAAATCGTTATTGAATACGTTAAATTCAGCAGAAATTGCACCAGATTGCGCATTGTTTTTAGGCGAAAAAGCAAAGGATAAACCATATTTTTGCTGCTGTAAAGTTTCTAAATTATTAATGGTGTTTTCTTTGTTTGTGTATTGATAAAACAGGTCAAACTGTACATTATCATTTAATAAATATGATAATTTAGGGTTGAAAGCTTCGGTATCTAAATCGAAATTTTTACTGCTAAAGTTTTCGCTTCTATTAAATTGATTTTCTAAAGTAGACGTTAAAGTAACCAACCAACTATTAGCTATTTTGTGCGTGAAATTTAATTGGTGACTTTTCAATTCGTTTTCTATAAAACCAAAACTTAGTGTGCTTTTAGATTGATTGTTTAAATAGGTGTAAGACGTTGTATAGCGTTGCTTGCCACGATTAAAAAACAGTACATTTCTAAAATTTTGGTTAAGTCCTAATTGATTTTCTTCGTCTTTTTTAAAAGGATTTAAATCAAAATTATCACCGTTTCTTTTAATTTTTCTATCAATTAAATAACTGGTTTGATTATAAAATTTAGACAATAATTTTTTTCCTTTTTGCTCAGAATTTACCCAATTTATAGGATTTAAAGTTAAGGTTTGGCTCAATCTATTTTGGTGTGTTTTTATATAAATTTGATTAGGTAATAACACACGAATATACTCACCTTGATCGGTAAATTGAGCAATTTCAAATTCTTCTAATTCTTGTATGCCGTTATTATTGTAATCAATCCAAGTGTATGCACCTTGACCTGGTTCTACTTGCACGTAAGTGTAGTCTTGTTGCGGTAAGGAACCAGAATTAGTCTCGAAAGCAGTGTTCCAAATAATGCCATTTTTTAAGAACTTTTGGTTGAATAATATGCGTGAGTTTAAAGAGTTTTCGTCAGCAATGTCTTCATCTTCATAAGTCAACGTACGGTAATTAACATACATTGATAGATTGGTGTTTTTGTTACTTATCAAACGTGAATCTAAATAGTATGTATTAGAGGTGTTAACGCGAGTTAATTTTTGATTTTGAATACTGTCATTAACCCTAAATTTATAACCAACTTCTGCAAAAACATTGGTGCTGTCACCAATTCCTGTAAAGGCTTGATAAGCTGTAAAACGTTGAGATAGATCTGTAAAAGCTTGTGTTTCTTTAATACGCTCTTTGTTTTCCTCAGTAGAAAAACCAGTCCCAAACCATTGCTTTTTTAAGGTGTAAATGGCTTTGTTGTAGGTTCTGAAAAATCGAGATTCGTTTAGCGTTCCATCCGAATTTAACAGACTTGTTTGTGATGAAATATTAAGTTTTTTAAGTCTTAAATTGGTGTTTAAATTGTGTTTGCTTCCAATAAATGTTCCAGAGTAATTTAAATGCTGAAAGTTGTAGCTAGCATTTCCTTTTTCTGGGTGAAAAGCCTCAAAACCTGCCGAAATTAAAGCTTGATTTCCTAAGGTTGTATTTTGAAGATTAGTGCTGTTTTGACTTAAATTCCAGTCGCGATTAAATTCTGGTCGGTATAAACGTTGTATAGTTTTAAAATCTTGATTGATGTAATCTACATCTGCTATTGCACTTAGATTCCAAAGACTATCTTGTTTGATTATGGACTGTTGTACGGTTAATTTACCTGCATAACCATTATTGTTTTCATCATCTAAATTAGAAAATAAGTTAAGGTCGTTTTTGCTACCGGCTAATTCAAAACTAACGTTTGTTTTTTCACTTGGCGCGTATTCTCCATTTATCACAGCAATTTGTAAAAGTGTTGGCGCTACTAATTGTACTACAGGTGCGTAATTACCCTGTGGTATGCCGTTTATTGGCACAACGTATTCATAAATATTATTAATGGCATTTGACGATGATAACTCATAATCACCTTGGTTGTCTCCAACTAAAGTAAAGGTAACGCTGTAAAGCTCGTCATCTGGATTGTTAGAGAATATGTAAATTTCTTCTCCGTTAATAATCTCTTTTCTATATAAAATTCTATTTTCATTATAGGCTTCTGGGACTTCAGAAGGCGCTGTCATTAGATTTTGATCATCACCTGCGTTGCTTAAAATTTCAGCTTGTGCTTGAGAAATATTTTGCTGTAACGGATTGTTTTTAGAGTCGTTTTCTGAATAGACAGAAGCGCCAATTTTCAGTTTTTCACTGCTGTAATTTCCACCTCCAAAAGCGACAATTCTAGAATAATTTCTTTCAGAATATTGAAAATCGACACTAATTCTCATTTCTGAAGTTACTGGATATGTTGCGTTGAAAATAATTTCACCTGCATTGTAATCTATAATATAATCTTCGTTTTCTCCTCTTTTTAGCGGTACGCCATTTACGTAAACGGTTTCACTTCCAGAAACGATAAGTACAAATAGCTCTCCACTTGGACCTTGCAACTTATACGGACCTTGATTACCTTCTTGAGCAGTAAATTGATAGTTTGTAAATTGTCCGCGTACCAAAGCGCCAGACGCAAAAAGATTGGTTTGATGGTCTTCGTTACCCAAGCTAGCTCTTATTTGTAAGCCTTGTACACGCTTAGAAAAACTAGCAAAATAAGAGTTGTTGTTTTGTAAATCGATATCTCCAGCGCGTATTGCCCAACGGTCACTAAAAAGCTCTAAAAACACTTGGTCAAACTCGTCTAAACGCTGTGAGTAACCACTTTCTTGTAATGGTATGTTGGCATCTTGTATGCTGGCGCGCAGTGAGACTTTGTCGTTTAATTTACCAGTGATTTGCAAATCTAATTCGCTATTCAAAACTGAATTTTGGTTGTTACCAATAGTGACGCCACGACTTATACTACCAGTAGTGGTTAAGCCATCAAAAGGCGTAAAAGTGTTAGTGATGTTGGGTTGCCTAAGTTGTACAAGTTTATCAACATTTGCAGTACTTTCTACAATAACGCTTTTGTCAAATTGTTGGTAAGTTCTAGTTAAAAATTCAGGATATTTTTGGTAGCTTACTATTACAGAATCTCCTTCAATAGGTTTTAAAAGTTGAAGCGTTGACGTTGCAAAATCAATAGCATAATACGTAGAATCTAAAACCTGATTGCTTTTAGTTTTTAGTTCAAAAAAATTAGAATTAATACTTACGCTATCCACTTTTATGGTGTCTTTAACGGCGAAGGTTTTCTTTACCAAAAAAGCATCTTGGTCTTGCCCAAAAGCAAAAACGACTGACAAGAAAATAAAAATGGTAAAGCAATGTTTCATCTATAGCTATAACAGCAAAATTGTTACTTTATTTTGTTAATATTTTTTGGTTAAAAAGGCGATAATTCATCTTGTAAAAGTAAAGCATTATTTATTTTAGCAGAAATTAATAATTAAGATGAAAATTATCTCGTACAACGTAAACGGAATTAGAGCCGCAATAAACAAAGGATTTATAGATTGGTTAAAAAGTGCAAATCCAGATATTTTGTGTTTGCAAGAGATAAAAGCAATGGAAGAACAGCTAGATTTGGACTTGTTTAAAGAAGCCGGTTACCATTATAATTATTGGTTTAGCGCACAAAAAAAAGGCTATAGCGGTGTAGCAGTGTTGTGTAAAACCGAACCAGATCATGTCGAATTTGGAACCGGAATAGAATCTATGGATTTTGAAGGTAGAAACTTGCGTGTAGATTTTGGACATTTATCGGTGATGAGCATGTATTTGCCTTCTGGAACAAACGATGCTAGATTATCGCACAAATTTGAATATATGGACATGATTCATCAATATTTAAATGATTTACGCCAAGAACGACCAAACCTAGTTGTTTGCGGAGATTACAATATTTGTCATGAAGAAATAGATATTCATAACCCAAAAATGAAAGGCGTTTCAGGGTTTTTACCCGAAGAGCGCGAGTGGTTAACAAGCTTTATAGATAGCGGTTTTATTGATTCTTTTAGATATCTTCATCCAGAAAGGCAAGAATATTCTTGGTGGAGCTACCGGGCCAATGCAAGAGCAAACAATAAAGGATGGCGTTTAGATTACGCAATGGTTAGCGAGCCATTACAACAAAAAATAAAAAGAGCAGTTATATTACAAGAAGCAAAACATAGTGACCATTGTCCAATTTTGCTAGAACTAGAAAACTAATAAACAACAATCCCAAATAAATTAAACAATGAAAAACACCTTTTTAACTTTAATGCTTTCAACTTTTGTATTATCAAGTTGTGTATCGCCAAAAGTGTACAAAGAGCTAGAAAGTAAATATGCAGATTTAAAGAAAGAAAATAGATCTTTAAAAGACCAAAATAACGATTTGCTAAAAGCAAAAAATCAAGCTGAAAATGACTTAGCTTCATTACAAGCAAAATATGACGAAGCTGTAGCAAAACGCGACCAATTACAAGCAGATCTAGCAGCAACAAAAACTAATTATGATACTTTAAAAGCATCTTATGACGCTTTAGAAGCTAATAGTAGTTCTGCAATTGCAGCAAATACAAAAAAGAACAGAGAATTATTAGCGCAATTAGAAGCTAAAGAGCAAGCATTAGCTTCTGAAAACGCTAGATTAGAGCAGTTAAAAAAAGAACTTGAAGCAAGATCGCAACGCGTAGCAGATCTTGAGGCTATAATATCTGCAAAAGAAGCCGAAATGAATGCATTAAAAGATGCTATTTCAAGCGCGTTAGTAGATTTTGAAGGTAAAGGTTTAACCGTAGAAAAACGTAACGGAAAAGTTTATGTATCTATGGAAAATAAATTGTTATTTCAATCTGGTAGTTGGGCAGTAGGAACACAAGGTAAACAAGCAGTAAAGCAGTTAGGAACTGTGTTGGCAGATAATCCAGATATTTCAGTATTGATAGAAGGACATACAGATAATGATCCGTATTCTGGTAACGGAAACGTTAAAAACAATTGGGATTTATCGACTAAACGTGCTACAGCTATAGTAAATATTCTTCAAGAAAATAAAAATATCAATCCAGAAAGTTTAACAGCTGCAGGTCGTGGCGAGTATGCTCCTGTTGCAACTAACGACACAGCAGAAGGAAAAGCAAAAAACCGTCGTATAGAGGTTATTTTAACACCAAAATTAGACAAAATCACAGAGTTGTTAAATAATTAGGGCGTTAACACAAGGGTCGGGCTTTCGCAAGTCGCAATCAAAGATGTGCTCCAACAATTGCTCAACTACGAAGTAATCATGAATACGTTAATTTGAAATAAATAATAATGAATAATCCCTAACGTGTCACACTGAGCGCAGTCGAAGTGCAGGCTTAAGTAAAGGTTCTTTAATAAAAATAGGACTAAAATTTTCAGCCAACTTTCAGTAAAAATTTCTTAACAAACATTTAGACCTTTAGTTAAATTATTTAATTAAAGGTCTTTTTATATTTGTTAAAAAGTAAACTATCCAAAAAATGAAATATACAACGCTTCCAAACACAGATATAAAAGTAAGTAAAATTTGCCTAGGTACTATGACTTGGGGAAATCAAAACACCGAACAAGAAGGTCATGCGCAATTAGATTATGCGTTAGAACAAGGCGTGAATTTTATAGATACAGCAGAGCTATATCCAGTTCCTGCCGAAGCAAAAACACAAGGAAGAACTAGTGAAATAATAGGGGCATGGCTTAAAAAAACAGGACATAGAGAAAAAGTTGTTATCGCATCCAAAATAGCTGGACCAGGAGATTATACAGCGCACATACGTACATCAGGATTTCAAAAAGGATCAATTAAAGATGCTGTAGAAAAAGAACTAAAACGACTTCAAACAGATTATATAGATGTATTTCAATTACATTGGCCAGAACGACAAACTAATACGTTTGGGGTAAGAGATTATAATCATAATCCAAATGACCAATGGGAAGATAATTTTAAAGACGTTTTAGAGCAGTTAGAGGCTGTAAAAAAAGAAGGGAAAATCCGTTTTGCAGGACTTTCTAATGAAAAAGCATGGGGAACAATGCGCTATTTAGAAGAGTCTAAAAAGCATAATTTAATAAGACCGATAACCATTCAAAATGCTTACTCATTAATTAACCGAGTTTTTGAAGGAGACATGGCTGAAATTTCTATAAGAGAAAATATAGGGTTGTTGGCTTATTCGCCGATGGCATTTGGTGTATTATCTGGAAAATATATAAAAGGAACAGCTGCAGAAAACTCTAGATTAAAATTGTTTCCAAGATTTGCTAGATACAGTAGTGAAAATTCAACAATTGCAACAAAAAAATATCTAGAGCTAGCAGAAGCTAATAATCTTAGCTTAGCGCAAATGGCATTGGCTTTTGTTAATCAAAGACCATTTATAACTAGTAATATTATTGGAGCAACTAATTTAGAGCAACTTAAAGAAAATATTTCAAGCATTAATATTGAATTATCTTCAGAAATTTTAGAAAAAATAAATCAAATTCATTCCGTAACACCTAATCCTGCCCCTTAATCGATAGTCATTAAAGGATTAGTCGCTGTTTTCTTTTAAACGATAAATTAAAACATTTTATCTATATTAACTATTTAGGGCAAGTAGTAGTAGGTTTTTTTTAATAGCTTAGATGTTTCTAAAACTAAACATCTCATTAATTAATATGAAAAAAACTACTCTACTAATTTGTTTGATTGCTTTATTTTCGAGCATACAATCATTTTCACAAATTACCAGTTATCCTTACTCAGAAGATTTCGAATCTGGTGATGGAGGCTGGACAGCAAGCGGTACAGGTACATGGGCTTTAGGTACACCAGCAGCAACAGTTATAAATAGTGCTGCATCAGGTGTTAACTCATGGGCAACCAACCTAACAGGAAACTACAACAATAACGAAGACTCTTTTGTAACAAGTCCAATATTTGATTTATCAGCTTTGACAGCCCCAAGTATTGAGATGAGTATATGGTGGGAATCAGAATTTAGTTGGGACGGAACAGTTTTACAATCATCAATAGATGGAGGAGCAACATGGCAAAATGTAGGAGCATTTGGAGATCCCAACAACTGGTATACAGATACAACCATTAATGGCGCGCCAGGAGGACAACAAGAAGGATGGACAGGAAGAGATGGTTCCGGTTCTAACGGATGGGTAATTGCGCGTCATGCTTTAGTAGGATTAGCAGGTCAGAGTAGTGTGCAATTTAGAATAGCATTTGGATCTGATGGGTCTGTACAAGATGAAGGATTTGCATTTGATGATGTTTCAATTTTTGAAGTTACATGTCCAGATCCTTTAAATTTAACAGCAACTACGCTTAGTGAAAATGCAGCAGATATAACATGGTTAGCAGGCGGATCAGAGACAGAGTGGCAAATTTGGGTACAACCAGCAGGAACAGGAGTACCAACCACAGATGGTGTTGTAACTTCAACTAATGATCCTTACCCAGCAACAGGTTTAACACCAAGTACAGCTTACGAAGTATATGTAAGAGCAAATTGTAATGCAGATGGATTTAGCAATTGG